>ONKL01000018.1 GCA_900318395.1 uncultured Prevotella sp.
AATGGATACTTATAGAGTTAAACTAACGGCTTCTTGTTCTCCTGATGAACTTGCGGGACCTGTCCTCTGTGAGTTCACGGAAACATCAATATAGCAGTGGTAGATTTCAATATATCTTGGATACTTGGACCTGAGCCACCTGAGCCGTTTACCTGCTCTAACTCTTCATTTGTCAACTCTTGAGCCTTCTGGCAGTTCTTTTCATTCTGTTCCATAATCTAATAAATTTTAAATTGTTAAACTTGCTGTTTCTTGTCTCTCTGATGTCGTTTGTTCTGATTGACATTGCAAAGATACATTTTAAAAAACGATTCTGCAAGTTTTTAACTATGATTTAACGTTTTTTTGCCCGTTCCCACAAAATAATTCCGTGCAAAAGTGAATTGTACTCAAGTTTCGGAAGTGCTTCCACCGTCTGCTGTAGGGCGTTTAGCTTGTCTAACGCCGCCCAAGCGTAAGGACAATCCGTTTGCTCGCATGCTGGAACATGCCAAACCAGAGGAACCGGCTACAGCTCTTCCAGTGTCAGCTCCTGAGCCTTCTGGCTGTTCTTTTCATTCTGTTTCATAATCTTTAATTTTTTAAATGTTTGACTTATTATTAATTAATGTCTCAGGAATGTCGTTGTTTCCTTTTGACATTGCAAAGGTACGACAACTTTCCGAGCAAGACAAACTTTTTGCTGATTTTCGCCAGAACTACATGCGACACGGCAGCGCATTTGCGACAATCTGCAGAAATCGCTCCCCCAAACTGTCGCGTCAGTGGCGAATAGGTTCCCGTTTGAGATAGTCGTAGAGTGTGAGCAGGCGCAGATGGAAATAGCTGTTCCAGAAATCCTGCAATGCCTTGACCTGATCGACCCGCGCCGTCTGCCAGTACTGCTGTGCCAGCGACAGGTCGTTGACGTTGGCCTGACCTCTGATGAAACGTTGCAGCATGGCGGTATAGGCATCCTCGGCAATCTGCAGTGAGCGGTGGGCATCGGCGACCATCGACTGCCGCTGGTCAACCTCTGCCACGGTCTGCATGACATCCAGTTCGGTGTCGCGTCGCTGCTCCTCACGCTGGTGCGCAGCCGTCTCAGCCTTACTCTGTGCCGCGAGCCAGGCATTGCGCTTTTTTCCATGATCGACGATAGGCACGGTGAGGCTTACCATCACCTGATTCTGCACCAGTGGACTTCGAAAGGCTTGATCGAAGCGTTCAGCCACCTGGTTGAGACCTATCGAGGCATCGATGCTGGCGTTGAGTCCCTTCTTGCGCTTCAGCTGTTCAGCGTCGCGTCGGGCTTCCAGTTCTTTGAGTTGCATGGACAGATAGTTGGGATTGTTGCGTGAGGCATGGGCTATGGCATCGCTGGCAGTCACCTCCAGACTGGGCAATACAGAGGGAATCATCAGTTCCAGGCGGGTTTGCTCGTCCATACCCAGCCAGACGGCCAGACTTCTCACTGCCTGCTGATGACTCAGTTGGGCACTCTTCAGGGTGGTGGCGGCAAGCGAGCGTTGCAGTGTCAGGATGTCGAGTTCAGCCTTTGAGATAGACGCAATGCGGAAACGGCGGTTGCCGATGGCGAGGATGGTGTCGCACGACTGTATCTGCTCCTGCGCCATCTTCAGCTGCTCTTGCGTCACAGCCAGTAGAAAGAATCGCTTGACAGCCTCAGCAGCCGTCTGCTCCACCGAGTAGTTCATCTGCTGCTGTGCCACCGTGAGTCGCATGGGTTCGGTCTGGCGGTTCCAGCGGTAGGGATTGTATCCCAGCAGTTCCTGTCGATAGCCCACGCGGACGGGCGTGACGGCAAACTGGTGCTGGGTAAAGTCACCGTAGTTGCCGAGGTAGGCCAGTCCCGTCGAGGCATAGAAAGAGCCGCCCCACGGCTCCATCACCTGCTGGGCCTGCACGCTGGCGCTTGACAGCAGTCGCTTCTGCTGGCGATACTCGTCGTTGTCGGTGTCGCTGACATATCGCTGGGTCATGAGTTGCTCGAAGTTCAGCGGGGTGGTGCTCAGCTCCAGTTGCAGCTTGCGACCAGCCATCCATGAGAGCCAGGCGTAGCGCGCCTCGTGGAACACGCTGCGATAGCGGTCAGCGGTGAGGCTGCTATCGGTGGCCAGCTCGACGGTGCGCTCCAGGTCGAGGCGAACCGTGGTCTCGGCCATACCTGTGAGGATGCCGCAGAGCATCAGAGCGATGGCGAAATGTCTCATGGCTGGGGTGTTTTTAGGTTTACAGACACGTGCATACCGTCGAAAAGGCTGTTGGGCGTAGCCACACGGGCTCTGAGCATGACGGTGCCTTGCTCATCGACCACGGGATTAATCTCCGTCACCTTGGCGTCATAAAGGGCATGCTCGTCGGCTACGGGCACCACGCTGATGGCTGTGCCTATGGGGAAGCGGCCAAGGTCGCTCTCCATCACCCGAAACTCCACCTCCATCTGCTGCGGCGAGATGACGCGACACACCACATCCCCTGTCTGTGCCAGCTGGCCGGCATGTGCCTTGACATTCGCCACGATGCCGTCGAAGGGAGCTGTCACACGGGTGGTATTCAACTCGTCGCGCGCCGCCGCCAGCTTGTTCTGGGCTATCAGCAGACCACTCTTGACCTCGGCAATATGCCGCACACGCTGGGGCACACGATCCATCTGATCGGGGTCGTATCCCTGCGAGATGATTACCTCCTGCATCTGGAGGCGGGCCTGCTCTATCTCACGCTGATGCTGCTCTACGGCATTCTCCTGCCTCCGTGAGTCCTGCACGGCGAGCAACTGCCCCTGACGCACTCGGTCGCCGTTGCGTACCATGACGCGCGTCACTGGCAGGACGGTTTCAAACTTCACGTCGGCATAGCGAGCAGCCACCACCTTGCCCATAGTCTGGAAGACGGGAGCGGTGCTGCCGGTGGCTGTCGTGTTGGCATCCTGGCTTGTGGCGATGACTGTGGTGTCGCTGGTTTCGGGTGAGTCACCTGCCTTGCCTTGTTGCTGGCAGGCTGTCAGCAATAGTATGCTTGATAATATCCATATCTTGTTCATAGTTTGACTATTACGCTTATACATTCTAAAGTTGTCGCAGACTCATTTCGTAGAACAAGCCCTTACGGGCCATCAGCTGCTCGAAGGTGCCCTCCTCGGCAATCTTCCCCTTGTTGAGCACGATGATGCGGTCGCAGTGGCGGATGGTGCTCAGGCGGTGGGCGATGACCAGGCGTGTACAGTGCAGCCTGTCGAGGTTCTCGCTCACCTGCCTCTGGCTGATGTTGTCGAGCGCTGAGGTGGCCTCGTCGAAGAAGAGGATGTTGGGGTGCCCTATCAGAGCACGGGCGATGAGCAGACGCTGCTTCTGGCCACCGGAGAATCCGCCGCCGCCCTCGCTGATGACGGTGTGCAGACCCATAGGCAGGGCTTTCACCTCGTTGTACATACACGCCATTCGCAGTGCCTCCCAGGCATCGTCGTGGGTGGACCAGGGGGCGGTGATGGTGATGTTGTGGAAGATGTCGCCCGTGAAGAGACTGCCGTTCTGCAGGCACGTCCCTATCCGTTGGCGGAGCTGTTTCTTGTCAATCTTCTCCAAGTCGTAGTGGTCGTAGTATATATTGCCACGCTGGGGTTTCTCAAAGCCCAGCAACAGGCGCAGCAGGGTGGACTTTCCACAGCCGGAGGTGCCCACGATGCCCACGTATTCGCCAGCCTTAATGCTGAGCGAGAGGTCGTCGATGACCAGCGGCATGTCGTCCTGATAGCGGAACGACAGGTGGTTCACCTCGATGCTGCCCGACAGGGTCTTGATCGGGGTATGTGAGCCTGACACCTCGGGCACTGCCTCGGCAATGGGCATGATGCTCTCCAGCTGCGGTTCAATCTTTGTCATCTCAGGGATTTGCTGTGTAATGGCGGAGAGTGCGGCTGTCAGCATGCCAAAGGCGGAGGTGAAGGCAATGAAGTCGCTGGTCGTGATGGAGGTGCGCAGCGCAAAGACATAGATGACGAGCAGGGAGCCTACGTTCATCAGCGCCAACAGCGAGGGATACAGACGTGTGGTAAGCCGTGGATTGTAGATAACCCTTGCGGTATGGGTATAGTGGTTGAGCCACCGAGTGAAGGCGCGTGTCTCCGAGCCGGTGAGCTTGACCTTCTGTATGCCCGCAAACAGGTTGCACTCCATACCGTTCAGGGCTTCGTTCTTTCTGATGTAGAGCTGCTGTACATAGGTGGCCTTACGGAAGTAGAGCACCAGTATCAGCACCTGCAGGACAAACAGTGCCATAGCGGGCATCAGCAGCGGTCCGCCATAGATGCCCACCTGGATAAAATAGACCACAGAGAGCGCGCCGCTCAACAATGCACCGACAATCGCCTCGTTGATCTGCTGGCATAGTTGGCTGAGGTTGTTCAGCTTGGAAGTCAACTCGCCGCTGCTGTGGGAGTGGAAGAATTTCGGGGGCAGCAGGAAGAGTCGTGCCATGACGGCGTTGTGCAGGTTCATCTCCACGATGTTCTCAACGCGAACGATATACAGATTGCGGATATAAGTCGTCAGCATGATAGCCACAACTTGTTGGCCATAGGCACAAACATACCCAGGAGCACGACGAACAGTGCGGCAAGTACCATGTGAACCATACTGTGGGTGCTCGCTGACGACCAGATGAAGGCGATGAGCTGGCGCTTGGACAGCTGCTGCAGGGGCAGCGCTCTGGTGAAGCTGTAGGCCTCCGGCTTCAGCACGTCCTTCATCTGCCGCCGCGACACCTCCCGCTGGGTGCCATCCTCGTCGGTGAAGTAATAGCTGCGGCCTGTCCACTTGGGCAGCAGTGCCACCAACCTACCGCTCCGCGTACGGCCCAGTAAGGGTCCAGAGGCCTCTCGCCACCAACCGTCAGTGAGCCTCAACTGGCGCGTCATGATGCCGTGGGCCTGGAGGATGTTGTGCAACTGCTGCTCCAAGGGCAACACATCGTCGGGCTCCAGTTCGTAGTCGACAATCTTCAGTGCTTCCAGCACCTGGCGGATGGCCAGGTTGTCGGTCTGGGGAACAGTGCCGCCATAGTGTAATCCCATGCGTGTAGCGCCTTCCTTGATCTCACGCAACAGGGTGGAGGCATCCAACTTCCTGCGTTTCTCTATCTGACTGGAAAATATGCTCATATTCAGATTCTCCTCCTTCCTTATGCGTTTTCCATGAGCTGTCGGTACAGGCCGTCCTGTTGTATCAGCTGCTCATGGGTGCCTTGCTGGACCACGTGACCGGCTTCCATGACGATGATCTGGTCGCAGTCGCGGATGGTCGACAGACGGTGGGCCACCACAATCTGCGTGATGCCCATCTCGCGGATGTGCCTCATCACCAGGTCCTCGGTGGTGGGGTCTAATGCAGAGGTGGCCTCGTCCATGATCAGGATCATGGGCTCACGGGCAAGTGCCGTGGCTATCTCGAAGCGCTGGCACTGGCCTCCGCTGAAGTTCTTTCCGCCCCGCACCACCTTGGTAGCCAAGCCTTCGGGACGGTTCATAATGTCGCTGTGTACCTGTGCGTCGCTGCATGCCATGAGGATGGCGAAATCCTCGATGCTCTGGTCCCACATGCGGATGTTCTGCGACAGCGTGTCGTCGAAGAGTACAATGTTCTGGTCAACGACGGCGATGGAGTTGGTCAGCTCGTCGCTTGAGATGCTCTCGATGGGACGCCCGTCGAAGAGTATCTCGCCGCTCCAGGGCTTGTAGAGTCCGGATATCAGTTTGGCGAGGGTGGATTTGCCACAGCCACTGCTGCCCACGAAGGCCACCGACTCACCGGCCTGGAGGTGCAGGTTGAAATGGTCGATCAGGGGCGGCTGCGTCCGGTTGTAGCCGAAGGTGACGTCGCGCAGTTCCAGCTCGCCCAGCAGCTTGCCCTCCTCCGAATGTTCGCCGTCGGCATGCTGGTCTTCGGGATACTTCATCACGTCGTCCACACGCTCTATCTGGGAGCGCATCTCCAGCAACTGCTGGCCGGCATTCACAATCTTCTCCACGGGAGCCATGAACGCCGTCATGAAACCTTGGAAGGCCATGAGCATACCGACGGAAAGGTCGCCTTGCAGGATATACCACGCTCCCACCAACAGGACCGCCATCGTCAGCAGGTTCGATGTCAGCGTCGGCAGCAGGCTCATCTCGCTCTGCTGAACATGCATCTCGCGCTGTTTGTTGAACATTCTGCTCCACAGCCCGCTCCAGTATTGGAAGAACCCTTCCTCGGCGCCTGCGGCCTTGATGCTCTCGATGTTCTCCAGGCAACTGACCGTGGCGGAATAATATTTACCCATGCTCTGCTGTGTACTTCTGACCATATTCAGGCGCTGGCCGGCATAGTGGTGTACGACGGCGAGGTTGACAAGGGCTGCCGCGACGCCGATCATCGTCAGTACGTAATTGTACGACAGCATCAATATGAAGTACAGCACCAGCAGCATCACGTTGATAGCCTGCGGTGCCAGCACCTCGACGAGCGAATGGGTGATGGTCTCATTGAGTCGCTGCCGCTGCTGCAAATCGCCCACGTAGCGCATGGCGAAGAAATTCATGGGCAGTCTCAGCAAGTGGCGCAGATAGTTGATGTTGCCTCGCAGCGCCAGCTGTCCGGCTATACGCTTGGAGTAGCGCTGCTGCCAGAGCGTCACGATGAAGTTGAAGAGTGCCAGCGCAGCCATCAGACAGAAGAATATGGTGGCCCACTGCGCATTTCGACCCGATAGTATCTCGTCGAAGAACACGCGCGTAAGCAGGGGCAGGGTCAGCGTGACCACTGCCAGCAGAAGGGTGAAGATAAAAGTCAGACAGAAGGCTTCGTTGGCTCCGCTCAGGTTATGCTTAATGTAGGAGAAGATGCTCGTGGGATGGCCCGAGGGCTGGAAACGGTCGGTCAGCTCGAAGGTCATGGCGACACCCGTGAACGAGCGCCTGAACTCATCCATCGGTATCTCTACCGGTCCGATACCGGGGTCGTTGAGGTAGGCCTTGCCTTTCCGCATGCCCTTGAAAACGACGAAGTGCTCAAAATTCCAGTGGATGATGGCGGGCTCCATGCCCGACAGATCTTCAGCACTCACCTTATAGGCACTGGGTTCCAGACCATACGTCTTGGCTGCCAACAGGATGACTTCCCTCGCAATGTATTCAACGTGTTCTCTACTCGTCCTAACAGCACTTCCCATACGTACTTACGATTCCAGATGATCTGCACATTGCAAGGCATGCCCGTGGAGACGGCCATGCCCTCGCTCTTCCGGCGGCTCCATACCAGCCCGTCGGCATCACGGTCGAGCACGATACGCACCTCATAGACTGATTTGTCGGTAGGGATGATAGAGGCCAGCTCGGCCAGCTTCAGTCGCTGTGCCACCATCTGGCGGTTGGTGGGATACGACTCGATGCCCTTGACGGTACCGACGGCATAGCCCCACTTCTCGCGCTCCAGGTCGGCAGGGGTCAGCTGCACCTTTGCGTCCAGCTTCACCTTTCTCAGGTCTTTGAATGTCACGTAGGCCAACACCTCGCGCTCGTGGAAACGAGCCTCCTGAGGCAGTATCCATGCCACAGGCTCGCGAGCCTCAAACTTGCTCTCTGCCGGCTTCGAGGTTAGTACCACTCCTGATTCGGGCGCCGTCAGGGTGGTGGTGGCCAACTGCGAACGGACACTGAGAAGGGGAGTGCCTGCCGCTACCTCCTGACCGTTGGTGGCTACCACATGATGGACTGTTCCCCCGTATGGGACCGTAATCGCCTTGGCCTCTGCAAACGGGAATACAACGGCTTGGGCCCTGACGGTATAGTTGACCTTGCCAAACATACACCAGAAGAGGGCCACGCCGCACAGCAAAAGCAGCGTGGAGAGCACCAACCAAAGTCCGGGAGAAACCACCCGTGGCATCTCCTTGAGTTCGCTCCGGTCGTCAAGAGCTTGTAATGCTTCGTCGTTAAATATCTCAGACATATAAGTAGTTTAAAACAGCCCGCAGCTGTTTGCCTACGGGCTTACTTCACTAAGTGTACTGCACTTTGTGAGCGGGAAGTCTCAGCTGTAGATGCTTTGCCTACATCACTACCTCTTAAAATAATCTAAGTTTACCACCGTTCACATTCTCCAGATCTTCATTGGAGAATTTTTCTCATCCTTCTTCTTCTCTTCTTCCTTTTTCATTTCAGTAGGAAATTTATGTTATAGGTAATCATGGCTGCAAAGATACGGAGAATTTTTCGAATCTGCAACTTTTCCGCTATTTTTTTGTAAGAAGTAGACTCACCCGAAGAAAAACTGCTGGTTAGTGTATTCCCACTGGATGACGTGGAAGTGGATGAGGCGGGCCAGGAGGGAAATGACAATGAGTCGTCAATACGCCCACTATCATAGACAAGAATAGGCTTAGTCATAACTTCCAAATAATTCCCTGTCAATTTCACTTTTTTTATTTAAAGGTCATTTATTTCCAAACTTTTTCGTATCTTTGCAATCGGTTCGGGGAGAAATCCGGACTAATAAAGAAGCATTAGCTATTATTTCGCGTTAAGCAAAATTGCGTAGGAAACAATTTGGAATAATGCTGACACTCGTATTCCTCCGTTTTATTGGTGAGAAATACGAGGATAGTCTGGTGTAGCTCCGCAAGTAACTCATAGAGCTGGATTTAGATCCTGACGATGAAGAAATTGTCAAGGCTTTCTTCGATGATATGGACGGCACATACGCCCTACCAGAAGAAGCCCGATGGTCAACCATCAAGAACGAGACAGGCTCCTGGCGCGGGGCCCTCTTTGTAGCCGGCTACACCACCATCGTGGCCTGAATCACCTCAGCCCTCATCTATCAGATAGGCCGCCTGCTCATAGCATAACACAAAAACAAAGGGCGCAGAGACTTTCCCATCCCTGCGCCCCACTTGTTCAAGTTTCAGTAAGGTTACTTTCATATCTACAGTTTTGTGATTTTCTCTTGATTCAGATGTATTTCTGTTTTCGAGAGAAAATATACAAACATTTTGTGTATATTGCAAGTAGATTCTCGTGAGAAATTTATAATAATATTCAATAATTCTTCTAATTTTGATTCAAATGTCTCATTTTAAGCATATTATCTTTCTTCTTGTGTCCACTAGCTTTCCACTAACATTCCACTAACTCTTCACTAGGTTTCCACTGACTCTCCACTGGATTTCCACTAAATAATCTTTTAGTGCCTGTTCTTCTGCACGCTGAATAAGCGTTCCTTATTCTGCAACAAGGGTCCCTTATTGACCAATAAGCGCTGCTTATCCCCTTTTAGCGATCTGTTCCCAACGTGGGAACGTCTAATTCCCAATGTGGGAACGTTTCATTCCCAAGGTGGGAACGTTTAACGACCTCCGAGCCCGTTCTTCAACAGTTAGTATGCACATATCGTCGAACTGCCTCTGCATATTTATTCGAAACCGCTCCAAAACTTTAGTGGAACCTTAGTGGAAACTTAGTGAAGAGTTAGTGGAATGTTAGTGGAATGCTAGTATAATTTAATTGACTTAGAATCAGCAATATAACTATCATCTGTAGACTTATAAAATGGATAACATGTAAAAATGTCTATATTCTATATTTTTTTATATCTCTTAGAAAACGATGTCAGCATGTCAGCGGTTTTGATCTGTGCGGTGAACAGCAGGTTGCACATCTCCTAGAACCTTTTCGCCTAACCCCGCCCCATCCCCATTTGCTCCTCCACAATACGCCTAATAACTATTGGTGAAACACAAAAACTTGGCCTAAAATTTGGAACTTTCGAAAAATCTCCCTATATTTGCAATCGAATTGCAATAAAATGGTAGTAATATGAAGACCTCGCAGGAATACATCGACCTCATCCGTGAGCACCGTTCCGAGCTTTTCGAGCAGTTCGGCATCACGAGCATGCGCCTTTTCGGTTCTGTGGCCAGGGGAGAGCACCATGAGGGCAGCGATGTGGATCTCTTCGTCACAATGCCTCCCAAGATGTTCAAGTACATTGAGGCAGCCCAATATCTGGAGCAGCTCCTGGGGTGTAGCGTCGACCTGATCCGCGACCATCAGAACCTGCGACCCTTCTTCCGTCAACAAATAGAGCGCGATGGCATCGATGTCTTTACAGCAGCTTAGAGTCGTGGAAGATATGCTTAGGCAGATCCGCGAATCAATCCACAATCTTGAGTTGTGGAACGAATCTTATTCGGATGTCAGTCAGATGCTGACTTCGCCAGATGGTGTGAAGACATTGGCGGCAGACTGTATGTTGATAGAGGCAATCGGTGAAGGATTCAAGCGCATCGATGAGCGCACGAACCAGCTATTACTTCCCACTCGCCCAGAAATACCCTGGAAGGCTGTTAAGGGCATGCGCGACCATATTGCTCACGGTTATTTTGACATTAATCATGAATTGGTTTGGGACGTGGTAAAGAATGATCTTCCAGATCTTCGCGAAGCCGTAGATTATTTCATCGAACATCTATATGAGATAGTCCCATTTGATAAATAATGTAGAACCCTAAAAACAAAACTGCGTATGATAACATAGCAAAGAAAAATAAACATATACGTTGAAGCATCAGCTGAATCTTGTTCTTGAAAATCGCCATAATTTCAATAACACACAAGATGAAAGTAGATGATTCGCGCCCGAGGGCGTGAGCATTACTCGTTAAGTGTGTTAGGTGTTTGGCGATACCTCAAGAACGTAAGCGAAGTAACCGCTCACGTTTTTTATTGTATTTAATCGTGAAATATTATTTAATAATTCGCGCAATGAAAACAATTAAATCTATTTCGCCTTTAATGAAAATTAGAGAGAATAAAAGAAAGCCGTCCTCACATCAAACGTAATACTGATAATTATTAACAAAGTACAACATATGAGAAAGATAAATATAATGAAATATATTAAGTTAATAGTGTTTCTTCTGACAATGGTAATATCGATTTCATGTCAGGGGTTAATTGATGCAATAATTGGGACTGAAGATAATCCGGTACAAAAGCCAGATTATGAAGTTAATGATCCCCAATCATTTAATGCCCTAACAACGCCATTGACTCTTGAGGCTGTTTCAGGAACTATTACTATAAATTTTAAAACGGACAAAACAATCGAATACAGCCTTGATGATGGATTAAATTGGGTAGCATCTACCCCATCATTAGAGTCAAATATTCAAATAATAGGTAATAAGATTTTGTTAAGAGGGAACAACCCGTCATATAATGGGTCATATATTAGATGTGAGGATGAATTTTATGTTTATGGAAATATCATGAGTCTTATTTCTGGAAACGATTTCGCTAACATAAAGGCTTTTGATAAAGAAAAAGGAGAAGGTGCCTTTTATGGTTTTTTAGGAGGGAATCATAAACTAATGAGTCATGATGTTAAAAAACTTGTACTCCCTGCAACCACACTAACCCCAAATTGTTATAGAAGTATGTTTATAGGTTGTGAAAGTATGACAAGAGCTCCGGCTTTACCTGCAAAAGACCTAACAGGTGCTGAGAGTTGTTACACAGATATGTTTGAATCGTGTAGGAGTCTAATACTGCCTCCAGAGCTACCAGCCACAAAATTATCAAAACAATGTTATATGGGAATGCTAAAATATTGTAATACGATTACCATAGGACCTGTTTTACCAGCTACAGACCTAACTGGCTGCGACAATTGTTATTCCCATATGTTTTTTGGATGTAAAGGCTTAAAGCAAGCACCATCTTTACCTGCACTTAAATTGGCTCCTCAATGCTATTATGTTATGTTTAAAGATTGTTATGAACTTGAAATTGCACCAGAACTTCCTGCGACAGACTTGACAGACGCGAATTACTGTTACTGGTCAATGTTTGGATCTTGCAAAAAGTTAAAAGTAGTCCCTTCTTTGAATGCAACAAAATTATCGAAGGGCTGCTATTCAGGCATGTTCGGAGGTTGTGAAAGTTTAATTAAAGCACCAGAATTGCCCGCAACAGTAATAGAAGAAGCATGCTATTCAGGAATGTTTCATTATTGCCACAACCTAAAAATTGGTCCTTCAGAATTACCAGGATTAGAGCTAAAAAAAGCGTGTTATAGTAGTATGTTTGAGGAATGTGAACAGCTTGTAACTGCACCGATTCTTCCTGCAAAAAGTATTGACAAAGATTATTGTTATAGAGATATGTTTAGTGGATGTTCAAAACTTGCAACGATAACATGTAAGGCAACATCCATTACTGGAGTTTCTTCAACTGAAAATTGGCTTAAAGGTGTTTCTGAAACAGGGACTTTCAAAAAAGCCACAAATATGAAAAACTGGCCGACAGATAGCCCATCAGGTATTCCAATGGGTTGGTCGATAATAGATTTATAAATTAGAATTGAGACATGAAAAGATTTATTAGTATTTTCCTTATATCACTTTTCCCGGCTGTGCTCTTAGCGGAAGATGTTGTAGTTGAAGGTTTTTGGCTCGATATTGATGAAAATTCAGGAACAGCATCATTAATAAAAGGCGACTATCATGGCGATATTATAATACCAGAATCAATATTATATGGGGGTATCAAATATACCATAACGGAAATTGATAGATATGCATTTTCTAATAGTGACATTACTTCTGTTGTTTGTCCAAATAGTATTATAAATATTGGAAATGCAGCATTTTGGCAATGTAAAAACCTCATTTCTGTAGTCCTAAGTGAGAATATTACGAATATAGAACAACAAGTATTTGAAGAGTGTAAGAATCTTACTTCTATAAACATACCTGATGGAGTAAAATCCATCGGGTATCTAGCTTTTGCTGATTGCGAGAAACTTAAATTTGTTAAGTTTCCAAAAGATCTTGTAACAATTGGACAAAATGCATTTGGTGGCACCGCTATTGAAGAAGCTGTTTTATATGACAAGTTAGAAACAATAGGTAGGACAGCTTTTGTAAAATGCTTACAATTGAAAAATATAAAAATGCCCAAATCCGTCAAAAAAATAGGAGAATTCGCATTCAATCTTTGTAGCAATTTGCAAACAATTGAGTTACAATCAGATCCAATTATAGGAGAATGTGCTTTTAAAAATTGTACTGGGCTAAAAGAATTTTATTGTAACTCTATTATAGTTCCAACTGCATATACTAATGCATTCGAAGGCTCCAACATCACTAATGCGAAATTATACGTACCTGAGAGATGTATAAATGACTATAAGTCCAAAGTACCATGGAATGGATTCGGAACTATAGTTAGTATAAGTGGCGGTGATGATCATGGAGAAAGATTGAAATGTGAAAAGCCAACCATATTTTATAATAAAGGGAAATTGAATTTTCAAAGTTCAACAGATGGTGTAACCTTTTATTATACAATAAAGAATAATGACACCCAATTTTGTCAAGGTGATAATGTGGAGTTATCAGTTACTTATCTTATAAATGTTTATGCTACTAAAACTGGCTATATAGACTCCGAAACAGCTACAGCAACCCTTTGCTGGATAGACGTTGAGCCAAAGAAGGAAGGATTTACGAATGGTATATCCTATGTGAGGTCTCATGGTGTGGTGATCCAAGCATCAGAAGGGTTCTTCAACATCTCTGGAGCAGAAGATGGCACTCCAATTAGCGTATATAACACAGCTGGTCAGATGGTTGGTTCAGTAAAAGCATCTTCAGAAACAACAATAGTTAACACTATGTTGCAAGAAGGAGAAATCGGAATCGTGAAGATAGGTGACAAATCTATAAAGGTGCTGATGAAGTAACTGATAACTGTCAAGTTTCATCACTGTTTTTTTAATGTTAGTTAATTCATATGCAAATTGTAAACGGGGCTTCGCAATCGCTGCGGGCCCCGTTTGCATTCATTACTAACACTAACTCAAACTATTCAATCAAATGGAAAAAAAGAAAATCACTAACAATAACCAAACGTATGCAAATATGAATCAAAAAACTAACTCTAACTTATGTATGAATCTTAAATCTGATGCAAAATAATCAGCCGCTTTCTTCGCCGACTTGTTGCGACGGGGTTTGGGATTTGCGACAAACTGCGAGCATCCACCCATTTGCGTGTCGCAAAAGGAGAAAGATTTTGCTGTGTAATGTCACCCGAAGAGGAACTGCTGGTTGGTGTATTCCCACTGGATGACGCGGAAGTGGATGAGGCGGGTCAGGAGGGAAATGACCTTGGGGCGCGGGAGATGGGAGCGGCGCACTATCTGATTGAGGGGAAGAGGCTGATCCTGCAACACTTCGAGTATCTTCTTCACAGCGTCGGTATAGGTCATCATCGTGCCCTGGGGATTCTGAGAGGCTCGCCACAGGGCCAGATGGACGGGTGAGGCTACGATGTTCTCATCTGCTATGCGGATATAGGCTTTCTTGGTGCCTTCATCGTTGATGGCACAGACAGGGCGGCGGTCTGAAGGGGGGACTGTGACTACCACAATGGTGCGACCATCGACATGATAAGTGTCGAACCTGATGCTGGCCTGGGGGCTACAATAGCGATAGGCTGCCTGATGCATCATGTAGATCTCTTCCTCGGAGCGCACTCCCGACATGTTGCCATCATCGCGCACACCAATCAACAGCCTGCCTCCATCAGTATTGGCAAAGGCTGATACTGACTTGGCCAGCTTCTGAGCATCGGAGACACGATACTTGAAATCCTGCTGCTGATGCTCGCCCTCACGGATGAGCGACTGTAGATACTGCTTGTCGGATGTGTTCAACATATTCTGATTTGTGCATCTTATAGGCCTGGGCATGGATGGCATCGTCGGCTATCCAAAGTGATTTGTCGGAAGGCTTGGCATCATAGAGCCGATAGACCATCTCGGTGGGAACGAAGGTATCTTTGTTGCCATGGATGAAGAGCATCGGATGGGGCGACTTGCTGACTTCTGAGATGGCAGAGGCCTCCTGGAAACTCCAGCCATAGCGCAGACGGCAGAGCAGACTGGAGGTGTACATCAGCGGGAACTCTGGCAGGCCGAACTGATTCTTCAGCTCTCCAGCAAACTCATCCCACACACTCGTATAGCCACAATCGTCGATGAAGTGGATATCCTTAACCCTCTCTGGCAGTGGCTCTGCAGACATCATCATCGTGGTGGCACCACCCATGGAGATGCCATGTACGACCATCGTATCTGTCTGGAACTCAGACAGCCAATGGAGCATGTCTTTCCTGTCGAGCCAACCCATCTGAATCATATCGCCCTCGCTCAGGCCATGGGCATGGAAGTCGGGTATCACCACATTATAGCCCCCGATCTCCTGGTCGTAGATGCGCGCGATGAAGAGGATGTCGACAGAGCAGTTGCGCCACCCATGGAGTACGAGAGCCGTCTTGTTGCTGCCATTCCAGATATAGAGTGCATGATGACGCTCACCAGAGGGCATGGTCAGGAAAGTGTCGCGCAAGGCATGCTGACGGCGGAGGCTATCAATCCAAGGGCGTGTCTCAGGATAGCGCCTGAAGAGTTTCTTGAAACAGGCTGCTGTGTCAGAACGGTCAGCACGGGGTGATAGCGAGTAGTCGAGCATATAGAAGCTGCCGCCGATGGTAGCCACAACGAACAGCATCAGGAAAATGCCAATAGTCCAAATTAATACCTTCTTCATACCTAAAATAGTCTCATCTGAGAAAACTGGTGCAAAATTAATAAATCTTTGGCTAACTTATTCCGTCTCTTCACAAAAAAGATAAAAATGTTTTGTTCTGCTCCCATTATTTTAGTAACTTTGTGGCCTGAATGGAAAAGATTATATTAGGGATTGACCCTGGAACGAACATCATGGGCTATGGCTTGCTGAAGGTGGTTGACGGCAAGGCACAGATGATAACCATGGGGGTGATCGACCTGCGCAAGTTTGCTGATGGTTACCTGAAGCTGGGACATATCTTTGAGCGGGTGACAAGTATCATTGACGGTTATCTGCCCGACGAGATGGCTATCGAGGCTCCTTTCTTCGGGAAGAATGTGCAGTCGATGCTGAAGCTGGGCAGGGCTCAGGGAACTGCCATTGCTGCTGCCATCCATCACGGGGTGCCCATCCATGAATATGCGCCGATGAAGATCAAGATGGCCCTGACTGGCAACGGTAATGCTTCGAAGGAGCAGGTGGCAGGCATGCTGCAACGACTGCTGAAGATTCCCAATGAGGAGATGGGCAAGTTTATGGATGCCACCGACGCTCTGGCAGCTGCCTACTGCCACTATCTGCAGATGGGGCGTCCCGAAAGTGACGTGAAATATCGTGGCTGGAAGGATTTTGTCAACAAGAACAAGGATAAGGTTTCGAAGAGGAAGGTTTAAGGTTTACGGTTTACAGTTTACGGTTTACAGTTTACAGTTTACGGTTTACGGTTTAAAGTTTATAGTTTAGAGATGAGCACAATAGAAATAAGGAACGCGCGCGCGAGGAAGCCTGAGTGGTCGATGGCTGAGCCAGTGGACTTCACCCTCGAAGAAGGTGAGCACATCGCCATCATCGGGCGTAATGGCTCTGGGAAATCCATGTTTGTGGATATGCTGACTGGCCGTCATCCTGCCTACCCAGGTATGGTGACTTACAGTTTCGATGAGCCATATAACAATCTGAAGCACATCACATTCCGTGACACCTACGGAGGTGACAACGACAGGACTTACTTCCTGCAGCAACGCTGGAATCAGATGGAGATCGACGAGGAGACTCCCACCGTAGGCAGCAAACTTGAAGAGGCCTATCAGTTGGCTGGCGATGACACACCTCAGCGGAGGACTCTGCAGAAGCATATCTACGAGATATTCCACCTGGAGCCGCTTCTCGATAAATATATCATCCTGCTCTCGAGTGGAGAGCTGAGGAAATTCAAGTTGGCAGCATCGCTCTTTACTAATCCCAAGGTGCTGATCATGGAGAACCCGTTTATCGGTCTCGATGCCCAGACGCGTGACCAACTGAAGGAACTGCTGGATATGTTGACAAAGGAGGGTCTGCAGATTATCCTGGTCTTGGCCAAGACCAACGAGATACCAGATTTCATCACGCATATCGTGGAGGTGCGGGAGATGCGAGTTTTAAGGAAGAGATCTTTTTCGAGGAATGTGGAATGTGGAATGTGGAATGAGAATAGTTCTGCGGCAGATCATTCCCACCAAGGTAATCTCATTCCACATTCCACATTCCACATTCCACAAGAAATCATCCACTTCAACAAAGTCACCATCCGATATGGGGCGCGGACGATTCTGAAGGATCTGGACTGGACTGTCAGACAGGGAGAGCACTGGGCTTTGTCGGGAGATAACGGAAGTGGCAAGTCTACCCTACTCTCGCTGGTATGTGCCGACAATCCTCAAGCCTATGCCTGCAACATCTCGCTCTTTGGACATAAGCGAGGCAGCGGAGAGAGCATCTGGGACATCAAGCGCCACATCGGCTATGTATCTCCTGAGATGCACCGTAGCTATAAGCAGAACATTCCTGCCATACAGATTGTGGCCAGCGGTCTGAAAGACACCATCGGCCTCTATGTCCGCCCGAATGAAGCTGAGAGGGAGCAATGCCGTAAATGGCTGGAGGTCTTCGGAATCGGTCATTTAGCCGACAGGAAGTTTATGGAGATGTCGAGCGGAGAGCAGCGACTGGTATTGTTGGCAAGGGCTTTTGTGAAGGAGCCTGACCTGCTGATACTCGACGAGCCACTTCACGGACTGGATGACGAGAATCGCCTGATGGTAAAAGAAATCGTAGACAAGTATTGCGAGGACTCCTCACGAACACTTATCTACGTTACACATTATCAGGAAGAGCTGCCGCATTGCATCGACCACTCTATCTTCCTCAAGAAGAACGCCTGACCACTCTACTTGCCATCCATCAGGGCTGCTGTACGCACTCTCGACAAAGTCTCTGGTGTCATCTGCAGATAGCTGGCAATATAAACCAGAGGTGCACGGAGTACCAGCTGCGGCTGATTCTTCACCAGCTTGGCATAACGGTCCTGAGCACTCTCGAAGCGGAGCATATCGGCATGATGCTGCGAGAGGATGAGTGACTCCTCCAGAATCTTGCGATACAGGATCTGGATGTTTACGCTCTTCATGGCCACTGCCTCGAGTTCAGCCTTCGGCAGAGCAATCAGGATGGTAGGTTCGAGAGCCTTGATCTGCAACTGAGACGGCTGCTCACGGAACAGGCTCTCAATACACATGACGATGTTGTTCTCTGTTGCCATATATTCGGTCAGTTCCTTGTCGTTCTTAAAATAGAACTGACGCACTAATCCCTTAACAACCCAGTAAATGTTAGTACATGTTTCTCCTTCCTTGAGGATCAATTCATTCTTGGCAAACTTCATAGGCACGAGAATACTCTCGAGCAGATCGAGCTCATCATGCGTCATCGTGCTGTAACGACGGGCTAACTCGCGTGCGACATCTCTTGTCGTGATACTGATATTTGGCATAGGTCTTTTGATATGTTATTAGAACAATTAGTCAAGTTTAAGAACTGCCAGGAAAGCCTTCTGAGGCACCTCGACATTGCCGATCTGCTTCATGCGCTTCTTTCCTCGCTTCTGTTTCTCAAGCAGCTTGCGCTTGCGGCTGACATCACCACCATAGCACTTGGCTGTCACATCCTTACGAACCTGCTTCACCGTCTCGCGGGCAATAATCTTGGCACCGATGGCAGCCTGAATGGCAATGTCGAACTGCTGGCGGGGAATGAGCTCTTTCAGCTTCTCACACATCCTGCGGCCAAAGGTGACGGCATTATCCTGATGAGTCAGTGTTGAGAGCGCATCCACTGGTTCTCCATTCAACAGAATATCAAGCTTAGCCAGTTTGGAAGGACGGAACCCATCGACATGATAGTCGAACGAGGCATAGCCCTTCGAAATAGACTTCAGCTTGTCGTAAAAATCAATCACAATCTCTCCCAGGGGCAGCATGAAGTGGAGCTCGATACGATTACCGCTGACATACTGCTGATCGATGAGTTCTCCACGCTTATCCAGACAGAGGGTCATGATAGGTCCGATATAGTCGGCTGCCGTGATGATGGATGCACGGATATAAGGTTCCTCGATATGCTCAATCATCGTCAGGTCGGGCAGTCCTGAGGGATTATGAACTTCCTTCACCTCGCCCTGCTTGGTGTAGCACATATATGACACGTTTGGCACGGTGGTGATGACATCCATATCAAACTCACGATCCAGTCGCTCCTGAACAATCTCCATGTGGAGCAGGCCGAGGAATCCACAACGGAAACCAAAACCAAGAGCCACAGAAGACTCAGGTGAGAAAGTCAGCGAGGCATCGTTCAGCTGCAGCTTCTCCAATGAGGCACGCAGGTTCTCATAATCCGTAGGATCGATGGGATAGACACCAGCAAACACCATCGGCTTCACTTCCTGGAATCCCTCGATGGCAGCACTACAGGGAGTAGCGACATGGGTAATCGTATCACCCACCTTCACCTCCTTGGAGTTCTTGATGCCGCTGATGATATAGCCCACATCGCCTGTACGCAGCTCCTTGCGGGGAATCATATCCATCTTCAGCACACCAATCTCGTCGGCATCATACTCCATGCCCGTATTGAAGAACTTCACATGGTCGCCAGTATGGATGACACCATTGACAATCTTGAAATAGGCAATAATGCCTCGGAAGGAATTGAACACTGAGTCGAAGATCAGGGCTTGCAGGGGAGCCTCCTCATCACCTACCGGATGAGGGATGCGCTCAACTACAGCGTCGAGAATCTGCTCTACACCCTCGCCAGTCTTTCCAGAGGCACGGATGATGTCTGAGCGGTCACAACCAATCAGGTCGATGATCTCATCTTCAACCTCGTCGGGCATAGCCGATGGCATATCAATCTTATTGATAACGGGGATAATCTCCAGATTATGATCGATAGCCATGTAGAGGTTAGAGATGGTCTGTGCCTGTACGCCCTGGGTGGCATCAACCACCAAGAGGGCACCTTCGCAGGCAGCTATTGAACGTGATACCTCGTAAGAGAAATCCACGTGTCCCGGGGTATCAATGAGGTTCAGGATATATTTCTCTCCCTGGTGCATATATTCCATCTGAATGGCGTGACTCTTAATCGTAATGCCACGTTCGCGCTCCAGGTCCATATCGTCGAGCATCTGTCCCTCCGTGACTTGAATGGTCTTGGTGAACTCCAGCATTCGGTCGGCCAAAGTAGACTTGCCGTGGTCGATATGCGCGATGATACAGAAATTTCTAATATGATTCATTATAAATAGATGCTTTGAAATGCAAAATTACAAAAATAATCGTCGCCAAACGAATATTTTTGCTTTTTTTTGGATTTTCCACGATGAAATTTCATATTTCTGAGTAACTTTGCACTCAAAATAAACATTCGTTATGAAAAATTTATGTGTTATTGCCATCTTAGCCCTCATATTGGCGAGCTGTCAGGAGTCATTGGAAGACAGATGCGAGAGGGAGGCCAAGGAGTATACCGCCAAGCAATGTCCTATCAGAATCGACAAGACCACCCGTATGGACAGTCTGACTTTTGAGCGTGAAACGCATACCATCCATTATTACTATACGCTGATGGGTAATGCCGATAGTGAAGTGGTACTGAAGAACATCGATGCCGTTGGTGCTTTGAAGAACGAACTCAAGAACACTACCACGATGAAGGTCTATAAAGACAACAAGTATCGCTTTGCTTATACTTACCATTCGGAGAAAGATCCTCAGAAAGTTCTGATGGAAATCACTTTCACCGATAAGGATTATTAGACATTAAATAAAAGGCCCCCGCCAAGTGGCGAGGGCTTTCTGTTTTATTCGGGCTTCATGTTTGTGTAAACCGTCTGGACATCATCGAAGTCCTCCAGTTTCTCAATCATCTTGTCGATGGTCTCGCGCTCTTCTGGAGTAACGTCCTTCAGGTCGTTGGGGATACGGGTGAACTCAGCACCAGTAACCTCGAAGCCATTCTCCTCAAGATGTTTCTGGATAGCACCGAATGACGAGGGATCGCCATAGATGGTGATGCTGTTCTCCTCCTCGTCCTCATCATACTCATCCTCTACGCCATAGTCAATCAGGTCGAGTATCATCTCGTCCATGTCCAGTCCGTCCTTCTTCTTGAAAGTGAACACAGCTTTGTGATCGAAGAGGAAGCTCAGACTGCCCTGAGTACCCAGGTTGCCATTAAACTTGTTGAATACAGAACGAACGTCACCTACAGTACGGGTGGTGTTGTCAGTCAGTGTCTCCACGAAGATGGCAATTCCGTGAGGGCCATATCCCTCATAAGTTACCTCCTTGTAGTCGCTCTGGTCCTTACCCATCGCGTTCTTGATAGCACGCTCGATGTTATCCTTCGGCATGTTCTCACGCTTGGCATTGGCGATGATAGCACGCAATGTAGGATTGTTCTCTGGCTCCGGACCGCCTGCCTTCACAGCGATAGCAATCTGTTTGCCGATCTTGGTGAATGTCTTGGCCATGTGGCCCCATCTCTTCAGCTTCGTAGCTTTACGATATTCAAATGCTCTTCCCATATTTAATAATTTAAAAATTCAAAAATGTAATAATGTAATAATTATCTAAGTTCTGCGTTCAGTTGTTTCTTGATGTTGGTAATGAGTTTCTGCATGATAGCGTCGATCTGCTTGTCACCCATCGTCTTCTCCTCATCCTGGAGAACGAAGTTCACAGCATAACTCTTCTTGCCTGCTGGCAGTTTGTCACCCTCATAGACATCGAAGAGCTCTACCTTCTTCAGGAGTTTCTTCTCAGTCTGACGGGCAATCTGCTCGATCTGTGAGAACTCTACGCTATTGTCAACCAACAGAGCGAGGTCACGGCTGACGGCTGGGAACTTGGAAATCTCAGTAAAGAGCACCTCTTTATTCTTCGTGGCCTTCATCAGGGCCGTCCAGTTGAGTTCTGCATAATAGACAGGATTGTCGATACCGAACTGCTTCTGGAGTTTCTTGTTGATGATACCCATCTCCACAAGTTTCTTTCCACCACGATTCTCAATGGTGATACCAGAAGAGAAGATATCATTCTCAGACTTCTTACGAACAGTCATGCCTGGCTTCAGACCGATACGACGCAGGATATTCTCCACGTATGCGCTCAACTCATAGAAGGTAGAGTCCTCATTCTGATGAGCCCATGAACCTTCCACGCGCTTACCCGTTACCCAGAGACCTGCATGATACTGCTCTTTATAGGCCAGCATCGGATCATCCTGATTCTCTTTCTCCGGAGCAAATGTATACACATTTCCGAACTCGAAGAAACGCAGGTTCTGACGTTTGCGGTTGGCATTATACTGAATGCTCTCAAGACCTCCGAACAGTAATGTCTGACGCATCACATTCAGATCAGTAGAGAGCGGATTCATGATCTTCACACAGTTCTCAGGCTGATAAGTGTTGTGGCCTTCGTAGTAGGCACCCTTTGTCAGCGAGTTGTTCAGGATCTCGTTGAAACCTTCACCAACCAGTTGCTCGCTCACGAGATTAGCAAGTTTGTGCTTACGATCCTCTTCACCCTTGATGACCAATGAACTCTTCAGCTGTGTAGGAATCTCCACATTATTATATCCATAGATACGCAGGATATCCTCCACCACATCGCAAGGACGTGTCACATCCACACGATAGGCAGGAATCTCCAACTCCAGTCCCAGTTCGTTTTCGAACTTAATCTCCATGTCGAGTGCACGACAGAGGAACTTGATGACATTAGGAGTAAGGTTCTTACCTACGAGTTTTGTCACATAATCATAATCAAGTTCGACTCTAGCGTTCCTGATGGGCTTTGGATAGACATCAACGATATCCATCGACACCTTTCCACCAGCCAATTCCTGGCAGAGGATGGCTGCCTGCTGAAGGGCGTAGATCGTGCCATTGGGATCAATACCACGCTCAAAACGGAAGCTGGCATCCGTGCTCAAACCATGACGACGGGCACTCTTGCGGATCCATGTAGGATGGAAATAGGCACTCTCAAGCACCACGTTCTTCGTTGTCTCATAAGTGCCACTACCCTTTCCGCCAAACACACCGGCGATACACATCGGCTCCTCGGCATTACAGATGGCCAGGTCGCGGTCAGAAAGTTTATGCTCTACGCCATCGAGCGTCTGGAAAGGTGTTCCGTCAGGCATCGTCTTCACCACAATCTTATGACCCTTCACCATATCTGCATCGAAGCAATGCAGGGGCTGACCATAGGCCATCATGATATAATTGGTAATATCGACGATATTGTTAATCGGGCGCAGACCGATGGTTGTCAATTTATTCTTCAACCAGTCGGGCGACTCCTTCACTTCACAATCTGTGATGCTGACACAGGCATAGCGCTTGCAGGCCTCCTCATTCTCAATCACCACCTCGATAGGCAGGTCGTGATTGTCAACCTTGAACTTTGAGCAGTCAGGACGATGCATTTCCGTATCATGACCATTGCTCAACAGCCAGGCATATAAGTCGCGGGCTACTCCCCAGTGGCTCAAGCCGTCAGCACGGTTAGCTGTGATGTCCACCTCGATGAGCCAATCGCTCTCCAGATGATAATACTCTGCGGCAGGAGTGCCCACCACAGCATCATCGGGCAGCACGATAATACCTGAGTGATCGTTACCGATACCAATCTCATCCTCTGCACAGATCATACCGCAGGACTCGACACCACGCAGTTTTGATTTCTTGATGACAAACTCCTTGTCACCATCATAGAGCACACAACCGAGGTCAGCAACAATCACTTTCTGACCTGCTGCTACGTTAGGCGCGCCACAAACAATTTGTGAGGGCTCGCCCTTACCTAAGTCTACTGTTGTTACGTGCAGGTGGTCGCTATTAGGATGAGCCTCACATGTCAGCACCTTGCCTACATAGAGACCTTTCAGGCCACCTTTAATACTCTGTACTTCTTCCAATGCGTCGACTTCCAGACCTGTTGACGTCAGGGCATCACATACCTCCTGAGCCGTGAAATCGAAATCCACGTATTCCTTCAACCATTTGTAGGAAATATTCATTATACCGATTTTTTAGTAATTACTATCTTTGAAATTTCAGCGTGCAAAATTACTAAAAAATCGGTATATACACAAATTATTTCCCTAATTTTTCATTCTTCACTTTTCACTTTTCGCTTTTCACTTCATTCTATGCACTTCATTAAGAAGTCAACAGCCCCATTGATGCCGAATTTTCTCACGTCGATAGAGATGTCATAGTTGCGCGCATCCGTCCAGTCCTTCCCTGTGAATGTCTTGGTGTAGAGCTCTCTGCTGTAATCATTATCTACCACCATAGCAGCTGCATCGCGCAGGTCAAGACCATATTTCTCGGCTATTCTGCGCTTGCGACAATCTTCACTCGAATGGATAAAGATCTTCAGGGCATTCGGATGGTTCTCAAAAATGTGGAATCCACAGCGGCCCACAATCACACACGACTCCTCGGCTGCAATCTGTCGGATGGCTTCAGCCTGAGCTTTGAACAAGTCTCGTGAGGTCTGATCATGCTCTGTTCCGTCATACTCGGCCTTGCTCATGTAGTTGCGGTAGAAGTTGGTGAAATCGTCGCGCCACAAAGGATTACGCGCCTCAATCTTCTCCATAGCCTCTTCCACTACATGGTTGCGCTTTGCCACTTCATTAATGATCTGTTTGTCGAGCAACTTCACGTCCAGGCGACGTGCCAGTTCTGCTCCAATCTCATGTCCGCCTGTACCAAACTGGCGACTGATTGTTATTACGAATTGATCCTCCCTATTCATAATTCACATTATATTAGTTAAACATTTTTTATCGTTTTGGGATTCATATCGCAAAGATAAGAAAAAGAATTGATATTTCCAAATCTTTTTTAAGATAATTTTCATTTATTACATTTTTTAATGCCCCAAGTATTGCGCTACAGCTTCTGCACATCGTTCTCCATCGACACCTGCCGAAACGATACCTCCGGCATAGCCTGCACCTTCACCACAAGGGAAGAGGCCTTGAATGCGAATATGTTGCAATGTATCTCTGTCTCTGACAATCCTCACTGGACTACTCGTCCTTGTCTCTACCGCTATCATGACAGCCTCATTCGTCAGAAAACCGTGAGCATTCCTTCCGAAAGTCTTAAACCCTTCTTGCAAACGTTTTGAAATCATCTTTGGCAACCAGAAGTGTAACGGACTGGAAATCAGCCCTGGAGCATACGAGGATTTGGGTAAGTCGTAACTCAATTTCCCGTTCACGAAATCGCTCATCCGCTGTGCAGGAGCCGTTTGTTTCATGTTCCCTTGTTGCCAACATATCCGCTCCAACTCTTCCTGGAATAGCATTACACGCAAAGGATCGTTCGGATCAAAATGGGCAGCTTGTGAGATTGTCAAATCGTCAGTTGGCTGCACTTCTACCACCATACCTGAATTGCTCCAGGCCGTACCACGACTCGCAGGACTCATACCATTAACCACAATCTGCTCCTTATCTGTGGCAGCAGGAATTACGAAACCTCCCGGACACATGCAGAATGAGTAGACACCCCGACCATCGACTTGCGTCACCATCGCATATTCGGCAGCAGGCAACCAGCGTCCTCTGCCCTGCTTTGAATGATACTGTATTTGGTCTATCAGATGTGAGGGATGTTCTAGTCTCACGCCGACTGCAATACCTTTCGGTTCGATCTCAATCTTTGCTTCAGCCAAATACCTGTAAACGTCTCGTGCTGAGTGACCTGTGGCGAGGATGACGGGGCCGAGGTATTCTTTTGTTGTGGAATGTGGAATGTGGAATGTGGAATGTGGAATTTCAGTTGTGGAGTGTGGAGTGTGGAGTGTGGAATGAGAGATGTTTTCTGCTTCGACGCCAATAACACGCACATCTTCTGCATTTGCAGGTATTCTCATTCCACCTTCCACATTCCTCATTCCACGGATAATCAATCTCGTCATCTTCGTCTGGAAATGAACTTCGCCGCCACAATTGATGATGGTGTTGCGCATCGCCTCTATGACCTTCGGCAAACGGTCTGTGCCGATATGGGGATGGGCATCTGCCAGAATAGCCGTAGAGGCACCATGCTGGCAAAACACATTCAGAATCTTGTCTGTATTACCCCTTTTCTTACTTCGGGTATAGAGCTTACCGTCAGAATAGGCACCAGCCCCACCCTCACCAAAACAATAGTTGCTCTCTGCATCCACCTTCTGCGTCTTGGTGATGTTGGCCAGATCCTTCTTACGGTCATGCACATTCTTGCCTCTTTCCAGAACTATCGGACGCAGGCCGAGTTCTATCAGGCGCAAGGCTGCGAAGAGGCCTCCAGGGCCTGCTCCCACGACAATCACCTGAGGCTTTCCTTCCACATTGGGGTATACTGTCCTAACAAATTCATCATCATGAGGCTGTTCGTTCACATACACCCTCACCTTCAGGTTCACATAGATTTGTCGCTGGCGCGCGTCGATACTCCTTTTAAGAATCCTAACACCATAGATGGTTCTCACGTCAATACCCTGTTCGTCAGCCAGATAGGCCTTCAGCCGATCCTCCTGTGCAGCCACTTCGGGCACAACCCTTATCTGATATTCATTTGTCATCTTATCAATTATTTCTGCAAAGGTACAAAGAAAAATCGAGAAAAGTGATGGCGAATTGAAAAAAATGTTTTACCTTTGCACCGCCGTTGGAGAAGTCCCCCATTGTAGCAGGGGTACCGGCGGCAAGATAAATTGCATAGAAATATGAAAGTAATGAAATTCGGCGGAACGTCCGTAGGTTCCGTAAAAAGCATTCTTAGCTTGAAAAAAATTGTGGAGCGTGAAGAGTTTGACGGCATGATGGAACGTCACCATCAAATGATTGACACGATTATCACTGATCCTCAGAAACGCGAAAACTTATTCAAGAGAGTAGATTCGCTCTTCGAGCAGTTGAAGAGTATCTATTTCGGTGTCTATCTGATTCACGATCTTTCGGAGAAGACACAGGATGCCATTGTGTCATACGGTGAGCGTCTGTCATCTAACATCGTAGCTGCTCTCGTGAAGAATGGTATCCGTTTAAATGCACGCGACTTTATCCGTACTCAGAAGAAGCATGGAAAGCATGTGATTGATGCTGACTTGACCACAGAGCTGGTGAAGGAAGCCTTCAAGGATCTGAGTGAAAAGAATATATATGTAGTGCCAGGTTTTATTGCCCGTGACAGAGACAGCCACGAGACCACTAACCTGGGACGTGGTGGCAGCGACTATACGGCTTCTATCCTGGCTGCTGTGCTGAATGCAGAAGTACTTGAGATCTGGACAGATGTAGACGGCTTTATGACAGCTGATCCCAAGGTGATCAAGAGTGCCTACACCATCAACGAACTCTCATACGTAGAGGCGATGGAGCTTTGTAACTTCGGTGCGAAAGTGATCTACCCGCCGACCATCTATCCCGTCTGCGTCAAAAATATACCTATTAAAGTAAAGAACACCTTCAACCCCGAACACCCAGGAACCCTAATTAAGTCGGAGATTGATAATGACGACAAGCCTATCAAGGGTATCTCTAGCATTAAGGGCACCTCACTGATCACCGTGACGGGTCTCTCAATGGTGGGTGTCATCGGTGTGAACCGTCGTATCTTCACCACACTGGCCAATAAGGGCATCTCTGTCTTCATGGTGTCACAGGCTTCTTCTGAGAACTCCACCTCTATCGGTGTGCGCGACGAAGATGCCGAGGCTGCTGCAGAAGTGCTGAATGCAGAATTCGCCAAAGAGATTGAGACGGGCGCTATGTTCCCCATGCAGGTGGAGAGTGGACTTGCCACCATCGCCATTGTGGGTGAGAACATGAAGCAGACTCCTGGTATCGCTGGTAAGCTGTTTGGTACACTCGGACGCTCAGGTATCAGTGTGATTGCCTGTGCTCAGGGTGCCTCTGAGACCAATATATCATTCGTTGTCGATGGCAAGTTCTTGCGTAAGTCGCTCAACGTGCTGCACGACTCGTTCTTCCTGTCAGAATACAAGGTGCTCAACCTCTTTATCTGTGGCATCGGTACTGTGGGCGGCATGTTGCTCGAGCAGATCCGCACCCAGCAGCAGTTCCTCATGCAGTCGCGTCGCCTGAAACTGAACGTGGTGGGTATCTCCGACGTCGACAACTTTGTGCTCGATCGCGATGGTATCGATCTCGACAACTACGAAAAGATCCTGCGTGCTGGATTCCCTGCCAATACGGATCACATGCGCGACGAGATTGTGAAGATGAATATCTTTAACTCCGTTTTCGTCGACTGTACCGCCAGCCGACAGATTGCCACACTCTATCAGACATTCTTAGAGCATAACATATCAGTGGTTGCAGCCAACAAGATTGCAGCTTCAAGCGATTACGACAGTTACCTGAAACTGAAACAGACTGCGCGCGATCGTGGAGTCTGGTTCCGCTATGAGACCAACGTAGGTGCTGGTCTGCCGATTATCGGTACCATCAACGACCTGTGCAACTCTGGCGACAAGATCCTGAAGATCGAGGCTATCCTCTCTGGAACGCTGAACTTTATCTTCAACGAGATTGCTGCTGATGTACCTTTCTCTGAGACTGTCCGCAGAGCCAAGGAAGAGCGCTACTCTGAACCCGACCCACGTATCGACCTCAGTGGTACTGACGTGATCCGCAAGCTGGTGATCCTCACCCGCGAGGCAGGCTACAAGGTAGAGCAGGACGATGTGGAGAAGCATCTCTTTGTGCCCGACAGTTACTTTGAGGGAACAATTGAGGACTTCTGGGCAAAGCTGCCTGAGCTTGATGCTGACTTTGAGAAGCGTCGTCAGGTGCTTGAGGCAGAGAACATGCGTTGGCGCTTTGTGGCCACGATGGAAGCTGACGAGAAGGATCCTTCGTCATTCAAGACGAGTGTTGCCTTGAAGGAGGTACCCTACGGTCATCCATTCTACGGTCTCGAAGGCTCTAACAATATCGTGCTGCTCACCACCGAGCGCTATAAGGAGTACCCCATGCTGATTCAGGGCTACGGCGCAGGTGCCGCCGTTACCGCCGCTGGTGTCTTCGCAAACATCATGAGTATTGCGAATATTTAAGGCACAGATTACACGGATTAACACGGTATTTTCTTTATGAAACACATCATTATTTTGGGTGATGGAATGGCAGATCTTCCCGTCGAGCGACTAGGGGGGAAGACCTTGCTGCAATATGCCCATAAGCCCATGATGGATCTGCTGGCTCGTGAAGGGCGCTGTGGACGATTGGTGACGGTACCAGAGGGATTCCCTCCAGGCTCGGAGGTAGCCAATACAGCTATCTTAGGCTACGACCTGAATAAGGTATATGAGGGTCGCGGCCCGTTGGAGGCAGCATCGATAGGTTACGAAATGGCCGACGATGACTTTGCCATCCGCTGCAACATTATCACGCTTGACGACGGCAAGATCATTACGCACAATGGCGGCAATCTGGAGACAGATGATGCCCGCATACTGATAGACTATCTGAACGAGACGCTGGCTAAACCCATCAACGAACGTGAAGGGTGCGAGCGTGTGAAATTCATCACAGGCATTCAATATCGACATCTGCTGGTCATCAAAGGCGGAAACAAGCACATCGTCTGTGCCCCGCCCCACGACCATCCGAATGAGGCATGGAGGAATCTGCTGGTAAAACCAGACACTTCTCACTCCACCCTCCACACTCCTCACTCCACACTCCTCACTCCTCAGCAGACAGCCGACCTTCTCAACGAGATGATACTGAAGTCCCAGGAGTTGCTCGCTGCACATCCCTTCAATCTGGAACGGAAAAAGCGCGGCGAGCGCCAGGCAAACAGCATCTGGCCTTGGAGCGGAGGCTATCGTCCCTCGATGGAGACGCTCATGCAGCAGTATCCACAGGTGAAGAGCGGCAGCGTGATTTCGGCTGTCGATCTGATTCGTGGCATCGGTCACTATGCTGGTCTGAAGATTGTCGAGGTTGAAGGCGCAACAGGATTGGCAAACACCAACTACGAAGGAAAAGCTCAGGCAGCTATTGAGGCACTGGAGCACGACGACTTTGTATTCGTACATGTAGAAGCTAGCGACGAGGCAGGTCACGATGGCGACCTCGAACTGAAACTCAAGACCATCGAGTATCTCGACCAGCGACTTATTGCCCCTATATATAATAAGGTGAAAAGTTGGGACGAGCCTGTCTGCATCGCTGTGCTCCCTGATCACCTGACACCTGTTGAGATGCGTATCCACGTCGGACAGCCAGTACCATTCATCATCTGGTATCGAGGCATCGAGCCCGACGAGGTGCAGCAGTATGATGAAGTGTCCTGCGTATCAGGTGCATACGGATTGTTGAAACTCAACGAGTTTATGCAAACATTCATGAATGCTTGAAATATAACAATAATAAATTTAGAAAATGTAAGAATAAGTAATTTTTACATTATTACATTGTTAAATTATTAAATTATAAATATATGAAGTACTATAGTACGAATAATCAGGCCCCCATAGCTGATTTGCACAAAGCAGTTGTGAAAGGTCTCGCAGAAGATCGCGGACTCTATATGCCTGAGCGTATCAATAAACTGCCCAAAGAATTCTTCGAGAATATCAACAAAATGAGTTTTCAGGAGATTGCCTACACTGTAGCCAATGCTTTCTTTGGTGAAGATGTAGATCCTGATGCCCTCCACGATATTGTCTACGACACCCTGTCGTTCGACTGTCCTGTAGCCAAGGTGAAAGACAATATCTACACCCTCGAACTCTTTCATGGACCAACCCTCGCCTTCAAGGATGTGGGTGCCCGCTTTATGGCGCGCCTGCTGCAGTACTTCATCCGTCAGGAGGGCAAGGGCCAGCAGGTGAATGTGCTCGTAGCCACCTCTGGTGACACAGGTTCTGCTGTGGCTAACGGATTCCTCGGTGTCGACGGCATTCATGTATATGTACTCTATCCCAAGGGTAAGGTCAGCCCCATTCAGGAGTGCCAGTTTACCACCCTTGGCAAGAACATTACCGCCATAGAGGTAGATGGTGTGTTCGACGATTGCCAGGCGCTGGTGAAGAATGCCTTCATGGATGCTGAGCTCAATCAGCACATGAAGCTCACTTCAGCCAACTCCATCAATGTGGCCCGTTTCCTCCCACAGGCCTTCTACTACTTCAACGCCTACGCAAGAATGGTGGAAAATGGGAATAATGAAGAACTCGTGATGTGCGTGCCGAGCGGAAACTTCGGCAACATCTGCGCAGCCCTCTTCGGACATGAGATGGGACTTCCCATCAAGCGCTTCATCGCTGCCAACAATGCCAACGACATCTTCTACAAGTACCTGCAGACGGGCAAGTATGAGCCCAAGCCCTCGAAGCAGACACTGGCTAACGCAATGGACGTAGGCGATCCTTCAAACTTCGCCCGCATCTACGATCTCTATGGTAAGAGCCACGAGCGTATCAAATCGCTCATCAGCGGTGCAACCTATAGCGACGAGCAGATCCGTCAGACGATGAAAGCATGCTACGACGAGACTGGTTATATCCTCGATCCTCATGGTGCCTGTGGCTATCAGGCGCTGGAAGACGGACTGAAGGAAGGTGAGATCGGTGTATTCTGCGAGACTGCCCACCCTGCTAAGTTCAAGGAGAAAGTCGACGAGATTCTCAGCATCGACGTTGAGATTCCCGACCGTCTGGCAGCCTTTATGAAAGGTACCAAACAGAGTGTTCCGATGACTAAGGATTTTGCTGATTTCAAGCAGTACCTTCTGAAGCAATAAATCAAACAACAAATAATCCCTCGCCGGGTTGGCGGGGGATTTATCTTATTCTGTACTCATATCAACAGCGTGAAATTTGAAGTCGGATGAAGAGATGTAACGCACATCGTAATTCTTCGCTTTCTTGCCGACGTATTTCTTCATCATCTTCTTGTATTTCTTCTCTACGTCCTTACGCTTCACTGAACTCACGATCACACAGGTACGTTTGGGGAGTTCCATCTTCTCCTCGCAGTAGTTGCGCAGCTGATAGGCGTAGTTGCTCTTGCCTGCAAGGAAGCCCTTCTTCTTCGTCAACCACACGCTATCCACCTGCTGGACATCCGTGAAGAAGATCAGTGAGTCGTTGAAAGATGCAGCGAAACCAAACATATAGGCATGGGGCACCTTGAAGTTCTTTTGTATATTCTGTTGTGCATTCTGAGCCTGAATCGTCAGGGGTGCAGCAGCCAACAGCAGTATGGCTAACGCCATGTTTCTAATCATTTTCATTTATCCTAAATATGTCTTTAATATTTTGTTCTTTGTACACATCCTGAGCTTTCTGATGGCCTTCTCCTTGATCTGGCGCACACGCTCACGGGTCAGTCCGAACTTCTCTCCGATCTCCTCGAGAGTCAGTTCCGGACAATTGATACCATACGAAGCCTCTACCACGTTACGCTCGCGCTCGTTGAGCACACTCAGCGCATTCTGTATCTCAGCCTTCAGCGACTCTGCCACAAGAGTCTTGTCGGCCATCGGCGAGTCCGAATTCGGCATGATATCAAGCAGACTGTTGTCCTCGCCTTCAGCAAACGGGGCGTCCACCGATACGTGATGCCCGTTGATGTTCATGGCCTCGTCGATCTTATCCTCAGGCAGGTCGATCTTCTCTGCAATCTCTTCCAGAGAGGGTCGTCGCTCGTTTTCCTGCTCAAAGCGGTTGATCTCGCGATTGATCTTATTCACCGATCCCACCTGATTCAAGGGCAGTCGTACGATACGACTCTGCTCCGAGATGGCCTGCAGAATACTCTGACGGATCCACCAGACGGCATACGAAATAAACTTGAAACCACGCGTCTCGTCGAAACGCTCAGCAGCCTTCAGCAGTCCGAGGTTACCCTCATTGATGAGATCAGGCAGACTGAGACCTTGATTCTGATACTGCTTCGCCACCGAAACCACAAATCTGAGGTTAGCCCTTGTCAGCCGCTCAAGTGCTTTCTTGTCGCCCTTGCGTATCCGCTGTGCAAGTTCCACTTCTTCCTCTGCCGAGATCATCTCCTCTTTACCGATTTCCTGAAGGTATTTCTCCAGGGAGGCACTCTCTCGGTTGGTTATAGATTTTGTGATTTTAAGCTGTCTCATTGTGGTTGTTGTTTTTAGTCGTTCTGCAAAAGTATAGCTTTTTCCCGACACGACCAAAAAAAAACCACGAATTTTTACATTCGTGGCTCTTTTTTATTATTTTTCCTTATTCATTAGCCAGTGGAACGGCGAAGTAGCCCTTCTTTCCTGTCGGATAGATACCCTGGATATAGAGCACCGGTTCCTTGCTGGTCGAAGCCTCTTTCACGACATTTTGCAGGTCGTCGATGGTCTTGATGCTCTGGTCATTCACCTTCTGGATGACAAAGCCCTTAGGCACACCAGCATCCTTCAACTTGCCACCAGCGATCTTGATGACCTCCAGTCCGTAGCCGATATTCAGCTGCTCCTTCTGGGCGTCGGTGATGGCGCGGAAGCTACCACCCAGTACATCGAGGTCAGCATTCTTTACCACCTTCGTATTGCCCTGCTCGTTCTTCAGCGTAGCTGATACGGTATGACTCTTCTTGTTGCGCAGATAAGTGATGCTCACCTTGTCGCCCGGACGCTTCTTGGCGAGGATTCCCTGCAACTCACCGAACTTGGTTACCTTCTGACCATCGACGGCGGTGATGACGTCACCCTCCTTCAGTCCAGCAGCCTCTGCAGCACCATCCTCTACGACCTTGGCCACATAGATGCCCTCCATCGTGCCCAGATCCACATCCTTTTCCTTCTCTTTCTCAGCGTCCACATAGTTCTTCACGTCAGTACCTTGGATACCGATCATGGCTCGCTGCACGTTACCATACTGCTTCAGGTCGTCAACCACCTTATTCATAATAGTAGTAGGGATAGCGAAGCCGTAACCGATGTTCGAACCTGTTTGCGAATAGAGCATAGCGTTGATACCAACGAGTTCGCCACGTGTGTTCACGAGTGCACCACCCGAATTACCCTGATTGATGGCAGCATCAGTCTGGATAAAGCTCTCCACGCCATTGGCGCCCAGCGTACGGGCTTTGGCAGAGATGATACCAGCGGTCACCGTATTGTTCAGTCCGAGGGGATTACCAACGGCGAGCACCCATTCACCCACGCGTACATCGTCGCTGTTGGCAATGGTGATGGCAGGCAGATTCTTTCCGTCGATCTTGATGAGTGCCAAGTCGGTAGTCTTGTCGGCACCAATGATGCGTGCAGAATACTCTTTATTGTCTGTCAGACTGACAGTCAGTTCGTCAGCGCCGTCCACCACGTGATTGTTGGTCACGATGTAACCATCAGCCGAGATGATAACACCCGAGCCAGCAGCAGCACGTTTAGGCGTCTGCACCTGACGCTGGCGCTTCTGTCCGTTATTACCTTGTCCACGACCGAAGAAACCTCCGAACGGATCAGAGAAGAAATCCTCGAATGGATCGCTATACTCGACGGTCTGAATCTTTGAGTTCTGTACCGACTTGATGTAAACCACAGAAGGCAGCGCCTTCTCGGCAGCGTAAGTCAAGTCAACAGGTTGTCCTGCTGGAGCAGATGTCACGATAGGAGCAGGAGAAGCCGTAGCTGCGTTGGTCTTGTTGATAGCAACTACAGAGAGAACCAAGGCAACTGCACATACAGCAGGAGTTGCCACATTTACAATCTTTTTCATATTATCTGTCATTTTTGTTATAATTAAAATTCAACTTATGCAACCATCGGGTTGCGTTAACACTCACTCTCATTTTTTTCGAGTGCAAATTTAAGGTCATTTTTTTGTATACTGACAAAATGTCGTGAATATTTGTCCCAATTTAACAATTATCCCAGTCTACTTAACGAGCATTTGCGATTAGAGGCAAAAATCTTAAATTACTGACAAAATTAAGGAATCTTATTGTTTTTAGTTGCAAATAATCAATTATCCAACCAAAAGAAGCCCCAAAAAACGCATAAAATTGAAAATAATGTTGGTTTTCTTTTGAAGTTCGGCTTATTTCGACTATCTTTGCACCCAGAAAGCACTGTCACGGTCTGTCGCTGGTGCCATCAGGCACGAGAGGAAAGTCCGGGCAGCACAGGGTACCCCACTTCTGAAAGTGGAAGCTATTGGCGACAGTAGGTGCCGGTAGAAGAAAACAACCGCCTTTCTTCGGAGAGGTAAGGGTGAGAAGGTGGTGTAAGAGACCACCAGCCAATGGGTGATCATTGGGCTGTACCGACTGGGGGCTGCAAGTTCATGTATACCATCGTCTGAGGGTTGCCCGCCCGAGTAAACGATGGAGGGTAGAATGCTTGAGCCACAGGGTGACTTGTGGACTAGATAAATGACAGGCACCGCTTTTCGCGGAACAGAACCCGGCTTATAGAGGCAGTGTTTTCTTTTTTAATGGTCAAATCGTCAATCATCAAATAGAGAATTGTCATATCATAAGTTATTAAATTGCCAGTTATTCAGGGTGTTGTATCTCACCATCCGCTTCTTTACCGAGAAGCGCGTCACGGCGCAGGCTGCTGCCCTCACCTACTCCACGCTACTGTCGATGGTGCCCATCCTTGCGGTGGTCTTTGCTATCGCCAGAGGGTTCGGCTACAGTAAATACATCGAGCTGTGGTTCCGCAAGATGATGTCCACACAGCCACAGATAGCCGACCTGATTGTCGACTTCGTCAACCGCTATCTAGCCCACACGCAGAGTGGTATCTTCCTCGGTATCGGACTGCTGTTCATGCTCTTCACCGTTCTCATGCTGGTCAACAATATCGAGGAGACCTTCAATGAGATCTGGCAGGTCAGCAACGCCCGCCCCATCATGCGCTCGATAGTCAACTATCTGGCCATGTTCTTCGTCTTCCCCATCATCATCATCGTCTCGATGGGTCTGTCCATCTTCATGGCCACCGTAGCCGATGTCATCGAGGACTTTAAGTTGCTGTCTTCTGCCGTTCATCAGTTGTTCGACCTCTCGAACTCACTGCTCATGTCGCTGCTGTTCATCCTGCTCTATGTCTACATGCCCAATACGAAGGTCAAGTGGTCGTGCGCCGTCATCCCAGGCATCCTCGCCGGTGTGGCCATGCATCTCCTACAACTATTCTATATCTATTCACAGATTTGGGTGACGGGCTACAACGCCATCTACGGTTCGTTCGCCGCCCTCCCGCTGTTCATGCTATGGATGCAGATCTCGTGGACCATCTGCCTCTTCGGTGCCCAACTTACGTATACGAATCAGAATCTCAATCGCTTCGGTATCAACCTTGAGCCCATTGATATCCACCCGAAGATAGACATGAGCGACGATGAGCGCGACGAAGCAGCCACCCAACTATATTCCGACCGTCTCGATTCGTTGTAGAAACAATCAATCCCTTCCAGCGTTTTGGAAGGGATTGTTCTATGTTAAGCCAGTCTTGAAAGCAATTCGATGAGCACCCGCCAGATGTCGTCGACCGTCGAGAGCTCTACGCGCTCACTCGTCGAATGAGGCTCTACGATGCGCGGCCCGATACACGCAATCTGGATGCCTGGATACTTCTTCACAAAATAGCCCGCCTCAAGCACGAAGTGCATCGCCACCATGCGCGGATACCAACCCAGCACATCCTTAAACACGTTCGACGTCAGCTGCAGAAAGTTCGAATTCTGATCCTCCTGCCAGGCAGGAGCCGTCATCACACGTCTGGAGTTCGCACCGTGACCTTTAAACACATCAGCAATATGATTAGCCAGTCGCTCGAGTACATCGTCGATAAAACTGCGGGTGTGGGTACTTACGAATATACAGTTCTCGCGCGCCTCAATCACACCGATATTGTTCGACGTCTCCACTGTTTCTTTCATCGTGTCGCTCATACGAATCACGCCTTGGGGCACACCATTGAGGCACTCTATCAGCGCAACGATAGCATGACCGCTGATCACCGTTGCCTCGGGCTCACACTTCTCTATTGTGCAGCACACATCCGGGTCAGTGCCGCCGTAAGTGTATTTCAGCCAATTCTTGGTGACCGTTTCCTGTTGAATGACAAAGTTTGTCTTAGCACCCTTGGGCATGCAGAACACCAGTTCGGCCGTTGATGGTATCGAGGCATTTGCCTCGCCTATTTTCAGCGTCGATATACGCATGTCGCACACTTTACCGATGAAATAGAACAGACGCTTGATGATCTCCACCGCACTGCAGCGACCCTTGTTAATGTCGACACCCGAGTGACCGCCCAGACCGCCTTCCACTCTCACGCGGAACCATTCCATACCAGAAGCAGGTGCAGGTACGCGTGTAGCGGGAATCTCGTGGAACTGTAAACAGGCACCGGCAGCCCCAGTGGTAATCGTGTCGTAATCCTCAGAATCGAGATTGATCACCTTGCGCCCCTTGATAAAGGTAGGCATCAGCTGCGCTGCGCCCGACATACCGTCTTCCTCGTTGGTCGTGAAGATCGCCTCCAACGGTCCATGCACGATATCGTTGCTCTCGAGTACAGCCAGCGCCATCGACAATCCTATGCCGTTGTCAGCACCCAACGAAGTGCCGCGCGCCTTCATCCACCCATCCTCGACATAAGCATCGATAGGCGCCGTCAGCGGGTCGTCCATACCCACGCACACCATATCCATATGGTTCAGCAGCACGATGGGCTCGGCGTTCTCGTGACCTTCGGTGCCAGGCTTACGGATAACGACACAGTTTGCCGGGTCACGCTCATAGGAGAGATTGAGCCGCTGGGCGAACTCACACAAAAAATCCGCTACCCTCTCCTCGTGATGAGAAGGTCGCGGAATTGCGTTCAACTCCTTGAAGATGCTTAATACGCGCTCTGAAATCATTTAGTCTTTTTACGCTTGGATACCATCGACGGATGCTTCTGCAGGTGCTGCACGCGATAGTCACGCGGAGTGATGCCCACTATACGAAAGAAAGAAGCATAGAACGACTGACGGTTTGCAAAGCCCACCATATCCGAGACTTCCTCCATCGTCAGATCCTGATAGCGCTTGTCAACCAAAATGGATAGTGCATCGTCGATGCGGTATTTGTTGACAAACGATGTATAGTTCGTATGGAATCTAACGTTTACGACAGCAGAAATATAACGGGTATTAGTGCCTATTTCTTCAGCCAGCTTCTTTGCCGAGTAGTCTTTGTCGCGATACTTCTTCTGCATCACGATGATGTTCATGATCTGTTCCTGCATCTGGTCCATCATCTTTGGACTCACTAGACTGCGATAAGCAGCCTTCTTTTCTTTGATCTCAGTAATGTTGTACTTTGCCATAATGGTCAGTTTTTTAAGAATATGATGCAAAGATAACAAAAAATCGCAAAACTTCCAAGTATATTGTCAAAATAAAGTTTAAACGATAACAATTGTTAACAATTCAAGGCATTAAACAGCAAAAAGGCAAGTTCTGTAGATAATAAATACGATTAGTCAACAATTGAAAGGAATTGAAAATAGTCTCGCATGAGAATTCATAATTTATCTTTTGAGAATAATTTTCTGATGTACTTGTAGGCCAGCCAGCCGATAAGAATGGCGAGCATGAAGGAGATGAGCCAGCGTTGCTCGTTCCAGGCTGCTAAGATACCTTGTCCGATCCCTTTGAAAAGGGTTTCAAGAAATTGTTCCATATCGCTTGAATAAAAATCCTTTAATTATGGCTGCAAAGGTACAAAAATTTTTCAATAAGGTTTGGAATTCACGAATAATTTTGTATCTTTGCCAACAAATTGAGCAATTTAGCGAACAATGATGAATAAAGTCAAGCGAAATATCCTCCTTTTCTTGGCTATCCTGATAGTCATGCTGGTTATTTCTGGAACGGCATTTTGGGCTTTCAACCAGGCATTGCGCGCAGAGGTTAACGTGCGCTACACGGGAACAGCTATGATTATATCGGAGAAACTGTCGAAGACCATCAGAGGCATGGAGATGAACGCCCGGAACGTCTTCAACGAGGTTGAAAGGCACCTCGACTCGCCTGCTGCAGTGGAGGAAGCCCTGAAGAGCAAGACTTCGCTGAACCCCGACACCAGAGGCTACTTCGCTGCCTTCCGCTATAACTATTTCAAGGAGAAGGGCATGTGGTATGAGCCTTATGTGCATCAGCTGCCAAACGGCGACTACAAGCTGGCGCAAGTGGGATCGGCACGCCACGACTATACGAAGTCTGACTGGTATGTACAGGCTGAGAAGATACTAATGAACTTCTGGTCGAAACCTTATTACTATTACGATGGTACGAGAATCAGCGGCCACTACTGCACGTTCGTAGAGCCTATCCTCAACGACAAGGGCGAGCTGGCCTGCGTCTGTGGAGCCGACATCACACTCGAGTGGATCAGTAACAAGCTGCAGGTGATTGACTATGAAATCCAAAGGGACGAACAGATGAACATGCACAGGCTGATGAGAGTACTGAACTTCTACTCGGTGATCATCGACGACGACGGCTCCTGCATCGCTCATCCTGAAGGCAAGAATCTGGCAGTCAAGGACGTAGGTGTGCTCATGAACATGAACAAAAAGAAGGGCGGTGTGGCAAACATGAGCATCGACGGCGAGGCCTCTACTATCTACTATGTGCCCATCGACGGCATGGACTGGTCGCTAGCCATCGTAACTCCTCAAAAAGACATTGAGAAACCGTTCGTATATATAGGCATCGCCCTCCTCCTGCTGGCCTTCTTGGGCTCTTTCATCATCTGGATTCTTTGTCTACGACTGACACGTCATAATGAAAGAGTTTATTAAACGATATAGGCTAATTCTCGGCGGACTGACGCTGCTGCTGGCTGTGACATTGGGCACGATATTCTACGTCGCCCACAAAGCCCTGCGCAAGGAGGCGATGAACGACGCAGAGCAGACGCTGGAAAGCACTGCCCAGAGCATCGACAATATCCTGCTGGCTGTTGAGCAGTCTGCGGGAAACATCTACTTCGACATGATTGCCCATCTTGACAACCCGAAGCGGATGAGAGCCTATTGCCAAGAGCTCGTCGAGTGTAATCCTGACCTCGTAGGGTGCATGATTGCCTTCAAGCCCAACTACTATCCCGATAGGGAGCTGATGATGGTCTACGTGCACCGTAACAGGGATCTGCACGCCATCGGCGACGCTGTAAAGTTCATCTCATCAGATACATTCACTAAGAGACCCTATACCGAGCAGAGATGGTTTGAGAGAACAATGGAACAAGGGCAGGCAGGCTGGATGTCATTGAAGGGTGATGATACGGAAGAAGAACCGCTCATAGCCTATTGTCTGCCTATCTTCGACCAGAAGGGAACATGTGTGGGCGTGATGATGGCCACCATTCCGACATTGGCGCTCTCAGAGCTTGTGCTTGCGGCTAAACCATCGGAGAATGCCTACTGCACGCTGATGGACCATTACGGCACGTTTATCGTGAACCCAGATCCTGACAAGCTGTCGAGTCTGACACCATTTGTGCGTAACGACGAAAACGTGGACTACAGGATGTTGGAGACCATCGAGATGATGACTGCAGGCAAGACAGGAGAAAAGACATTCACCAGGGACGACCAAGAGTGGCATGTGTTCTTCAAGCCCTTTGAGCGCCAGAAGATGAAAGAGCGCCCAGAAAGCGAACTTGGCTGGAGCGTAGCTGTAGTATATCCCGAGAGCGATGTCAACACGATGCACTATCTGCTACTCATGGCCGTGATGGCGATTGCCCTCATCACGATGGTGTTCCTCGTGATACTGAGTCGCTGGGCTGTCGAAAAGCAGTTGGCGAAGAAGCCCCAACAGGCTATCGCGTTGATGGCTGTGCCCGTATTCCTCTCTTCGCTGGGATTGCTCTATTGGCAGTCGCGCTACCTGCTGCACCAAGAGTCGATAGAGTATGCCGACAGCATCCTCGACACGGCCATCTTCCGCATTACCAATTATATACGAACCGTAGAGACGGCTACTGACTCCAATGCCTGGATGCTCGAAGACGACTTCACCCCAGAGAACATCAAGAACATATCGAACCGCATCGTGAATCTGAATCGCAACCTGGTGAGCAGTTCCGTATTCGTCAAGCCCCATTCTCTACCACAATACGCACAGCGCTTCTCTGTATTCACGGAGAATCATGGCGACACAGTAGTGACCTTCGTCGAGCCTGAATACGACTATCTCAACAAGATGAATTACACCCTGCCCATCCAGACACAGAAAGCCTGCTGGGTGGATCCTTTTACAGAATACTCTGAAGGTCGGGTGGATCAGAAGAAAGCCATTGCCACTTACTGCAGACCTCTGAGACGAGATAGCGGTGCCATCGTGGGCATTGTGGCTTCCGACCTGTCGTTCAGTAATCTGGCTCAGATCATCAAAACAGACCTGAACCGATACCCAGGGTCGTTCTTCGTTATGCTGAACAAGGAAGGACGCTATCTGGTGCATCCCGATTCGACCCGATTGTTCAGAAAGTCGATCTTCGCGGATGTCGATCCCACGAAGAATGCCGACATCGTCAAGCTGGGACGCAAGATGATTGCCCGCGAAAAAGGCGCGGAGCACATCGTTTATAAAGGGAAAAAGTATCACGTGATCTACAAACCCGTACCTGGCACCGAGTGGAGCTTGGCTATCGCTTGTCCAGACAGCGACTTCATGGACGGTTTCTACAGATAATCAGATCATCAGCCGAACACGAAAAGCAACGAGGCATAGAACTGGAAGAACATGATATAGAGAATGATGAGCGGCGCTCCCTGTTGGAGGCCAAAAGTCAGCGCATCGAGAATATCGGTGAGCGTATGCAGGCGTCCTGATACCATACCAAAGCTGATAGAGAGTACCCCGATGCCGAAGCAGATGATGGGTACCAGCGCACGACTGAAGGCCGAGGGAAACAGCGAGCCTGTGACTGAGAGCAGGATGGCGTGAGGCATGAGGGTGAGCAGGCAGATAATCACCACATATATAATCATAAACGAGAGGCTGACACGCAAAGCCACCCGATCGCGATAGCCACGACCGCGACTCATCAGCCCACTACGCTGCAGACAGCCCAAAGCTACCAGCGCCAGCAACAGCCACACCAATAGCGGCGAGGCAAGCGTATAGGTGAACTCGCCCACAAACCAACGGATACCCTCGGAGGAGATGAGCGAGCGCACGCCATCAAGCCTCGTGGCAGAAAGGAGCCACGAGAGGATGACGAGTAGCAACTCAGCCACACCGAAGGCGACACACGCCAACGCTATCAGACGTTTATTCATCATCGGGTTCGAGATTATCGATATCGAGGATACGAAGTTCGAGGGCACGCACTACGAGACGAGTGGCATTGATACCCGTTGAGCCTTCAGGGAAGAGCTTCTGGATAAGTTCGTTCTGGCGCTTCTCTAGACTTTTCACACCGAAAGGCATGCCGCGTAAGTTCGTAATCTGCTCCTTGGTGTAGCCTAAAGCCAGATGACGGAGGAAACGCTCATCGTACTCATCGATCTCAAAATTGACGAGAGCCTCCTGTTTCACGAGCTGTCCGCTGACGGCAGCCTTGAAACGCTCAACAATCTTCTCGAGGATAGGCTCGTTGAACACTAACTGCTTGCCGTCCATCACGGCTGAGACATCACGGCGTGTCAGCAGTTCACCCGTCTTGAGGATAATGCCGTCGGCACCAGCATCAAGCACATCTACCCACAGTTTCTCGTTGAGGATCTCGCCAGTGAAGATAAGCACCTTCACATCTTTGTGGAGTTCCTTGGTGTGACGACAGATCTCGACACCCACAGTAGTAGAACCGCCAAGTCCCAGGTCGAGCAATACGAGGTCGGGCTTCTGCTGCTTGAGAAGTTTCCAGTAGGCAGGCTCGTTCTCTGCTGTTCCGATCACTTCTGCCTCAGGAATATCCGTGCGGATGATGCCCAAGGTGCCTTTCAATTCGAGGGGCACATCCTCGACGATAATAACTTTAAAATTCTCCATATCTTTTCATTATTTCATTATTTCATTTTTAAATTTTTGCATTTTTACATTTTTCCCGAGGGTAGCGTCACAATAACCGTCGTCAGCCCGTCGATGACCTCAGCCCTGATACCACAGCCACGACGATTGGTGGCCTCGCCCAGATCGCGCACTATCTGTCGACAGAGCAGGAAAGGGATATGTTCTTTCGAGGGCATGAAGAGATTGGCGGCTTCAGCATCGGAAAGTTTCAGCGACGGCATAGGCATGTGGAGTTCGACATATTGCGCATCTTTCTGTGTGAAGACTTCGCGTGCGGCACGTGGACCATTAACGCCTATGCCACCAGAAGGTCGCGACTGCTTACGCAGGATCTCGAGCAAATAACGGATCATGTTCTCATCACCGAGAATCGTCACATCACCCTTACGGATTGGCTTCACATGTAGCTTCGCATGCTCCACTTCGCGCATAGCCTGTTGACTGAGGACGCCATAGAGCTCACGATAGAAGGCTGTTACCTCGTCGAGAGAGTCGATCTCGCCCGCATCGAGCAACTGTCGGATGCGCGAGGGGTAATACATCGTCTCATGCTTCAGGGCCGAGAGACAGTTGTCGAGCACAGCATTCGACACATGGAGGCTGTTGTTCTCAAACTCTGCCTTGCGCAGCTCATCGTCGAGCAATTCAAGATCAGTCTGCCGCTGCTGCTCCTTCAGGAATCGGTCGTAGAGACGATGGCGGTAATAGAGCAGGTAATAAGCAGGAATGAGTGCTAGCAGGATAAGCACGAGCATGATGATAGCAATGGTCTTATTCGTCTGCGACTGTTGCATCGTGCGACAATAATCGCCCAGAGTGTTATCAGCCGAGAGCTCTTTGAAGAGCTGGGTGTAGATGCGGTTATTATAGCTATAGAGCTGCCACTCATGGAGGGCGAGTGCTGCCACCGCACTCTCATTGCGCATATCGAGGATAATCTGATAGTTGGTCTTCACGCTGTCGTGGAACCACTTAATCTCAGGCGGCAGCAACGAGGGGTTACCCATAGAGCGCAAGACATAGCGCCCACGCGGATGCTGCTGGCGGTAATGCTCGTTTAGGAAATAGCGGCAGGAGTCGGCAAAGAGCAGCGTGCGCTCATAGGTGCCGTTGATATTCGAGAAATAGGCACTGTCGGCATAGGCACTGGCACGGGCAAGCGGCTCAGCTGCAAAAAGTGAGGAGTGAGGAGTGAGGAGTGAGGAGTGAAAAGTGAAAAGTAAGAGCAATGTGCGTAAAAAGCCCTTGGGCAGGCGGAACATCAGGCGCGTGCCTTTGCCCAGGCTACTCGTAGCAGCGATAGTGCAGACGGAGAAGATCTGCGAGAGTTTGCGATACTTCTCGATGATACCCTTGCAATTGAGCAGGCCGAAACCATGCTCCTCGCGTATAGGCTTGGTCTCGAAAAGGTGTTCGAGCTGATCATCCGTCATTCCCTTACCCGTATCCTCGACTGCAATTTCCACATAGTCCTGCCCCTCAGAGGCAGATACACTCACGCGCCCCCCACGCTCTGTGAACTTGCGGGCATTGTCGGAGAGTGTATTCAGCATGAAGAGCGTCAACACCTTATCGGCCTTGACCACAGCAGACGTAGGAGACACCTCGAAGTCGACACCTTTCATCTGGAACGAGGTGCGCCCCTTGGCGAGGAGATCAAAAAGCGACTGCAAGGGGAAACTCTCAATCTTCAGACTGAGCTCGCCCTGACGCAGCTGAATCCAATAGGTCAGCACATCGTTGTAGTCGTTGATCTGATCGGTCAGTTCGTGAACGTATGTCAAATCGCCGTTCTGGGGAGATCTCACCTCGTGAAGGATGCGATCGATGAAGGGAGTTATGCTATTAACGAGCGATATCTTTGCACGTTGCTCAAGATTGCGGCGCTCACTGCTCTCTACGCGTAAAAGCTGGGCAGCTAGTTCCTCTTTTTTCAGATCGAGGAGGTTGTCATCAGGATTCTCGTGGCTGTGCTTGCGGTTCATGTGATTGAAGAGCCACAGCGAGAAAATCAGCAACAGGATGGCGGCTATCACAGCAGCAATCATGATGTTAAGTTGTACGGCCGTCTTCTCGTATTGGCTGGCACGAGCCTCGAGCTGACGGTCCTGGCGAGTGGTCTCCTGTAAGTCGAGATACAAATTGCGGTTATAGTCGCTCTGAGGCTTATTGTCCATAGCGGCATAGGCCACAGAGAGTTGCTCGCGGATGGAGGCCACCAGATCGGGAGCCTGATAGATGGCAGAATCAGAGAGGGCTTGTTCGAGATTATAAAGAGCCGACTCATAATCACCAATCTGGCGATAACAGGAGGCGAGCGTACGGTAGGCACCAGCTATCTGATAGACATCGCCATAATGCTCGAAAAGATAGAGTGCCGACTCTGCGAGATAGCCAGCCAGCATATCGTCGTCGACCCTATCAGGATTAAGGAACTTCATCGCTGGCAGGTTGTCTTCGATAAGCCGTTCACGGTATTCTGGCTCCATCAGGTGCTCAGAGAGTGCCTCGAGGGCATTGGCGGCGAAGAAGGGCATATCGGCATGACGTGCCAACAGGAAGCAGCGCATCAGGTGGTCAAACTCCTGCTGGTTGATCTCCTGCTGAGAGCCCTCGGTAATGATGCCGCCAGCTCCGATGTTATACATATAGTTGAGATACTGGGCCGTATCGCGCAACACCTCGTTGGGATGGATACGCTCAAGAGCCTCGATGCTCTGGCGCTCAAGACCAACATAATAATAATAGGTGGAATTGACAATCGCATACTCTGTCTCAGCATAGAGCAGACAACGCCGATCGTGCTCAGAGAGCAACTGGCGCTCTTCGTCGATACGTCGTATGGTCTTGTCAGCCAGCTCGCGATACTCATGGAACTCACGATTGCGCGAACGGCGCTGACAGAGACGCATCTGCTGCACATAGGCTATGAACTGCTGCACCTGATTGTCGGAAGCCTCAATGGCTTCGTTGAGGAGCTGTTCGGCCTCATCATACTGCATACGGACAATATGGACGAAGGCGAGGTTGTTGAGAGCCTCTGCCCTACCCGCATGATAACCTTCAGACAGGTCGCCAGCACGTCGTGCGTAAACTTCTGCAGAATCGAGATTGCGATAATGATAGGCATAAGATTGGGAATTCAGCTTGTCAACGGTCTGCCTATCAGGACGCGAACATGCTGAAATGAGAATGGTTAATATGATGAATAGTTGATACTTCATCCGTAAAAACATAGTTCCCCCTCGCCATGAGGCGAGAGGGACTATCTGATTAAGCGCGAGCCTTAGCTATGTAGCCGAAAGCTTCCTTGCACTTATCGGTGACGTACTGCCAGTCGCCAGCCTTCACCTTATCTGATGGGAAAAGCTTAGAACCCATACCCACACAGTAAACACCGGCCTTGAACCACTTGGTCAGGTTCTCCTCATCAGGAGAAACACCACCAGTGACCATAATCTTCGACCAAGGCATGGGCGCCTTCAGGCCCTTCACCATGTTAGGACCAACCACATCGCCTGGGAACACCTTCGTCAAGTCGCAACCCAACTCCTGAGCCTTACCAATCTCAGATACGGTCATACAACCAGGGCAGTAAGGAACCAAACGGCGGTTGCATACAGGAGCAATGTCAGGATTGAGCAGCGGACCTACAACAAAGCAGGCACCAAGCTGAATATACATAGCTGCTGTGGGAGCGTCGACAATAGAACCGATACCCAGAGCCAGCTCGGGGCACTCCTTATCAGCCCACTTTACGAGCTCACCAAAAATCTCCTGTGCGAAGTCGCCACGATTAGTAAACTCGAAAGCACGAACGCCTCCCTCGTAGCAGGCCTTCACTACATTCTTACAGGTCTCAAGATCCTTGTGGTAGAAAACGGGAACCATACCGGTATCACCGATCTTTTTCAAAACTGCAATCTTATCAAATTTTGCCATAATTCTATGTTGTTATTAGGATAGCCTAAGAAAACCCAGGGGTCCTAAGGATTCTCTATTTAGCGCTGTACACGACCGCTGGCATTTCCGCCTGCGAGAGATTCTACCTCATCGACAGATACCAGGTTGAAGTCACCATTGATAGTGTGCTTCAGAGCAGAAGCAGCCACAGCAAACTCGAGGGCTTCGCCCTGTGTTGACTTGGTGAGCAGACCATGGATCAGACCACCTGAGAAAGAGTCGCCACCACCAACGCGGTCGATAATCGGATTGATCTCATAACGCTTGCTCTGATAGAACTCCTTACCATCATAGATCAGAGCCTTCCAGCCGTTGAAGGTTGCGCTGTAGCTCTCGCGGAGTGTAGAAACAACATACTTGAAGCCGAACTCAGCCATCATCTGCTTGAAGATACCCTCATAGCCAGCAGCATCAGTCTTACCACCCTCTACGTCAGCATCGGGCTTGAAACCAAGACAGAGCTCTGCATCCTCCTCATTACCAATACATACATCGACATACTTCATCAGAGGGCGCATGATAGAGATAGCCTTCTCAGAGGTCCACAGCTTCTTGCGGAAGTTGAGGTCGACAGATACGGTTACTCCGTGACGCTTTGCAGCCTCACAGGCAAGCTTCGTGAGCTCAGCAGCCTTATCGCTGATAGCTGGGGTGATACCACTCCAGTGGAACCAAGATGCACCCTCCATGATAGCATCGAAATCGAAATCCTGAGGATCAGCCTCTGCGATAGAAGAATGAGCACGGTCGTAAATCACCTTTGAGGGACGCATAGAAGCACCAGTCTCTGCATAATAGAGACCTACACGGTCGCCGCCACGAGCGATGAACTGTGTGTTGACGCCATAACGACGAAGAGCATTCACGGCAATCTGTCCGATCTCGTGCTTCGGCAGCTTTGATACGAAATAAGCCTCATGTCCGTAGTTAGCTACAGAGATAGCTACGTTAGCCTCACCACCACCGGGGATGATGCGGAATGATTCACTCTGGATGAAACGGTCGTTTCCCTGTGGGGAAAGGCGGAGCATAATCTCGCCCAATGTTACGATTTTTGCCATTTTTGTTGTTTTAATTATAGATTGAACTTATTTTTCGTTTGCGAGCACAAAGGTAAGAAGATTTTTTCAAACTGCCAAATGTTTCACTAAGAAAAACATACGTTAACGATTTCGTCACGAATATTTTGCTAAAGTATTTGCTCAATCAGTTTTTTATTCGTACCTTTGCAACAAAATCTTGAGAAATGGCAAAAGAGATTATCACCATCAAGGATATCGCAGCACGAGCTGGCGTATCGACAGGTACCGTTGACAGGGTTCTGCATAACCGGCCAAATGTCAGCAAGAAAGCACTTGAAAAAGTCAACAAGGCTCTCGACGAACTGGACTACCGCCCCAATATGTACGCCTCTGCCCTCGCCTACAATAAGACGTATACTTTCTACTGCGTACTGCCCAAGCACGAGCAGGATGCCTACTGGGACGAGATTGAGGAAGGAGCGCTGGCCTGTACAGAATTCCGCAGGGATTTCGGCATCAAGCTGAAGTTCATGTATTATGAGCGTTTCAATGCAGCTGCCTTCACGCGTATGGTGCGTGAGTTCCTTACTGAGAAATTCGATGGTGTCATCATCGTGCCCACTACCCTCGAACAGACAGCCCGATTCACCGAGAAGTTGACAGAACGGCAGATACCCTACGTACTGCTCGACTCGTATATGCCTGATCTGAAACCTCTGACCTTTTTCGGACAAGACTCTTTCGCCAGCGGCTATTTTGCTGCGAAGATGCTGATGCTCATTGCCAACAAAGAGAAAGAGATTGCCCTGATGAAGCAGACACGCAACGGACTGGTGGGCTCTAAGCAGCAGGCAAACCGTGAAACTGGTTTCAGGCACTACATGGTGGACCACTACCCAGAGATCAAGATTACAGAAGTTGACCTGCCTCTTGATGAAGAGAAAAAAGACTATGACGGTATATTGGAGAAATTCTTCAAAGAGCATCCACAGGTGCATCATTGCATCACCTTCAACTCGAAGGCTCATCTCGTAGGAGAGTTCCTGCAGAAAACCAATAGGCGAAACATCCAGATTATGGGTTACGACATGGTGCCCAAGAACGTGAAGTGTATCCATAACGGCAGTATCTCGTTCCTTATTGCACAGCACGCCTATCAACAAGGCTACGCCAGTGTCGACGCCCTTTTCAATGCCATTGTGATGAAGCGCCAGGTAAACCCCGTGAACTATATGCCCATTGAGATTCTGACAAAAGAGAACGTGGACTTCTACAGACGTACGGCTATATAAACAACTAAAACAAATACAAAAAAAAATGGAACAAGCTACATTCTTAAAAATCAACCCCGCCGACAGCGTGGTGGTATGTCTTCAACCCAAGAAGAAAGGAGAAATTATCGAGGTAGACGGTTTGCAGGTGATGATCAATCAGGACACACCAGCAGGTCACAAAGTACTGATCAAGGATGCCCCAGAAGGTACCGATATCATCAAGTATGGCTACCCCATCGGTCATGCCAAGGATAATCTGAAGGCTGGCGACTGGGTGAATGAGAACAATCTTAAGACAAATCTCTCAGGCACTCTTGAGTACACATATCATCCTGTAAACGAAGAACTTAAAATCAAGAAAGAGAATCGAACCTTTAAGGGCTATGTTCGTAAGAATGGTGATGTAGGTGTGAGGAATGAGATATGGATTGTGCCCACTGTAGGCTGTGTGAACGGTATCGCTGAGCGCCTCGTAAAAGAGCTTAAGAAAGAGACTAACGAAAAAGGCATCGATGCCATCTATGCCTGGCACCACAACTACGGCTGTTCACAGCTCTCTGGCGATCATGAGAACACCCGTAAAGTGCTGCGCGACATCTGCCTGCATCCTAACGCTGGAGCCGTTCTCGTACTAAGTCTAGGCTGTGAGAACAATCAGCCTGACGACTTCATGGCGATGTTGGGCGACTATGATAAGGATCGTATTAAACTGCTCGTTACCCAGAAGGTAGAAGACGAGATGGAAGCAGGTATGACGATACTTCGTGAACTCTACAATCTCGCCAAGCAGGATCAGCGTGTGGAGGTTCCTGTATCAAAACTCCGCGTAGGACTGAAGTGTGGTGGCTCTGACGGATTCTCGGGTATCACTGCCAATCCGCTCGTGGGAGAATTCTCCGACTGGCTCGTCGCCCAGGGTGGAACCTCAGTATTGACGGAGGTGCCCGAAATGTTTGGAGCCGAAACCATATTGATGAACCGTTGCCGCACAGAAGACCTCTTCAACCAAACGGTATCGATGATCAACAACTTCAAGAACTACTTCCTTTCGCATGGCGAGCCCGTAGGCGAGAATCCCTCACCAGGCAATAAGGCTGGCGGTATCTCTACCCTCGAGGATAAGGCACTGGGATGTACGCAGAAGTGCGGCAAAGCCCCTGTGAGTGGCGTGATGGAATATGGCGATCGCTTGGAGCACGACGGTCTGAATCTGCTCTCTGCCCCAGGTAATGACCTTGTGGCAGCTACTGCTCTCGCCTCCTGCGGCTGTCATCTGGTGCTCTTCACCACAGGTCGCGGTACGCCCTTCGGTACTTTTGTCCCCACCATGAAGATTGCCACGAACCCCGATCTCGCACGTAGGAAGCAGAACTGGATCGACTTCTCTGCTGGGCAACTGATTGAAGGTCGCACGATGCAGGAGCTCGTTCCTGAGTTTATCGATAAGGTTCTCAGTGTAGCCAGCGGACAGAAAGCCAAGAATGAGGAGAACGATTATCGCGAGATATCTATCTTCAAGAATGGAGTGACTCTTTAAGTTAAGAGTTAAGAATTAAGAGTTAAGAAATAAGAGTTGAGTATGAAGAAAGGACTCATCGCATTATCACCGCTGATGGTGTTTATCTTGTTTTATTTAGTCACTAGCATTATTGCTGGTGACTTTTACAAGATACCTATCACGGTGGCCTTTATGGTGTCGAGTATCTATGCCGTCATCATCTTCAACGGGAAACCGCTGATGGCGCGCATCAATACCTTCAGCCGTGGAGCCGCCACCGAACAGATGATGCTGATGATCTGGATTTTCGTGCTTGCAGGGGCTTTTGCCTATTCTGCCAAACAGATGGGCTGTATCGATGCCACCGTAAACCTGACGCTCAGTTTGCTACCACCCCAGATGCTACTCGCTGGTATGTTTCTTGCAGCCTGTTTCATATCTTTATCCATAGGTACGAGTGTGGGTACGATAGCTGCTCTTGTACCTATTGCAGCAGGCGTAGCAGACGAAACGGGCCTCAGCATCGCTATGATGACAGCAGTCATCGTGGGAGGATCGTTCTTTGGCGATAATCTCTCATTTATATCTGACACTACCATTATGGCGACACAAACACAGAACTGCCGCCTGAGCGATAAGTTCCGCGTGAACATCTTTATCGTTGCCCCAGCGGCACTGATTATCCTCGTGGTCTATCTTCTGATGGGTCAGGGCACGAGTGCGCCACAACATATACCGCCCGTGGAGTGGATCAAGGTGATGCCCTATCTGGTGGTTCTTATATCGGCCATTCTTGGCATGAATGTGATGGCGGTTCTCACCACAGGAATCTTGCTGACAGGTATTATCGGCATCTTCACAGGAGGCTTTGACCTCTTTGGATGGTTCGGAGCTATGGGTAAAGGCATCCTCTCGATGGGGGAACTCATTATCGTCACGTTGATGGCTGCGGGCATTCTTGAACTCATCCGCCAGCAGGGAGGCATCGATTTCATCATCCAGCAACTTACCCGCCGCGTGACCAGCAAACGGGGTGCAGAACTTAGCATCGCCGCCCTCGTATCGCTGGTTGATATCTGTACAGCCAACAATACGGTTGCGATTCTCACTGTTGGCGGTATCACCAAGGAGGTGGGCGACCGCTTCGGTGTCGACAATAAGAAATGTGCTTCCATACTCGATACATTCTCCTGTACCATTCAGGGAATCATCCCTTATGGCGCACAGATGCTGATTGCTGCGGGCTTGGCCTCCATCAATCCTGTAGCCATTCTCCCCTACCTCTACTATCCGTTCACACTGGGCATTGTGGCTTTGTTGTCAATATTGCTCCGTTATCCCAAACGTTATTCATAAAAAATCCCAATAGCCATGAATATCGTACAACGCAACTTCTACCGCCTCATCCGTAACGGCATTTTCGGGCATCAGGAACTGATAGAGCCCATGTCGGTGTTCAAATGGAGTAAACTCTTTCAGCTGGCCATCATGCACGAGGTGGTGCAGCAAGTGTGGGAGGGATTGCAGCATAGCAAGAACCAATTCATGCTGCATCTTACCTCGCAACAGTGGGAACTTTGGGAGAAGACTGTGAAGGAGTATGCCGAGAAGGCAGAGACTGAGGAGGATGTGTTCCTCAGGGCCGACCATCTGACGAACCCTGTGCTGAATCATCAGTTGCAGACTATTCTCGATGATGAGCACTCTGACGTTTCCACACGCCAATTACTGCTTACCATCATCCATGTGGCGCGCCATATCCTGAATGAAGGTGTCCCCGTCAGGCAATTAGTGGAACTGGGCACCTGTCTGTATCAGCAGCATGAAACCATCGATTTCGAGATGCTACAACGATGGATGAAGCGTCTGCGCTTCGAACAGATGGCTCAACTCGAAGGGGCTATGCTCGTCCAGATGTTTGGTTTCAATGCTGCAGATATTCCATTCCTACAAGGGAAAGTGAAAAAGGATGCAGCAGCTGTGGCCTTAGAACTGACGGAATTTACAAACACCCGTTCACGCGACTTCTATTTCTCACAGGATTCAGGCGATATCTTTGTCCACACGAGCAACGGTTCGGCAATGCTGGGTCATCTCCGTCGTTCAGCGCGATATTTCCGATACATCCCTTCAGAGATTGTCACGAACTTCTTCCGTTCCTTCGCCCACTCACTTTCACATATAGAGGAATAGCAAAAGACGCTCTCTTATTCGTGATAATGATGGAACCTGATGTCACGCAGGCCATGATCACCCATAAATCTGCTCTTATCCACATAGCCGTTGATGCCCATGATCCTACCCTTGCTCGTATATTGCCACATCGTGATGTCGCGACCGTCTTCGAGAACGGGTTCTTCATCCAGATACATCGCTATCATCAGCTTATAATCATCGATTTTGCCTACAAGGTATTTATTGTAGAAATTACGATAAGTGTATACCAATGGCTTCTGGCGATATTCCACTTCCACCATCTGAAGGAATCGAAGCAGCTGTTCACAGAACATATCAATGGGCAGTCCTCCAGTGGTCTCGATATCGATCATCGGAATCAGGTCCTGCTCTCCAGGACGGCATTGGGTCTTGAAATTCTGTAACTGTTGATATAAGGGCGTCTTCGGACGGAAGAAATGATAAGAGCCGACCTTCAACCCATAACGATGTGCCAGTTCGATATTGCGCTCATAGCGCTCATCAATCCTATCGCCTCCCTCTGTCGCTTTCAGATACACATAAGCCGTCTTGGTATTCTCTCCCACTGTCTCCCAGAACACTTGTCCCTGATAATGCGAGAGATCGATACCGTGCACATGGTTACAAGTATCCTCACACTGCAGATAAGGATCATAATCTGGATCCAGCAGACGAGGATCGGGTTTGGGTGCCTGTTTGGCAACTATTCTCTTGGTCTTGCCGCGCTTCCTGTGAGCCTGACGTTTACTTTTCTTCCTCACAACAGCACTCGACCTGCTTTTTTTCTTACCTCTGGTGCGCTGGGCATAACCATCTCCGATACTCATCAGAGCAATGAAGAATGCCAGCAAAATATATAGTTTTCTCATTGAATCTTCGTTTTGGATGGGCAAAGATACAAATAAATCTTAAAGAATTTCCCTATTTAACTATTATTTTTGTACCTTTGCCACAAATTATTGATATGATGAAGAATTTGTTGATCGCAATATGCCTCCTTGCAGGCCTTACTTCTTGTCATCACGATGATGATGACGAACCCGTTGACAATAGAGATCGCCGCACAGTACTCGTCTATATAGCTGCTGAGAATAATCTCAGTACTTATGCCAACTCTGACCTCGATGAGATGAAAGAGGGCTCCAAGAAGCTCGCCGATGATCAGAACCTCATTGTCTATGTCGACGAGGCTGGTTCTCTGACGACCCCATACATTGCCCGTGTGAAGGGCGGCGAACTTGTTGACACCGTCTACATGAAGGAGAAACTTGCTGCCGACCCTACAACCTTGCAGTATATTATCCAGTACACCCGTGAGAAGTATCCTGCCAAGAGTTACGGTCTTATGCTATGGGGGCACGCCTCAGGATGGCTCGTCAGCAACAAAGACTCTATCTCACCCTCGTATAGTCGTGATTCCAATATACCCCAGAAGGCTTATGGCGGTTCTTCTGGCGATAACTCCAGCACTACAAGATACTGGATGAACATCGCACCCATGGCGAAGGCTATTGCCAACGGAATGGGTAACACCACCCTGAAGTTCATCTTTGGCGACTGTTGCAATTTCGGGTGTACCGAGGTGGCTTATGAGTTACGCAGCGTGGCTGAGTATGTGATAGGTTCTCCAGCCGAAATCCCCGATAGTGGCGGACTTTATGAACTGCTGGTGGGCGATATGTTCTTGGAGAGTGACAACTTCTATCAGAACATCATCGACGATTATTACGACTCCTATATAGATTTAATTAAAGAGTATCCCAACGTCTATTTCAATATCACTCCTGGCGATCTCGAAGGCTACAGTCTGCCCCTCGCTGCCTATAAGTGCAGTGAACTCGACAACCTCGCAACTGCCACCAACAGACTCCTCGGAACGATTGCTGACAAACTGAATAACCCGAGCACCCTTAACCTCGAAGGTACTGTCTTCTATGGCATGACTGGAGGCAACCGTTATTCTTACGATATCAAGAGCGTACTCAAGAAGAATACGGCTGCTGGCGATTTTGAGGCTTGGTTGACTGCCCTGAATCGGGCCGTGATCTATTATCGTTGGTCTTCCAAGTGGCTCACAAGTACCAGGGCGCTTGCTAATCAGATGAAGAACAACGACAATTGTGACGACGATTGTGTCTCTGCCAGCATGTTCTTCCCCTCCGATGCTTACAAGAATACTAATCCCAATTGGAATAGCGCCATCCAACAGTTCCAGTGGAACGATGTGATCCACTGGGAACAGTATGGCTGGTAATCAAGACGTTGGATTTAGAACGGCAGCGGACCGTTGTTCTGTGGAGGCAACGGTGCACCGCCAGCAAAAGGATCATACCCATCTGGCATTTCCGGCGGATTATTATTGTTGCCATTAATCTTCGATCCCACAATTTCGCCGCCACCTACCGGAGCGCGATTTTGCAGACTCTTGTCCTCAGGATTTTCAAAACGTGTGTATTCCCCACGGAAGGTTAGCAGCACGTCGCCTGTGGCACCCTTACGATGCTTGGCAATGATAATCTGCGCCATACCATGCAGGTCGCGCCCGTTATCATCTTGATAGATGTGATAATACTCCGGGCGATGCACAAAGATCACCATATCGGCATCCTGCTCGATGGCACCCGACTCTCGAAGGTCTGATAGTTGTGGGCGCTTGCCCTCCAGTCCCTCTCGACTCTCTACACCACGATTCAACTGACTTAATGCAAGAATTGGAATATCCAGTTCCTTCGCCAATCCCTTCAGAGAACGGGATATCGTAGAAACCTCTTCCTGTCGCGAAGAGAATCGCATACCATTAGCATTCATCAGCTGCAGATAGTCTATCATGATCAGCTTCACGCCGTGCTCACGAACCAGACGACGCGCCTTTGTCCTGAGTTCAAACACAGAGAGACCTGGGGTATCGTCAATATAGAGTGGAGCACCCAGCAAGTTGTTGATACGCTTGTCGAGTCGCTCCCATTCATCACGCTGCAGCTGACCGTTCAGAATCTTCGAGCCCTGAATCTCACAGACATTGGAGATAAGACGGTTGACAAGCTGCACATTCGACATTTCAAGTGAGAAGAAAGCCATCGGCACGCGCGAATCGGCAGCGATATTCTTAGCCATCGAGAGTGCGAATGAGGTCTTACCCATCGCAGGGCGCCCGGCAATAATGACAAGATCTGATGCCTGCCAACCGCTGGTAATATCGTCGAGCTTGTAATAGCCAGTCGAAACACCCGTCAGTCCATCGGTATTCGCAGCGGCTGTCTGTATCACTTTCAGCGCCTGTGATATCACCGGGTCGATGGCCGTATAATCCTTTTTCATGTTGCGCTGCGACAGTTCGAAGAGACTGCCCTCAGCTTCTTGCATGAGGTCCTCTACATCGATGGTCTCGTCGAAGGCCTTCGTCTCAATCACACTCGCAAAGGATATAAGTTGTCGGGCAAGCGATTTCTGTGCCACGATATTGGCGTGATACTCAATATTAGCCGATGAAGCCACGCGCGAACTGAGTTCTGCCACATAAGCCGGACCTCCAACCTCGTCGAGGGTGCCCGACTTTGCCAACTGCTCTGTTACAGTCAGCATGTCTACGGGCTTTTCCTCCATACTCAGATCGCGGATGGCAGCATATACCATCTGGTTCCTGGGTTCGTAGAAACTCTCTGGGCGCAACGTCTCACAGATCACCGCATAAGCGTCCTTGTCGATCATCAACGCACCCAGCACGGCCTTCTCCACATCTAATGCTTGTGGCTGTAGTTTGCCGTAAGTATTGTCCACAGGCTGTTGCCTGCGTTGTTTTCTTCTGTTTGAATTATCTTGTTCTGCCATAATGATTATTTTTTCTGATCGTGAAGTACGGGGAGCGACAGATGGTATTTCACTGCCAAGAACCTGATGACGCAGGTCATGACGAAGCTCACGACAGCGCTCAGTTCCATCGACACCCCGAGCGAAGCCAGCAGCCAATAGGCTATGCCGCCTACCACACAAGCCATCGCATAGATCTCCTTGTGGAAAATCACTGGTTCATTGTTCAGAAGTACATCGCGGATCACGCCACCAGCGCTACCCGTAATGCAGCCCATGATGATAGCCACCCAGAAGGGCTGTCCAAAGGCCAGGCTCTTCTCAATACCAGCAATCGTAAAAAGTGCCAGTCCTAATGTATCGAACACGAACCATGCATTCTTCAAAGGCTCCATCCACTTTCCGAAGAAAGCTACCGTCAACAATGCTACACCCGTACATATTAAATAAATAGGTGTCGTCATCCAGAAAGGGGTAGCTCCTAACATCAGGTCGCGAATCGTTCCACCTCCAATAGCTACAGCCACACCACACACGTAGCCGCCAAACCAGTCAAACTGCTTAGCTGCTGCATGTCTGATACCCGAGATGGCAAAGGCAAACGTTCCCAGCAACTCGATAATCTTGATGATAACCTCCTGATCCACAATTACAACTTCTTAATACTCTTTTAATCCTCGTATCTTTTCCCCCAATAGTTCACCATCCGCTGATACAGTTTCTCCTCATTAGGATTATGCTGCCCGTGCCACAGGCGTTCATTCTGCAAAGCATCGGGAAGATATTGCTGAACCGTGAAGTGGCCGGGATAGTCGTGGGGATATTTATACCCATCGTGATAACCCAACTCCTTCATCAGTTGCGTAGGAGCATTCCTGATGGGCAGGGGAACGGGCTGGTTACCCGTCTGTTTCACTAATGCCAATGCTGCATCGACACCCAGATAGGCGCTGTTGCTCTTTGGAGAGGTCGCCAAATACACCGTTGCCTCCGCTAAGGGGATTCTGCCCTCAGGCCATCCGATCTTCATCACCGCATCGAAGGCTGCATTTGCAAGCAGCAATGCATTGGGATTAGCAAGTCCGATATCTTCGGCTGCGCTGATGACCAGTCTGCGAGCGATAAACTGCGGGTCTTCTCCTCCCTCTATCATCCTCGCCAGCCAATACAAGGCGGCGTCGGGGTCAGAGCCTCTGATGCTCTTGATAAAAGCAGAGATAATGTCGTAGTGCATCTCGCCGTCTTTGTCGTAGGCAAGTGGATTCTGCTGTAGTCGGTTCACGACAATTTCATCCGTTATCACAATTTCATCCTCCACTTCAGCCTCCACGGTCAACTCCAAGATATTGAGCAGTTTACGCGCGTCACCTCCACTAAACCTCAGCAAGGCGCCAGTCTCTTTCAACTCAATATGTTTCTCTTTCAAGATGACATCCTCATGGATAGCTCTATCGAGCAGTTTTAGCAGATCGTCTTTTTCGAGCGATTTCAACACATATAGCTGACACCGAGACAACAACGGGCGTATGACTTCAAACGAAGGATTCTCAGTCGTTGCACCTATCAACGTCACGATTCCTTTTTCCACAGCCCCCAGCAGCGAGTCCTGCTGCGACTTTGAGAAACGATGAATCTCATCTATAAATAATATAGGTGATGCTTCGTTGAAGAAGCGCGTCTTCTGCGCCTTCTCAATAACGTCCCTCACATCCTTCACGCCACTGGTCACTGCAGAAAGCGTATAGAAGGGCGTCTCCAACTTGTTGGCAATAATCTGAGCCAATGTAGTCTTCCCGACCCCTGGTGGTCCCCAGAGGATAAACGACGGTATACGCCCTGCGTCGATCATCTTCCGCAGGACGGCCCCCTCGCCTACCAGGTGTTGCTGCCCGATATAGTCGTCAAGACAGCGAGGACGGAGTCTTTCAGCCAATGGTTGTGCCATTTTCGCTGCAAAGTTACATTAAAATGCGAAATTTACAAAAAATAATGCCAAAATTTTGCTATTAAAAAATAAAGTGCTAAATTTGCAGAAAAAATCAAGAATATTATGGCAAGAACAAAACAAACGCAACCCGAAAGTAATCCCTCATTAACTATCAAATCAGTCACGAAGAGTAGTGTTTGGGACATACAGGAGAATGACGTCTATCGCATGTTTGATGCAGCAACGAAAGATGCCGAAGTCAAAGAAAACGTCAATCACTATGTGAATATTTTCAAGAGTGCCTTCCTCTTTGAGGAACTGCCCGACGACTCGGCAGCCACCAAGAAAAGCTATGAGAAGCGTGGCTATAAGGTAGCTTCCATCAAGTTCGATGAAGGCCGCCATTACCTCTGGGCCATCAAGAAGCGTCCTATCGTGCGCGTCACAGACCTTACTTATGAGAACATCCGTCATATCACGGCTGCACAGCTCATCGAGGTGCTCGACCGTAACTTCGGCGGTGGATGGGATTCGCTCTCACAGTCTGTTCAGGATATCATCCAGAGCGGTTTCGATATTTCCACCACTACTCTTCCCAAGGATCGTCTTCACAAGAAGGGCGGTATGTACGAGAAGAAAGTGGAAGATGGCTTTGAAGTGCTCGAAGTGTCTAAAGGTGGATGGGTCGAGGCCATTTTTGCCAAGCTCAAACCTGAGCAAGAGAAGCCTAAGATGCAGTTCAAGTCATCTGAGAGCGATGAGGATCTTGAAGACGATGATGCCGATGTAGTCGTTGAGGACAACTACAGTTCTCATGACGAGGTCGACGAGGAGGTGGAGGATCCTAACGATGAAGAGCTCACTGAGGAGAACTATTCGACCATGATGGACCTTGGCTCAGAAGATCCCGATGACGAGGCCGCTAATCTTATTGATTTTTCAGACGAATAACTATATCAATAACCCCTTAAAACAACAATCAACATGAACATTCCCGCAGTATTCTGGCTCGTGCCCGTCGCATCGATCGTGGCACTGGGTATGGCGTATGTTTTCTTCCGCCAGATGATGGCAGCTGACGAAGGTACGCCACGTATGAAAGAGATTGCACTCTATGTGCGTAACGGAGCAATGGCCTACCTGAAGCAGCAGTACAAGGTCGTATGCATTGTCTTTGTGGTGCTCTGCGCTCTGTTTGCCTTCATGGCCTATGGCCTGAACGTGCAGAACCCGTGGGTTCCTTTTGCATTCCTTACAGGAGGATTCTTCTCTGGTCTTGCAGGATTCTTCGGCATGAAGACCGCTACCTACGCTTCGGCCCGTACTGCCAATGCTGCGCGCGAGAGTCTCAATGCTGGCCTTAAGATTGCTTTCCGCTCCGGTGCCGTCATGGGACTCACCGTCGTAGGTCTTGGACTGCTCGACATCGCCATTTGGTTTGTTGTTCTGAATCACTTCGATCAGGATGGTCTCATCTCTATCACCACCACCATGCTGACCTTTGGTATGGGTGCCTCTACGCAGGCTCTGTTCGCCCGTGTCGGAGGTGGTATCTACACGAAGGCAGCCGACGTTGGTGCCGACATCGTGGGTAAGGTAGAGGCCGACATTCCTGAGGACGATCCACGTAATCCCGCTACCATCGCTGATAATGTTGGTGACAACGTAGGCGACGTGGCAGGTATGGGTGCCGACCTTTATGAGAGCTACTGCGGCTCCGTATTGTCTACAGCTGCTTTAGGTGCTGCTGCTTTCGGTGTGGCAGGTCTTGACATTCAGCTCAAAGCCGTTATCGCTCCGATGCTGATAGCAGCCGTGGGTGTATTCCTCTCATTGCTGGGCATCTTCCTCGTTCGCACGAAAGAGGGCGCCACCATGAAGGATTTGCTCCATTCACTTTCCGTTGGTACGAATGTCAGCGCTGTGCTCATTGCCTGTGCTTCGTTCGCCATCCTCTATCTGCTGGGCATCGACAACTGGCTCGGTCTTTCCTTCTCTGTCATCTCTGGTCTGGCTGCCGGTGTGATCATCGGACAGGCCACCGAATACTATACGTCTCACTCCTACAAGCCCACACAGAAGATCTCGGAAGCAGGACAAACAGGTGCTGCTACCGTGATTATCAAGGGTATTGGTACAGGAATGATTTCTACTTGTATCCCTGTCATCACGATTGGCGTAGCCATCATGCTCAGCTACCTCTGTGCCAATGGTTTCGACCTCTCGTTGTCGTCAGACTCTCTTTCTCATGGTCTCTATGGCATCGGTATCGCTGCTGTAGGAATGCTCTCTACGCTGGGTATCACGCTGGCTACTGACGCATACGGCCCTATTGCCGACAATGCTGGTGGCAATGCAGAGATGTGTGGTCTGGGCGAAGAGGTACGTCACCGCACGGATGCGCTCGACGCTCTTGGCAACACCACCGCTGCTACAGGTAAGGGCTTCGCCATTGGCTCTGCCGCCCTCACAGCCCTGGCTCTGCTTGCTTCCTATATCGAAGAGATCAAGATTGCCATGACTCGTGCAGATCAGACGCTGACGAATGTGGCCGGTGATGTCATCGCTGCATCCAATGCCACCATCCCCGACTTCATGAACTACTTCCAGATCAACCTGATGAACCCGCGCGTCATCGTCGGTGCCTTCATCGGTGCTATGGCAGCTTTCCTCTTCTGTGGTATGACGATGGAGGCTGTAGGCCGCGCTGCCGAGAAGATGGTTCAGGAGGTTCGTCGCCAGTTCCGCGAGATTTCAGGTATCCTCGAGGGCACAGGAACGCCCGACTACGGCCGTTGCGTTGAAATATCCACCCGTGCTGCCCAGCATGAGATGATCGTTCCCTCAGTACTTGCCATCCTCATCCCCATCCTCGTGGGTATCATCTTGGGCGTGGCTGGTGTGATGGGTCTGCTCGTTGGCGGTCTGGCTGGTGGCTTCACGCTTGCCGTGTTCATGGCCAATGCCGGTGGTGCCTGGGATAATGCCAAGAAGAATATCGAAGAGGGTAACTTCGGCGGCAAGGGCTCCTTCGCCCATAAGGCCTGTATCGTTGGCGACACCGTGGGCGATCCATTCAAGGATACCTCAGGCCCCTCGCTCAACATCCTGATCAAGCTCATGTCGATGGTCAGCATCGTGATGGCAGGCCTCACTGTGGCATTTGCATAATTTCACCATAAGTAATTAAATGTATCGTAGATTTTTTCTTATCCTGATGAGCTACATCCTGTGCGCAGACATCTGTGCACAGGATGTTCCTCAAGTTACCGTATTCCTCCCTAATCCCCCCAAGGCTGAGAGCGACCTGTTCATTTGCGACAACTATCTCTACACTTACGGTAAGGAGTTGCGCACCTCCGACAGAGGCACTCAAGCCAAGATCGACATGGTATGGAGTCTCGACGACTATATGCCACTTTATGCCGATGTCATGGGGATAACAATTTCAGCCTTTAAGGCTTCAAACATCTACCAGTTGCTTAGCTATGGCGACAGATATGGCCAACTCGCTATCAAGGCTGCCGTGATGAGCTACAACCGCGAGCGACCCTACGTCTACTTCAACGAGCCGTCGCTCCTGCCTGATCTCGACGAGCTCCACAGCAATGAGAGTTCCTACCCTGCCTATCAGTCGTGCCTGGGGTGGCTCTATGCCCTGCTACTTGCCGAGGTGTGCCCTGACATCATGAACGACATCCTGAAGAGGGGCGAAGCCTTCGGACCCTCAGCCGTCATCTCGGGATTCAGTTTCGACAGCGATGCCTACGCTGGCTATTTGCTCGGCTCGGCTATCCTCTCACGACTCCACACCCATAGCGGCTTCGACGACCTTCTCGCCTACGCTCAAGCCGACTACAAACGACTGACGAAAGCTTCAACGCGCTTCGACGATACCCCATACTTCTCTTACGAAGAATTACCAAACTCTGTGATCTACCTGCCGGAGCCCCCTGCTGCTGGCTCTGCAAAATATACCTACGACTTAGCCAAATATGAGGAAGGCAAGTCGCTGCGACGCACGCGCTCGGGCATCCGTGCCATTGAAGATGTCGAGTATTCTACTGACAATTTCTGCCGCATTTACTCCGAAGTGCTCGGTGTCACCATCAACGCAACTGTTACACCTGCCATCTACGAGCTCGTCAGCCGTGTACATCCCCTCGGCAACGCTGCCACCCAGATGGCCAAAGGCCACTATATGCGTAAGCGTCCTTACGTTGAGATGAATGAGGAGACCTCATATCGCCCCGACGAGGCCAGCCTTCGCGAAACAGGCTCCTACCCCTCAGGCCACGCCTCGGGCTCATGGCTGATGGCCCTCGTCTTCTCTGAAGTAGCCCGCACCCAGCAAGACGCTCTCTTGGCTCGGGCATACACCTTCGGACAAGGTCGTGTCATCACGGGTTACCACTGGCAGACCGATGTCGACTACGGCCGTCTTGTGGGTAGTGCTGTCTACGCCGTACTCCATACCGATAAGGAGTTCGTCAGCCAGATGGCCAAGGCTGTCAACGAGTATAAGAGCCTTTACTCCGCCATCCATGCAGTAAAAGATGAGCCGCAGGAGGGCGAGGCTCCCATCTATACCCTCCAGGGTGTACGCCTAAGTGCTCCTCCCACCCGTCACGGTATTTATATTAAAGGTAAAAAGAAGATCAACATACGCTAAATGAAACGACTCAACACCCTCATCCTGGCGCTCGGCTTTACGCTTACCATCCAAGCACAAGCCTATATGGACAGCGACCAGCCCAATGCGTCCAAGATGCTCCCTGCACCGCCCGACACCAAGTCGCTGGGCTTTGTCAACGACTTGACACTCTATCGCTGGGGCAAGTCTGCACGTGAGGAGAGCGCAGGCAAGCTCGCCTACAATTTCATCATGTGGGACTTCGACGGCTTTCTCCGCTCGCTCAGCAAGGCCGTCAACAAGACCATCAATGCGTCGAACACCCCGAAGCTCTACGCCCTGCTCGAGTATGCCGACAAATATGCCACTAAGGTCATCACTTCGACACAGAGCAGCATCATGCGCGAACGACCCTTCAAGATGTTCAAGGAGTCCAGCTATGTCCGATCGATGGAGAGCCGTTATGCCGACATCAGTTCTTACCCTTGCGAACAGGCTTTGCGGGGCTGGCTCTATTCCCTATTGCTGGCTGAAGTGTGTCCCGATAGCGACGAGAATATCTACACACGCGGCCTGAAGTATGGCCCGAGTATGGTCATTGCCGGATACAATTATGAGAGCGATGTCCACGCAGGCCATCAACTGGGCTCAGCCCTTCTGGCGCGCATGCACTGCCACGGCGATTTCAAGGAGCTGCTCGATGCTGCCAAGCAGGAGATGGGCACAAGCCGCACACGAGCACTCACTCGCGCCTCCGACGAACCATATCTGTCGCTTGGCGACCTGCCCAACTCCGACGAATATCTGCCCGAGCCGCCACAGGATCTGTCGAGTCAGATGAGCTGCGACATTGTGTCATATAACGAGGGAAAACTGCTCCGCCAGCAAGATGAGGGCAAGCAGGCTGTTGCTGATGTCACCTACAGTGCCGACAATTTCTGCGTGATTTTCTCAAAGGTGCTCGGACATGAGATTTCGGCTTCGAAGACACCCGCCATCTACGAACTCCTGCAACGCGTACATCCATCGGGCAATGCCGCCACTCAGAAAGCCAAAGCTGCTTTCCGCAGACAGCGCCCCTACGTCTATATGGACGAGCCGACCTCCTACCCCGACGATGAAGCCGGGCTCTATGATACGGGCTCCTACCCCTCAGGTCATGCTTCTGGTTCCTGGCTCATGGGACTCGTACTCTCCGAAGTCACCCGTTCCCATCAGGACGAAATCCTCGCCCGAGCCTATGAATACGGACAGGGGCGAGTCATAACCGGCTACCACTGGCAGAGTGATGTCAACTACGGTCGTGTGGTGGGCAGTGCTGTCTATACAACCCTTCATGGTGAAAAGGCATTCCTCGATCAGATGAGCAAAGCCGTCCAGGAGTATGACCGTATCTACGGTGGCGCCTCTGCCATCCGTGCCGTCAGTGCCGAAGCCATCGATACCCCCGTCTACAACCTTCAGGGCCAGCGTGTCGATATGCCTTCGCGAGGCATCTTCATCCAGAATCACAAGAAGGTCATCAGATAGTTAATATGTTCTTATGTCCTTTTGTCCAAATAAAAAACGTTATTCTGTCTTTATCCGAAGGGCACTCTTGATAGGTCCTTTTGTTCTTCTGTCCAGAATCTCCCTCGCCCAGGACTTCGTCGCGATGGAGATCCCCGACTCCGTCTGGCTCCGCATGCAGGGCAAGACCTACGTCGAGAACCCTCACATCACGCGCTCCGACCTGCGATACCTCCGTGTGCTCCACTGGGATTACGACAATAAGACGCATCGTGGAGAACTGGTCTGCAACCGCCTGATAGCCGACAAGCTCATCGCCATCTTCCGAGAGCTCTATCAAGCCCGCTATCCCATCGAGCGCATCCGTCTGGCCGATGATTACGATGCAGACGACGAGCGCCAGATGAGCGACAACAACACCAGCTGTTTCTGCTATCGCAATGTGTCCGACACGAAGAAACTATCCTATCACGCCCGTGGGCTTGCCATCGACATCAACCCCCGTTACAATCCCTATGTGCGTTTCCGTAATGGTGCCCAAGTCGTGCAGCCAGCCAATGGCCGTCCCTATGCAGATCGTTCACGCCAGTTCCGCTACAAGATCAAGGCCGGCGACCTTTGCCACCGCCTTTTCCTTCGCCACGGCTTCACCTGGGGCGGCTCCTGGCACACCCTCAAAGACTACCAGCACTTCGAGTTCAAACCATAACAAAACAAAGGGCGCAGAGACATTCCCTCATCCCTGCGCCCTACTTGTTCAACACGCGAAGCCCTTTTCCTTCCTCCTTCCTCGCTCAAGGCTCAAGAACCTCGCTCAAAGCGCAGCCCCCTGGGTCTGGCGCCAAAGTACAGTCGCCTGCGACTTTACTTTGGGGCCTGACCCCAGCAAGCATATCTACAGTTTTATGATTTTCTCTTGATTCAGATGTATTTCTGTTTTCGAGAGAAAATATACAAAAATCTTGTGTATATTGCAAGTAGATTCTCGTGAGAAATTTATAATAATATTCAATAATTCTTCTAATTTTGATTCAAATGTCTCATTTCAAGCATATTATCTTTCTTCTTGTTTCCACTAGCTTTCCACTAACATTCCACTAACTCTTCACTAAGTTTCCACTAACTCTCCACTGGATTTCCACTAAATAATCTTTTAGACCTGTTCTTCTACACGCTGAATAAGCGTTCCTTATTCTGCAATAAGGGTCCCTTATTGGCCAATAAGCGTTGCTTATCCCCTTTTAGCGCCCTGTTCCCAACGTGGGAACGTCTAATTCCCAACGTGGGAACGTTTCATTCCCAAGGTGGGAACGTTTAACGATCTCCAATCCCGCAGTTCGACAATTAATATGCACTTATCGTCGAACTGTCTCTGCATATTTATTTAAAACCGCATACAGACCTTAGTGGAATGTTAGTGGAAACTTAGTGAAGAGCTAGTGGAATGTTAGTGAACCCTTAATATAAGATAACAACCTCATAACTAATGATATATATAATATTCTACAATTAGTGCATATATCTTAGCTAAAAATATGCTTCTGAATGTGCCACTTTTGTTCCTCAATAACCCTGCCTTATTTGGCAATACTCGTCCACTATTGATCGTTTTTTATCCTTTGTAGCAGTTTTTATTCATCTTTTTTTTAAATAGAGTCTATTTTTCAAAAATTATTTGTAATTTTGCAACAAGTATCTGCCAATCGTCGTAAACGACGCAAGCTAAGGCTTGGTGTCTCTGAGTGCAGGGGGGCGGTGCGATTTTCGAGGGTATAAACAATTGAAGCGTACGCTTTTTATTCAAAACGTCTCTTAAGCTTGGCCGCGAAATAGACGATCGTGAAAATGATAATAAGTGGATGCTCACGCAATAGGCGTGGGCGTTTATCTTATCTTTTCACGAGGGCACCGGCCAAGCGCCTGAGACGTTGGATAAGTATAAACTGTCCACGTTCTTTTTATGCGCTTGGCTGGTGTCTCACGTTTCTGAACGAATCCCGTTCGCTTTTCTAATCATCAATAACTATGGCAAAGAAACTGCAACTTGGCTATAGGGAGATAGAGCAACGGCTGGCCGATTCGTTCAGCATCAACGGCGTGAACTCCGCTGAAGTAGGCTACAAACTGCTCTACTCCTTTGGCAAAAGCGAACGCGACATTGAGCGTTACAAAGAAGGTAAAGGTGTACTCAAGACATTTGACGGACTACTTATCAAAGGCTTATTCTGTTATCGGGCTTCATCGACGATGCAGCTTACAAACGTATTGGAACGACTGAAACAAGACCAACAGGTATTGAAGGCTGCTCCAAAGATTATTGCCGTGAGTGATGGTAAGTCTATACTGGCCTACGACCTTCGCGAGAAAGATACTTACGAGAATCAACTTGAGCGACTGCCCTCTGACTTTGCTTTCTTCTATCCGCTGATGGATGTGGAGCGAGTTCACTATGTAGAGGAAAGTCCTGCCGACATCAAGGCGGCAGAAAAACTGGCCAAGTTGCACGACGAGCTGCGAAGCTATAACGAGTTTCGTAGCGACGACGACCTGCACGACCTGAATATCTTCATCAGTCGCCTGCTGTTCTGTTTCTTTGCTGAAGATACGGGCATCTTTGAGGAAAACCTCTTTACCAGCAGCATCCAGCGATACACCAAAGAGGACGGCTCAGACCTTTCAGACTATCTCGCGCGTACCTTTAATATTATGGATGTGTCGCTACGCAGCCAAGATACGCTGAGCATCATCAAGCAGTTCCCATACGTCAATGGTGGCTTATTCTCCAAACATATTCAGATACCCAAGATGGGTGCAAAGGCTCGTCGCATCATCATCGAGTGTGGCGAATTGGACTGGAAGGACATCAACCCCGACATCTTCGGAAGTATGATTCAGGCAGTGGTTAATCCCGAGGAGCGTGCCAATCAGGGTATGCACTATACCTCGGTGCCAAATATTATGAAGGTCATCAATCCGCTGTTCTTGGATGAGTTGCGTGGGGAGTATAACAAACAGAATGAGTTCTACGAGCAGAAGCTTCAGATGAAGAACATCGGAGCACTTGGTACCAAGCAGTTCTATGATGAGTTGAAACCTGTGATTAAGAAATGCGACGCCCTGTTGAAGCGCATGAGCAAGATGAAATTTTTTGATCCTGCTTGTGGTAGCGGAAACTTCTTGATTATCACATATAAGTGTCTGCGCTTCCTCGAAATGGATATCCTCGCATTGCAACGCAAATGTACGCCAGAGGGTGAAATCCTGTTTGTGGATAACAGCGTCATTTCGCTGAGCCAGTTTTATGGTATTGAGTTACTCGACTTCCCTCACGAGGTGGCTATGCTGTCACTTTGGCTGGCAGAGCATCAGATGAATACTAAACTCAATGAAAACTTTGGAGTTAATACCAAAGCATTGCCATTGAAGAACATCACTCAGATTGTTTGTGGCAATGCCTGCCGCCGTGATTGGAATACTGTTTGTCCACATACCCCAGAGGAAGAAGTCTTTATCTTTGGCAATCCGCCGTATTTGGGGAGTAGGAATCAAACTGATGAACACAAATCGGATATTGACTTCGTTCTTGGGAGAGTAAAATCTCATCGTAGATTCGATTATATAGCCAGTTGGTTTTATTTAGGTTCCAAATATATCAAGAACTCAAAAGCGCGTCTTGCTTTTGTTTCTACAAATTCAATATGCCAAGGAGAACAATTAAGTCTTTGGGATGAGGTGTTAGATAATACGGAGATCGGCTTTGCCTATACGACATTTAATTGGTCAAATAATGCCAAATATAATGCTGGCGTATCTGTGGTTATAATTGGAATTAGAGGCGTTTCTAAAGAAAGGTGTTTTCTATATGAAGGAGAAGAGAAAAAAGAAGTAGACTCAATTTCCCCTCGTTTATCTAATGAGACCGTATATGTATCTATTCAGAAACAGACAAAGTCAATATCTGATTTACCTGAAATGAGAAGAGGCAATATGCCTAATGATAAAGAATTTTTGAGGTTGTCTGTTTATGAGAAGAAGCAGATGATTGACAACTATCCAGATTCATTAAAATATATAAGGTTACAAGTAGGTTCTGAAGAATTTATCAATAACATAGAAAGATACTGTCTGTGGATTTCTGATGACGACTATTGTTCCGCAATGTCAATTCCACCAATTAAAGAGCGTGTTGATGCTGTTAGGGAATACCGACTTCATAGTAAAGACATAACATTGCATGAGCAAGCAAAACGTCCCCATCAATTCAGAGAATTCTTCGAATGTGGAGAATGGTCGTTGCTTATACCAATTGTATCTTCTGGAAGAAGAGATTATATCCCAATAGGTTTTCCTCCTAACAAGACCATTGTGCCAAATTCTGCTCAGGTTGTCTATAATGCAGATTCTTTCTTATTTGGATTGTTGTCATCCAAATTGCATAATATGTGGGTAAAAAAGAATGCAGGAAGGATGAGAAGCGATTTCCGTTATTCTATTTTTCTTTGCTACAACACCTTCCCCTTCCCCAAAATCTCTGCTGAGAAGAAGCAGAAGATAGAATCAGCCGCAGAGAATGTCCTGATAACTCGCGAGTATTATCCAGAGAAGACTTTGGCAGAGCTCTACGACCCAGACAAGATGCCGCAGGATTTGCGCGAGGCTCATGCCAAACTAGATGACATAGTGGAGAGCTGTTATCCTGGCTATCCCTTCGCCTCAGACGAAGCCCGCCTGGAATGTCTGTTTAAGCTCTACGAAAAGATGACGGCAGCGAAAAAATAGCAAAAGATTTGGAAGTTATGAAAAAAAAGACTATCTTTGCAACATCAAACCCAAAAAGACTCAATGAATGGAGATTATTCTGAACGATTATCACAAGAAAGTGAATGCCGAAATGAGGAAGAGTGTGACATACTGGATGCAGCATCCGAAGCCGCGCGAAGAGTCCTTGAAGAGATTGAGGCTCTTGCGGGAACAACGGCTTGCAAATCTGTCCAACTGGTAAGACTTCGTAAGTGGGCACAAGAGCAAAACTGTTGGTTTGACGATCGCAGTCAGTTTGGCGATTTCATTGACCGTGGGTCTGAAAATGAAGTCTATTTGTCACCAAACTCCAAGGAAATCGTAAAACTGAATGATTTCCGTTACTCTGACGACAATCTCACTTCTTTCTTTGAGCGCATCAAAGCTCACAATAAATATTTCGACGCATGTCCTTATAGGATGACTGGTTTTGCCGAGAATCAAGAAGGTCATGTATGTGCCATCTTGGTTCAGCCCTATATTGACGATGCCCGCTTAGCCACTAGTCAAGAAATACATGACGAGTTTATTCGTTTAGGCTTCCGTCCTGAGGACGATGGTGCATATTATACTAATGGCCAACATGATATATTTGACGCTGTCGACGGCAACGTGCTGGTTGGCGGAGATGGTCACTTTTACTTCATTGACACAATAATATATCCATCCGATACAGGCGGCTATGAGACTTATCGCAGTCTTTCGCCACGATGCAGTAAGAAATAGAATGTAGCGCATAACTGAAAACTAAGATTTCGAAACGTCTCTTAAGCTTGGCCGCAGACAGATACACGTTGAGAATATCTTTTGAGGAATGGCGCTGAAAGAAGATATTCTTATGGAACAATTTAGCAACAGTATTGTTGATATAAGCTATCAACAGACGGGGGCGGCTACTGCCGTCAACACTTTAGGTATGCGAGAGATGCAGGCATTGGCCTACGAAGCTCGCGACAAGAGATTTCTGCTCATCAAGGCACCACCAGCCTCAGGCAAGAGTCGTGCGCTGATGTTTATTGCCTTAGATAAGTTAGTGAATCAAGGTATTAAGAAAGTGGTAGTAGCTGTGCCAGAAAAGAGCATAGGCCGCTCGTTTAAAAACACGAACCTGATGAATGGTGGATTCTTTGCCAATTGGGAAGTGCCACCATATTTCAATCTGACAGACGTTAAGAACGAGCAGGATAAGAAAGGGCGATTCAAGGAGTTCTTTTTGAGCAGCAAAGCTAAGGTATTGGTTTGTGCTCATGCCACGCTGCGTAACGCGACCAAGGAGCTAAGTGATGACACCTTTAACGATACGCTATTGGCGATTGACGAGTTTCACCACACCAGCGCAGATGCCAACTCAAATCTTGGTGATGTGGTTCGCAGAGTGATGTATCACTCCTCAGGTCATATCATCGCTATGACGGGTAGTTATTTTCGTGGTGATGGCATACCAGTTCTGAGGCCAGAGGATGAAGCCAAGTTCTTTCCGATTACTTATAATTACTATCAGCAGTTGAATGGCTATAAGTATCTGAAGAATCTTATTCTTGGCTACCACTTCTATCATGGCTCGTATCTGGATCATATCGGTGAGGTGCTTGATACACACAAGAAAACCATCGTCCACATTCCAAGTGTCAACCAGAGAGCTGCCACAGGATTGGGCAAATATCAGGAAACGGCAGACATTATGAAGGTAATAGGCACGCTGGATCATAAGGATTATAATACAGGCATCTATTACCTAAAGGCTGCTGATGGACGGATGCTAAAAGTGGCTGACCTGGTGGAGGATGAGCAGAAAGAGCGTAACATGGTGCAAGCCTATCTGCAAAACATCAAAGATCGTGACGATGTGGACATCATCATCGCACTTGGTACAGCTAAAGAAGGTTTCGACTGGCAGTGGTGCGAGATGTGCCTGACCGTTGGTGTGCGTGGTTCGCTAACTGAGGTCATTCAGATAATTGGTCGATGCACACGAGATTGCGAGGGTAAGGAAACGGCTCGTTTTGTGAATATGATAGCTATGCCTGAAGCTGAACAGGCGGAGGTGAAAGTAGCAGTCAACGACTTTCTTAAAGCTATTACAGCCTCATTGCTGATGGAGCAGGTGATGGCTCCAAGTTGGAAGTTCAAGACAGTTAAGGACGACGATGATCCTCATGAGGATTTAGCCCATACCATTGTGGTAGAAGGATTGAAACCATTATCAAGTGCTAAGACCAAGACCATCGTAGAGAGCCAGCTCGACGACTTGAAGGCTGCTATCCTACAAGATGATATGGTGGTGAAGGCTCTCAGTGGCTCCACCACTGCAGAGACTATCACCCAGCACCTGATACCTAAGGTGATAAGAGAACGCTATCCTGACTTGAACGAAGGGGAGGTGGAAGAGGTGCGCCAGCGTGTGCTGCTCGATACGATTATTAAGGGCAATGACATCGTAGACGAGAAAGGCAATCCTATTTCTACCATTCCAGATGATGACGATGATAAACCCAGCGAAGGAAACAGACTGATCAAGATTGCCAATCGATTTATCAATATCGACAAGCTGAGTATCAACCTGATAGACACTATTAATCCGTTCCAGCGAGCATACGAAGTCATTTCAAAATCAGTAGATGCCAAGACACTAAAAGTGATTCAGGACACCATCGCTGAGCAAAAGTATGATATGACCTTGGAACAGGCTATCACACTCTTTAAGGGACCTTTGAAAGAGTATGTTGCAGCGCATGAAGGGAAGGTGCCTTCTGTGGATGATCCTGACCCCAAAGTGAGGGAACTGGCTATTGCCTTGCAGAAGATCAAGAATCTGAAGCAGAGAAAATTAAGTGGACTTGAATATGAGGAGTAGCGTATGGAATGGCCCAAAGAGTTATTAGAGATTTTCGACGATCCGTTATTGGATGGTGTGCGCCCCAAAGTGGCAGCTCCAACAGCTAACGACAGGATGCAACAGAAGTTGGCAGAGGTGAACAACTGGATTGCCCAGAACGGACGAGAACCCAGTCCTAACGGCAATCTGAAGGAGAAAATGATGTACGCAGCAATGAAATCTTTGCGTGAAAAAGGATTTGAAGTATGAATATAGATAAGGAACTGGAAGCGATATTCGACGACCCGCTATTGAAGATGAGCGAAGAGGAAGAAAGCCTTTTCGACATACCTCAGGATATGCGGAGAGTGATAGCCAAGAAGAAACCTGACTACGTGGCTCAGCATAAACTATGTGAGAACTTTCAGGACTACAAACCATTGTTCGCCAAAGTACATCAAGAGCTGAAAGAGGGCAAGCGCTCATTGGTAAAGATCAACAAGACGGCAACACTCGTAGCTGGAAGATATTACTTTGTGAGTGGGCAGATGCTGTTACTAGAACAGATAGGTGAACTTAAAAAAAGTAGTAATTTCCTGCCTGATGCCAGAACACGCTGTATCTATGAAAATGGTACAGAATCTGACATTCTTTTGCAGACCCTTCGTAAGAATGTGGTGGGTGACGGTTATGCCATATCGGAACTCCAAGACGAAACGGATAGCCATTTCTTCAGTAATTCTGACATTGCTACTGACGATCATGTAACAGGCTATATCTATGTGCTGTCATCACTATCTGACGATCCTGCTGTAAAGGCAGAAAAGAATCTGTATAAGATAGGTTTTACAACTAACGATGTGGAGCAACGTATTGCCAATGCAGAGAATGAACCAACCTATCTGATGGCCCCCGTTAAGATTGTAGCCACCTATAAGGTGGTTAATCTGAACTCGCAGATGTTTGAAGATTTAGTGCATCAACTGTTGATGGCTGTGCAATATCAAGTAGTGGTTTATGATGAAAAGGGTATTGCGCACCAACCCCAGGAATGGTTTGTTGTGCCTTTGCCTGTGGTGGATGTGATGATCAAGAAAATCATGGATGGCTCTATAGTAGGCTATACTTATAATCCACAACTGGAATGCCTTGAAAAACGAATTGTCAAAGCAAAATCGACCTTCGACACCACGGGCATGAAAGTGCTGACACTCAATATTAAAAAACTCTATTTCGATGAGATTATGAGTGGGGCAAAAAAGATAGAGTATAGAGAACTGAAACAAACTACACTCAATAAACACACCTATCTCGATGAGACAGATGGTAAGCGCTATCTGCGTCGTTATGATGCATTACGCCTGTTTGTAGGCTATAATAAAGACAGGGAAAGTGCCTTAGTACAAGTAACGGACACTACCTATAATGATGGCATTGTGGAGTATCATCTGGGGTTGATATTGGAAAAGACAGTTTAAATGCTTCTTCGTTCGGATTTGACACTATCATCAGTTATCATTTAATTAAAACGGGGCTTCGCAATCGCTGCGGGCCCCGTTTGCATTCATTACTAACACTAACTCAAACTATTCAAACAAATGGAAAAAAAGAAAATCACTAACAATAACCAAACGTATGCAAATATGAATCAAAAAACTAACTCTAACTTATGTATGAATCTTAAATCTGATGCA
>ONKL01000062.1 GCA_900318395.1 uncultured Prevotella sp.
TTAGAAGAAACTAGACCGATAAACATAATTTATACTTGAATAGCAGATATTTAACAAGATTTATAGGATTGATAGTACAAAATATAATTAAACTCAGATTTTTAGTCATACGCGTTTAAGATTTTAATGGTTAAAGAATTTTTTGGCACGGATTCCACGGATTAACACTGCTTTATTTTTTCAACTGAGTGTAACCCGCAGGCTTCGGGTCTGGCGCAGCCCCCGGGTCTGGCGCCAAAGTACAGTCGCGAGCGACTTTACTTTGGGGCCAGACCCCAGCAACCACGACATATTTTATCCTATACCTCTCCCTTTGTCGTAGATTCCCCAGACCGTCGCAACAACTCTGCAAAGAATATGGCTTATTTTTTTGAATGAGCCAGAAATCGCCGTACCTTTGCATCAGATTTAAGATTCATACATAAGTTTGTTAGTTAGAGTATATTTTCTTTTTCATATTGCATTTGTTTTAGGTTTGGTTATTGAAACAGTTAGCGCTCGCAGTGATGCGGGCGCTAACTGCTTGAGGACACGGAGGTTCCTGGCACCTTTGCGCCCAGCACCTTTGCGTCCAATGGCTTAACTACTGTCCGCAAGGACGAGGTACATACCTCGCCGCAGGTGCTCGCAGGGCTCGAATAGACCGATTTTTTACTATTAATTCCAGAACTATTTACTATTAATTCTAAAAAGTTCTACTATTAATACCAGAAAGTTCTACTATTCATACAACTTTCAGAAGTAGTTGAGCAAAATATCATACTATTTTGAAAATTATAAAAGACCAAATGTACAATGCACAATTTGTATACTGACTCATATACCTACCTTTGTTGACGCTATTACTAGGAAATAAGATACTCTTATTTTCTGAAAAATGGGGTTCGCTACGGCTTGCCTGCACTCTGGGGTCAGGCCCCGAAGTAAAGTCGCAAGCGACTGTACTTCGGCGCCAGACCCGGGGGGCTGCGCCAGACCCGAGGCCTGCGGGTTCCACTTTCGGATCTCTATGAGAGACGCGGCTGAATAAAAAGCAGCATTTCTCTACCATAGAATAAAAAGTTTCTTTATTTCTCTAGAATCTTCATCAGCTCCTTCATGCCCTCTGAGGCGCCCTTCTGAATCTGGAAGACGCGGCTGCCTGCATTGATGGGATTAGGATCGATGAGATAGATTGGCGCATCAGGCTTGGCGTAGTGCATCAGGCCTGCGGCGGGATAGACCACCAGCGACGTGCCGATGATGATGAGGATATCTGCCTGCTGCACTTCCTCGGCAGCCACAGTGATGTTGGGTACCGCCTCACCGAAGAATACGATGAACGGTCTGAGCAGCGAACCGTCGCCCGCCTTCGTACCTGGCTCCACCTCACAGTTCTCTGGGGTCAGCTGTATCTGGTAGCGCGGATCGTCCACGTTGTAGCTTGAGCAGACCTTCATCAGCTCGCCGTGCAGATGGATCACTTTCGTCGATCCTGCCATCTCGTGCAGATTGTCCACGTTCTGTGTCACCACCGTCACGTCGTAGTTCTCTTCGAGCTTGGCCACGAGCTTGTGTCCCTCGTTGGGCTGCACACCCCAGCATTTCTTGCGGAGCATGTTATAGAAGTTCGTTACGAGCGTGGGATCTGCCTCCCAGCCTTCGTGAGTGGCCACTTTTGCCACGGGATAGTTCTCCCACAAACCATCAGCATCGCGGAAAGTCTTCAGTCCACTCTCCACCGACATGCCAGCACCTGTTAATACTACAATCTTTTTCATACGTATTCGCATTATTTTTCTGCAAAGATACGATTATTTTTCCGACAAAAGAACAAAAGTAACAAAAATTATATGTTCTTATGGCCTTATATCAAAAAATTCTTGTACCTTTGCAGCCGATTTTTGAGAATACACATTATTATATATAGTTTGTGGTTTAGATTTTATAGTTTTTAGATATGGATAAATTAAGTTATGCTTTAGGTTTGGGCATCGGACAGCAGCTTGCCCAGATGGGTGCTGAGAGCATCAGTGCCGAGGACTTCGTTCAGGCCATCAAGGACGTGATTGAGGGCAAGGAGTTGCAGGTGTCTCACCGTGAGGCTCAGGTGATTGTGCAGGATTATTTCCAGCAGCAGGAGAAGAAAATGCAGGCTCAGCGTGAGGCGCAGGGTAAGATGCACAAGGAGGCTGGCGAGAAGTTCCTGGCAGAGAATAAGAATAAGGAAGGTATCGTGACGCTGCCCAGCGGCTTGCAGTACCAGGTGCTGAAAGAGGGCAACGGCAAGAAGCCTACCGCCAAGGATACGGTGATGTGCCACTACGAGGGAACGCTCATCGACGGTACCATCTTTGATAGCAGCTATCAGCGCGGCGAGCCTGCCACATTCCCCTTGCAGCAGGTCATTGCTGGTTGGACCGAAGGTCTGCAGCTCATGCAGGAGGGTGCTAAGTACCGCTTCTTCATCCCTTACCGCTTAGGTTACGGTGCTGGTGGCGCAGGTGCTTCGATTCCTCCCTATGCCGCTCTCGTCTTCGATGTTGAGCTGATTCAGGTGGTTTAGAGTTTAAGGTTTTAGTTTTTAGTAATATGAAGAAATTTACATTTGCTGCAGTAGCAGCAGTAGCCGTAATGATGATTGCATCATGTGGCAGCAAGACTCCAAGAGCGAGTCTGAAGAGTGATGTCGACACTTTGAGTTACGCCATCGGTATGGCTCAGACTCAGGGTCTGAAGGAGTATCTCGTAGGCAGTCTCGATATTGACACCGCTTACATCAACGACTTTATCAAGGGTCTCAACGAGGGTGCCAATGCTGGCGACAACAAGAAGAAGGCTGCTTACTATGCTGGTATCCAGATTGGTCAGCAGATCTCTAATCGTATGATGAAGGGTATCAACCACGAGGTGTTCGGCGATGATTCTACGAAGACCATCTCACTGCGCAACTTCATGGCTGGTTTCGTGAGTGGCGTGACTGGCAAGAACGGTCTGATGACTGTTGATTCTGCCTCTAATGTTGCTCAGCGCCTGATTCAGGACATCAAGGCCCGTGAGCTCGAGGCTCAGTATGGTGAGAACAAGGTTGCTGGTGAGAAGTTCCTCGCCGACAATGCGAAGAAAGAGGGTGTTGTAACCCTGCCCAGCGGCGTGCAGTACAAGGTGATCAAGGAGGGTACAGGTGCCATTCCTGCTGATACCTCTCTGGTAAAGGTTAACTACGAGGGTCGTCTTATCAACGATTCTATCTTCGACAGCTCATACAAGCGTGGCAACCCCACCACCTTCCGTGCAAACCAGGTGATCAAGGGTTGGACCGAGGCTCTCTGCAAGATGCCTGCAGGTTCTATCTGGGAGGTGTATATTCCTCAGGAGCTGGCTTACGGCGAGCGCGAGCAGAACATCATCAAGCCGTTCTCAGCCCTGATTTTCAAGATCGAACTGCTCGAGGTTAATCCTAAGAAGTAATTATGAAGCAGTTGTTCATCATGGCACTCGCACTCGTGGCGAGTGCTTCTTCTTTTGCCCAGCTGCGCACCAGCTCCGACTCCGTGAGCTATGCAGCAGGCGTGTATGTCACCAATGGTCTGGTGCCTTTCCTCGTGCAGCAGCATCAGGTAGACACCGCCTATATGGCCGATTTCGTGCGCGGCTTCCGTGAGGTCGTGAGCACCTCCGACGATCCCAAGATGAAGGCCTATCTCGTGGGCATGCAGATTGCGCAGCAGCTCAATGAGCGTATGCTGCCAGGTATCACTCAGGAGTTCAAGGACTCTCCCGACTCGATTATCACCAGCCGTTTCTACGATGGTTTCGCTGCAGCCCTCCTGCAGGACACCACCACTTTCACCACTGCTGCTGCCGAAAAGTATTTCCTCGCCAAGCGTGAGGCCGACAAGGCAGCCCGCGAGGAGCGCCTCTACGGTGCCAATCGTACCGCAGGTCGTGAGTTCCTCGCTGCCAACGCCAAGAAGGAGGGTGTCATCACCCTGCCCAGCGGTCTGCAGTATAAGGTGCTCGTGAAAGGCGAAGGCCAGGTGCCCCTCACCACCGATCGTGTAAAGGTACATTACGAGGGTCGTCTTATCGACGGCACGGTCTTCGATGCCTCCAAAAAGCATGGCGACGAGCCGATGGAGCTCTCGCCCACCAATGTCATCAAAGGCTGGACAGAAGCTCTCACGATGATGCCCGTCGGCTCGAAGTGGCAGTTGTATATCCCCTACGAGCTGGCCTACGGCGATCGCGACACGGGAACCATCAAGCCCTTCAGTGCCTTGATTTTTGATATCGAACTGGTAGGTATTTGTGAAAAATAAGTAAGTGTGTCACGGAAAGTGACACACTTTTTTAATTTTTTCCGTGAAAAAGTTGCATTATTCAATTAAAATGCTTACTTTTGCTGACAAAATGTAACTAACGTGAATAATCATGGAAAAAATTGACTTTTTAGACAAGAAGATTCTGAGTATCCTCTCCAAGAATGCCCGTATCCCTTTCAAGGATGTGGCAGCAGAGTGTAACGTCTCCCGTGCAGCCATCCACCAGCGTGTGCAGCATCTCATCGATGCTGATGTCATCACGGGCAGCGGCTTCGATGTCAACCCTAAGAGCCTCGGCTACTCCACCTGTACCTATGTAGGTATCAACCTCGAGAAAGGTTCGATGTACAAGGAGGTCGTGTCGCGGCTACAGCATATCCCCGAGGTGGTAGAGTGCCACTTCACCACGGGTCCTTATACCATGCTCGTCAAGCTCTATGCACGCGACAATGAGCAGCTGATGGAACTGCTCAACGGCAAGTTGCAGAGCATCCCTGGCGTGGTAGCCACCGAGACCCTCATCTCTCTTGAGCAGAGCTTGAAGCGAGAGATTCCCGTAGTGATTGACGAAGACGAGCGCAGATGAATCCCTTTGACGTAACTTCCTATCTGCGTGGAGCCTTCTCGCATTTCCCTGAGGCCGAGCGCCGCCCCGTGATTGGCATTACTGGCAATTATGAGGACGGACAGCTGCGCCTGGGTCGCGGCTATTACGATAGCGTTGTCGCCGCAGGCGGTGTACCCCTGGTCATCCCCCCTGTAGCCGATACCGATGTCATCATCAACACGCTCTCGCGCATCGATGGTCTCCTGCTCAGCGGTGGCGGCGACTTCAATCCGTTGTGGACAGGCGAGGAGCCTTCCCCGTTGCTCCACGGCATCAACCGTGAGCGCGACCTCCCCGAGTTGCTCATCACGCGTCTGGCCTATAACCGTCAGATACCTATCCTCGGCATCTGCCGAGGTATTCAGACACTCGCCGTAGCCCTCGGCGGCAAGGTGGCACAAGACATCAGCGCCACTGCCACCGTGAAGCATTCGCAGGATGCCGATCGCAGTGAGCCCACCCACAGCGTCACCATTGCCCCCGGCACCATCCTCCGCCAGATCTACGAGAAAGCTGAGCGTTCCTCCTTTCTCGTTCCTCCTTCCTCTTTATTCGTCAACTCTTTCCACCACCAAGCCGTCAGCGAGCCTGGACCCCGTTTCCGAATCAGTGCCCGCTCCACCGACGGCATCATCGAGGCGATAGAGAGCAGTGAATTCAAACCCATCGTCGGTGTCCAGTGGCATCCTGAGTGCCTCGACGACGGTGCTCACCTGTTCCAGTGGCTCGTGCGCCATGCCGCCAACTATCGGGCAGCGCATCAGACCCACGACCGCGTGCTCACCCTCGACACGCATTGCGACACCCCGATGTTCTTCCACGAGGGTGTACAGATTGGGCAGCGCGACACGCGCATCCTCGTTGATCTCCATAAGATGGACGAAGGGCACCAGGACGCAACGATCATGGTGGCCTATCTCCCGCAGCCTACGGAGAACCCCACTGCATACGCTGATCATATCTTCGACCAGATAGAGACGCTCGTGCACGACAATGCACAGACTGTTGCGCTCGCCCGCACTCCCGATGACCTCTGGCACAACAAGCGCCAGGGACTCAAGTCTATCATGCTCGGCATCGAGAACGGCATCGCCCTCGACGGTCAGCTCTCTAATCTGCAGCACTTCGCCGATCGCGGCATCGTCTATATGACCCTCTGCCACAATGGCGACAATGACATCTGCGACTCTGCCAAGGGTACGAAGACCCATGGCGGCGTGAGCGACTTCGGTCGTGAGGTTATCGCCGAGATGAACCGCCTGGGCATCCTCGTCGATCTCAGTCATGCCGCTGAGAGCAGCTTCTACGATGCCCTCGAGCTTAGTCGCGTGCCCATCGTGTGCAGCCACAGCAGTGCCCGTGCCCTCTGCGACCATCCGCGCAATCTCACCGACGATCAGATGCGCGCCCTCGCTGCCAAGGGAGGTGTGGCTCAGACCACCATCTATCATGGCTTCCTGCGTCAGCATGGCGAGGCCAACATCCTCGACGTCATGGCCCACCTTGAGCATGCCATCGAGGTGATGGGCATCGATCATGTCGGTCTCGGCACCGATTTCGATGGCGACGGTGGTGTCCGCGGCTTAGCCAGTTCTTCTGATCTCCTGCAGTTTACCATCCAACTTCTGGCACGCCGCTACTCTGAGGCCGATATCCAGAAGATCTGGGGTGGCAATTTCCTGCGTGTCATGGCACAGGCACAGGCGCTCCGCGCCAGTGCAATGTAATAATGTAAAAATGTAAAAATGAAAAAAATGTCATTCCACATTCCACATTCCACATTCCACATTCCACATTCCACATTCCACATTCCACGTTCCACATTCCTCGTGCTCCTCCTCCTTCTCACCTCCTGCGCTTCGCGCAAGCAGACGGCAGACGGGAGACAGATAGCAGATTTCCCTGTGTTCTCCGCCGATAGCGCCTACGCTTTCTGCGCAGCCCAGTGCGGCTTCGGACCCCGCACGATGAACTCGAAGGCTCACGACGCTTGCGGTGAGTGGATTGCGCGTAAGTTCGAATCCTACGGTCTCTCCGTCATCAGGCAGAAGGCTGATCTGAAAGGTTACGACGGCACCATACTCCGCGCCATGAACATCGTGGCCAGCTTCCGTCCAGAACTCAGCGATCGCATCCTCATCTGTGCCCACTGGGACAGCCGTCCCTGGGCCGATAACGATCCAGATCCTGATAAACATACCGTCAATGTTTTGGGAGCTAACGATGGTGCCTCAGGCGTGGCCGTCATGCTCGAACTCGCCCGTTTGCTGAGTTTACAGTCTACAGCAGACAGTTTGCAGACTACAGCAGACAGTTTACAGACGATGACCTCATCCACGGACGCATCATCTGAAAACGGTAAGCTGGCAACCATAAACCCCAAAATAGGAATCGACTTCATCTGTTTTGATGCCGAAGACTGGGGGACGCCCCAGTGGTGCGATACCGACTATTCCGGCGACTCATGGGCCTTAGGCTCCAAGTATTGGGCAGCCCATCCCCATGTCAAAAACTATAAGGCGCGATACGGCATCCTCCTCGACATGGTTGGTGGTGAAGGGGCAAAATTCTATCAGGAAGCCATGTCCCTTCAGTATGCAAGAAAGATAGTTGATAAAGTGTGGCGTGCCGCCCAGAAAACAGGCTATGGCAGCTTGTTCCCCAAGCAGCAAGGCGGTTATATCACCGACGACCATCTGCCTATCAACACGGTGGCCAAGATTCCATGTATCGACATTATTCCCTATTATCCCGATTGTCAGCAGAGCAGTTTCGGTCCCACGTGGCATACCGTCAGCGATGACATGAACCACATCTCCCTCAACACTCTCCACGCCGTCGGCCAGACTCTAGTCCAAGTCCTCTATAGCGAATAACTCCACACTCCTCAAATCTGCCCCGCTTCCACCATCAGCACCACTCGCTCGGTGAGGCGGTCAACGCCCTTGGCGTCATACTCCTTCTTCAGCGAGGCCCCGAATCCCCAGGCAAACACCTGCCAGAATCCCGCCCTCACAGGACCCATGAACGCCTTGATCATTTCATAGCTGCTTGAGTGGCACTCGCGGTCGATGAGCTTGATGAGCAGTTTTCCCTGCGAGTACGTCAGTTTCTTCATGCGTGGCTTATAGGTGCGGAAGATGTCGTCCTCCACGCGCTTGATATGCTCGTTCTTCGACTTCTCGTCGGGCAGTGTCTCCAGATACTCAGTCGTTTCAATGAGCATCTGTCTGGCCTCCTTGGCGATGGGCAGCACCTTCTTCACGTTGTACACCAGTCTTTGGTACGCCTTCGCCTGTTTCTTGTTCTTGAACGTCAGCTGCGGGTACACGTACACGTTGTTCATCTCCATATATTGGATGCTGTCGCCTTCATGCAGTGTTTTCCCCACCTTCACGGTCGGCACGAAGGTCGGCGAGTCCATCTCTGCGAGCACCTGCTCGGCAGTCAGCTGTTGTTCCTCCTGCCCCATGGCCGAGGCAGCAGTCATCATCGCCAGTATCGATAAATAGAGTTTCATTCGCATATCCGTCTGCAAAATTACGCCATTTTCCCGAATACCAAATAAAAATCGCTCGCTTTTTGTATTTATTTCAGAATTTATCACTATCTTTGCAAATGATAATCCTTTATAACAGCAATATGAATAAATTGAGAATTCTATTATCCATCGTCTTGTGCTATGTACTGACCCCCACAAGTGTCAGTGCACAGGACAACGGGCTGAACCCCGTCTACAAGGTTCAGTTAACCGACATTACTTATCAGAAAGATGAGACCAAGAAGAAGGTGACGGTGGGCAAAGTGCTCGGCGTCGTGGCCGATGTGGTCGAAGGACGAGTTACTGATGTCAATAACGAAGAGTACATCCCGCTGGCTCGCAATCGTGTCATGGAAGGACTTACGCATGTTCGCCGTCTTCAGGTGGTTGAGGGTGATGAGGTCACCGATGCCAAGTATCAGGTGTCAGCCATCCTGACTGATATTGCCGCCACGCGCAAGGTGAAGACCTACGACCGTAAGGACAGCAACGGCCGTGAGTACACGGAGGCGAAGACCTATTACGGTGCCATCGCCACAGTAGCCCTTAACTTCACGAATCTGCAGACGGGCGAGGTCACCACCAGTACCCTTTCCGGGCGCTGCTCCGAATACTCGCTTGCTAAGTCTGCCGATGAGGCAATCCGCACCGCCCTCTATGAGCTGGCAGATAACATCTACGAGTATTACAATGAGTGCTATCCCATCCGTGCCAATATCATCGAGCGTGGTGTCGAGAAGAGAGACAAGACCAAGGAAGTCTATATCGACGTAGGCAGCCGTTTTATCGGTGAGGATATCCATTTCAATGTCTATGTGGTAGGTCAGGTAGCAGGTCGCGAGACCCGTAAGCAGATCGGTCGTATCCGCGTTCGCGAGACCATGGGTGATGATGTATCCCTCTGCAAGGTCCAGAAGGGCGGCAAGGAGATCAAGGCTGCCTTCGACAGAGGCGATGCCATCGTAGCCATCAGCACTGATTGATTTGCAATGCTGGGGTCAGTGGTTGCTGGGGTCAGGCCCCAAAGTAAAGTCGCAGGCGACTGTACTTTGGCGCCAGACCCGAGGCCTGCGGGTTCCACTTTGGCGCCAGACCCAAGGCCTGCGGATTCCGCTTTGGCGCCAGACCCGAGGCCTGCGGATTCCACTTTGGCGCCAGACCCGAGGCCTCTTCGATGAAAAAATCTCGCGAATTGTTTTGTAGTTCGCGGAATTATTCCTACCTTTGCGGCGTTAACTTAAAATTGAACGATTATGAAATCACAAATCGTATGGTGGCTATGTATGTTGCCGATGGCGCTTTGGGCGCAGGAGGAGCGGGCTTGGAGTAAGTATCTGAATGAGGTGATGACCGTGGAGGACGTGGAGTCGTCGCAGTGGGAGGAGACCTATGAGTGGCTCTGCGAACTGGAACAGCATCCGTTGGACATCAACCTCGCCACGCGGGAGCAACTGGAGGAACTGCCGTTTCTCGCTGCCCAGCAGATTGAGGAACTCGTGGAATACAGGGCGCGCTACGGTCCGATGAAGTCGCTGGGGGAGTTGCTGATGATCCGCTCGCTAAGCTACGGCCAGCGGCAGTTGCTCACAGCATTTGTGTTCATCGGTGAAGAGCCGACAGAGGGCTTTCCGAGTCTCCAAAAAGTGTTCCAGAACGGTCGTCATGAACTGATGGCCACGGCGCGTATCCCTTTCTACAAACGGCGGGGCGACAACGACGGCTATCTGGGCTATCCCTATCGCCACTGGCTGCGCTACCAGTTTACGAGCGGCGATGCGGTGAAGGCGGGGATCGTCGGGGCACAGGATGCGGGGGAGCCTTTCTTCGCAAACCGCAACCGCTGGGGCTATGATTACTACTCGCTCTACCTACAACTGCGCAACCTGGGGCCACTGGAGACGCTCTGCGTGGGAAACTATCGTGTGTCGATGGGCATGGGACTGGTAATGAACAGCGACTTCTCGCTCGGAAAGGTGGCGATGCTCCAGTCGCTTGGACGTTCTACTCACAGCCTCAGGGCTCACAGCTCGCGCAGCAACACGTATCTGCAGGGCGTGGCGGCCACGGTAAATCTGGGCAAAGGCTTCAAGCTGACAGCCTTTGACTCTTATCGCCCGATGGACGCAACGCTGAACGCTGATGAGACGGCGGCGACCATCCTGACCTCTGACTATCACCGCACGGAGACGGAGATGAACAAGAAGCACAACCTGCAGGTGACGAAGGCAGGCGGCAGTCTGCGTTACGAGTACCAGAGGCTCCACCTGGGAGCCAATGCACTCTATGCACACCTCAGCAAACCGCTACGGCCGAACACCAAGGTGCTCTACCGCCAGCACTATCCGCAGGGGGCAGACTTCATGAATGTCAGTCTCGATTATGGCTATGCGAGTTATCGTCTGGCACTGAATGGTGAGACGGCTATCGACAAAGAGGGGCATCTGGCCACGATCAACAGTCTGAGTTGCCGACTTTCTGATGTGCTGAGTGCGGTGGTGCTGCAACGGTTCTATTCCTATAGCTACACGTCCCTCGATGCCCAAAGTTATAGCGATGGTGGACGTGTGCAGAATGAGAGCGGTGCCTATCTGGGACTTACCTGGCAGCCATCACCGAAGTGGCGTGTGGCTTATTATGCCGATTATGCTTACTATGCATGGGCCAAGTATCAGGTGTCGTTGTCATCGCACTCTTGGGATCATCTGTTGCAATTCTCACGCACGGGCAAGCATTGGACGTTAGGGGCGCGGTATCGGCTGCGGATGAAACAGCATGACAATCAAGAGAAGACCGCCTTGGAGAATCGTTGGGAACATCGTGCCAGGCTGAGTGCAGAATATGCTGGCAGCAGTTTCGGTGGCCGTACTCAACTCGATGGGGGCTATTGTGCCCATGATGCTGAGGAATGGGGCATCATGCTCAGTCAGAATCTGTCATACACGCATCGTTGGCTGCGTCTGAATGCTGGCCTCGGCTATTTTCATACCACCAGTTATGACAGCAGGGTGTATCTTTACGAACAGTCACCGCTCTACACCTATGCGATGACCCAATTCTATGGCGAGGGAATCCGCTATTGGCTGATGGTAAGGGCAAATATCGGAAATCGCTTGATGCTTACAGCCAAATGTGGTGTCACCGACTATTTCGATCGAAACACGATTGGCAGCAGCTATCAGTTGATAGATGCCTCCTCACAGTCGGATCTCGATGTGCAAGTCAGGTGGAAGTTCTGATTATTCCTTATTTAATAATCGCAGGTAGAGCCTGTAGACTTGGCCTGCAACATCGTTGCCCTGGAAGCGGCGGATGTATTCGCGTGAGCGTAGGATGCGCTGGTCGCGCCCTGGGGCTCCCTTGAGAACCTGTGCGATGGCTGCGGCCATGGCCTGTGGGTCGTCGGGGGAGACGTAGAGCGTATCAGGACCGCCCGCCTCTTCGAGACAGGAGCCTGTGCAGGCAACGACGGGGAGTCCGCAGCTGATGGCCTCGATGATGGGTATGCCGAAACCTTCGTAGCGCGAGGGATAGACAAACGCCTCGGCAGCGGCGTAGTAGGCTGGCAGCTCGGCGTCGCTGACATGGTGGAGGATATGGACGCGCGCTTCGAGTCCGTGGTCACGTGCGTAGCGCGCGACGGTATCGGTATAGGGTGTGTGGCGTCCGATGATGACGATGTGGAGATCATCGGGAAGCAGGGAGGTCTCGAGGGCCTTGACGGCGAGGAGGATGTTCTTGCGGGCCTCGATGGTGCCGACGCTTAGGATATATTTCGAGGAAGGTGGAATGTGGAATGTGGAAGGTGGAATGTGGAATGTGGAAGGTGGAATGTGGAATGTGGAAGGAGAAATGTCGGGGGTGAATTTGGGGGCGCAGGATTGGTAGATGACGGAGATGCGGGCGGGATCGAGCTCGGGAGCATAGTGGAGGATGTCGCGGCGGGTACACTCGCTGATGGCGATGATATGGGTGGCCTCGCTGATGGTCTGGCGGAACTTCCAGGCGTAGATCTTCGTGTCTATCCAATGGTAATATTCGGGGTGGCGGAGGAAGATGAGGTCGTGGATGGTGACGACACTGGGTATGCCACTCTTACGGATGCCGATGGGCAGTTCGCCGGAAAGGCCGTGGTAGAGTTGGATGCCGTCGCTCCGTAGCTCGCTGACGATGCCGTGGCTGCGCCAGAGGGATTTTCCGAGGGATGTGGAATGTGGAATGTGGAATGTGGAATGTGGAATGTGGGATGTGGAATGTGGAATGTGGAATGTGGAATGTGGAGTGTGGAGGGTGACGTTGGCGCGGTCCTGAATCTGGGTGCGGAGATCGTCGCGACCCTCGTCGGGAGCGTAGAGGCGCAGTGTGAGGGGGTAGCGCGCAAGGTCGTTGATGAGGGTGCGCGAGTAACTGCCGAGTCCGGTGCCGTTGGCAACGGCGCGCTTGGCATCGAAGCCGATGATGGGGGTATCTTCTTTCATGGGCGCTTGAAGTGTTTGAAGACGAAACGCACCATGACGAAGTTGGTGGGGACGGCGATGGCGAGGACGGCCAGGGGGGCGAGCTCGCGGCTGAGTCCCAGCCACAGGAAGAAGTTGAAGAGCACGATGTGGAGCAGGTAGTTCACGAGGTGGGCTCCGCCGAAGCCGATGCCGTTCTTCGCTGAGGTCTTCTCGTGGAACGTGAAGTGGGCTGTCAGCCAGTAGTTCACGAAGAAGCTCAGGACGTAGCCCGTGGTGTAGGCCACGTTGACATTGATCCAGTGCTGCAGGATCCAGTAGATGACATAGTGGATGGCAGCTGCAGTGCAGCCGACAATGCCGAAGCGGAGGATTTCACCGAACGTTTTTTTCTGCATAGTCTTTCGTATTCATTTCCCACATGAGGTAGAACCAGATGATAGTCGTTGGCAGGGCCTTCAGCGCATAGGGCGCGATAATCTCCTTCCAGATCCAGCGGGGGAAGAAGACGTCGCTCGTGCAGAGCGAGGTGAAGATGAAGGCGTAGATGAGCAGGCACAGGTCGAGACGGCTGCGGCGCCAAGGTGCGGTGGTGTACCAGACGACGAAACCCGTCATCGGGGCGATGTAACCGTAGCTCTCTGAACTCGTGGAGAAGAGCGTGACGAACATCGTGACGGAGGCAAGCATAGCCAGACGGAAGGCCTTATGCTGGTATTGATCGACGCGGCGGAAGGGTGAGAGAAACAGCAGGAAGCCCGGGATGAGCAGCCACAGGTCGCTGTACTCCGTGTTGCCCGAGATCTTACGCGGCATACCCAGCAGCGAGGTGTTTGTCGTGTTGAAGAACTCGTTGAGGTTCTGCGCATTCTTCGCCATGAGGGAGTCGTACCAGCCGAAGTACTGATCGGCGACATAGTCGGGCGAGGAGATGAACATCGGTGCCACGAAGAAGATAAAGGCCCAGACGATGCAGCACATGATGAACTCTTTCTTCTCCTTGATGAAGAAGAAGAAGGCGAAGCCCATGATGCCGTAGAGCTTGATAAACACGTTGAGCATGATGATGAACGAGGCGCGCAGGGGCTGCTGCTTCTCGACGCAGGAGAACATCAGGAGGTAGGAGGCGGCCATGGCCAAGTCGTACTGCTCAACGAAGAGGGGCGTGAGCACCTCGTGGGCGCAGAACCAGAACATGAACACCATCTGCCACTTCTTCAGCGGCATGTAGCGCACGGCGAAATAGAACACGGCCACCAGGCAGCAGAGCCACAGGAACATGCCCCACGTATCAGGCAGCAGCGCGAAGGGCGCGATGACGTATGAGAAGATGGGGCCGTAGTGGTTGCAGTCACCCTTCAGGTAGTCGTAGAACTCGTAGAGCGGCAGCTGGTTGACGGTGTTCCAGAACACCGACTTGTAGATATGGTAGGTGTCGTTGTCGTTATGCCACTTGAGGATGCCGATGATGATGGGGATGAAGGCGTAGACCACGGTGATGGTGCGCCACGAACTCCAGAACGGCAGACTGAAGAACTGCTTAGCCTTGCTGAGATATAGGTTGAGCGTCTGCATAATCGCGAACATACATTTCGTAACACAACTTGATCCACACGAGGGCGACGGGGAGCGCCTTGAGGCCGTAGGGCTTCATCAGCTCCTCGCGCACGATGCGCGGCATGAGGTCGGAGTGGGCCATCGTGCAGAAGAAGAACACGTAGACCATCAGGGCGATGTCGGGCCACCCGCGATGCCATGGGGCGGCGGTGTACCAGATGGCCACGCCCACGACGGCGATGATATAGGTGGAGTTCTCTGATCCTGTAGAGAAGAGGATGAGGAACATCAGTACCGAGGCGAGGAGTGTCTGGCGGAATGCCTCATGGCGGTATTGGCCTACGCGTAGGTAGGGCAGGAGGAAGGCGATGAGGCCGGGGATCATCAGCCATAGGTCGCTGTAGGCGCTGCTGCCCGAGATCTTACGTACCATACCCACAAGAGAGATATTCGTGCCCTGGCTGAACATGTTGTCGGCATTCTTCGCCACGAGACTCTCGAACCACGCCTGATACTGGCCTACGATATAGGCAGGCGAGGAGATCACCATCGGCGCCACGAACATCACCGCTGCCCAGAAGGCACACGAGGCGAGGAGTCGCCCCTTGTGGCGCGAGAAGAAGAAAAAGGCGAGCCCCACGATGCCGTAGAGCTTGACGAATGTGCCAAGCATGATGAGGAAAGCCGCCCAGAAGTCGCGCTCCTTACGGATGAGGTAATAGCTGCCCACGATAATGGCGGCGATGGCAATGTTGAATTGCTGCATCTGGATGGCATTAAGCAGCTCGTGGGAGCAGAACCAGAAGATGACCACCTGTTGCCAGCGCGTGAAGAAATTGTGGCGCACGGCGACGTAGAGGGCAAGCGTGAGGGCTACGAGCCACAAGAGCATGCCCAGCCACACCGGCGGCAGGGCGAAGGGGGCGATGACCAGCGAGAAGAACGGCCCGTAGTGGTTCATGTCGAAGTACTCGGCAGGGTAGTGCTCGTAGAGGGGCTGCTGGCCTACGACGTGCCAGTAGACGTACTTGAAGATGAGGAAATTATTCTCTCGCCCATGTCCCAGGCGTGTCATGCCCGAGACGGCGATGAGCACCCAGAGCCATAGCAGTGCTCGGGGGGCACAGGCGAGTCGTTTCAGCTTTTCTTTCATTGGTCGATTGAATTTGCGTGCAAAGATAGCAAAAAAAGTGAAAAATTCAAGTGAAAATTGAAATTTTTCGTATCTTTGCACCGATGAACGAAGAAAAAAGGATATCCGTAGTCATTAATACGCGTAATGCGGCGCAGTATCTTCAAGAGGTCATCGATGCCGTGCAGGGCTTCGACGAGGTACTCATCTGCGATATGGAGAGTGAAGACGAAACGCTCGACATCGCCCGCAGGAACCATTGTCGGGTGGTGACTTTCCCCAAGGCTGACCATAAGAGTGCGGAGCCCGCGAGGACGTTTGCTATCCAGCAGGCACAGGGACCGTGGGTGCTCGTGGTCGACGCCGACGAGATAGTGACACCCGAGTTGCGCGACTATCTCTATCGCAGAATTGAGGAGCCCGACTGTCCTGCAGGACTGTATATCCCCCGTTGGAACCGCTTCATGCTGCGCTACACGAAGAGTCTGAGCTACGACCGTCAGCTGAGATTCTTCCGCAAGGAGGGTACGGTGTGGCCGCCCTACGTACACACTTTTCCACAGGTGGCAGGGCGCACGGAGAAAATCCCTGCTCGGGAGAAGAACGTGAGGTTCGTCCATCTGGCCGACGAGACCATCAGCGACTTGGTGCGCAAGACGAATGCCTACACCGACGGAGAGTTGCAGAAGCGCAGCGCAAAGCACTACGGGCTGGGAGCGCTGATAGGGCGCCCAGCATGGCGATTCTTCCGTAACTACGTGCTGAAGATGGGGTTCCGCGACGGCTTGCCCGGACTGATCCGAGCAGGCATGGATGCCTTCTATCAGTTTGTTCTCGTTGCTAAGGCAATCGAGAAAAATGTAAAAAAGTAAAAAAGTAAAAAAGTAAAAATGTAAAAATGAGATAATGAAAGAGCCGCTTTTCTCGATACTGATTCCTTCGTGGAATAATCTGGCATTCCTGAAACTCTGCGTGGAGAGTATCCGCAAGAACTCTACCTATGAGCACGAGTTGCTGATACACGTGAACGACGGCAGCGACGGCACGCTGGAATGGGTGAAGGCCGAGGGGCTGAAATACACCCACTCGCCAGAGAATATCGGTGTGTGCTACGCGCTCAACGGTCTGAGGCCGCTCGTGACCACCGACTACGTGCTCTTCATGAACGATGATATGTATGTGCTGCCAGGCTGGGATGCAGCGCTCTACGACGAGATACAGGCCATCGGCCACCAGATGTTCTTCCTCTCGGCGACACTGATCCAGCCGAGGAAGTTCTTCTGCAAGAGCGTGATTGCCCCCGCCAACTACGGCGAGAGCATCGAGACCTTCGAAGAAGAGCGGTTGTTGAAAGAATTCCGCGACCTGAAGCACGGCGACTGGCAAGGGGCTACTTGGCCTCCGAATATCGTGCACCGTGACCTGTGGGACCGCGTGGGCGGCTATAGTGTCGAGTACAGCCCTGGTATGTACAGCGATCCCGACTTCTCGGCGAAGCTCTGGCATGCAGGAGTGCGACTCTTCAAGGGTGTCGACAAGAGCAGGGTGTATCACTTCGAGGCACGCTCTACTCACCGGATCGTGAAGAACGACGGCTCTCTGCAGTTCCTCCGTAAATGGGGCATCACCTCGTCGTCGTTCATGCGCGATGTGCTTCATCGAGGCGAGCCCTTCGGTGTAGAGATCGACACGAGTGAGCAGCTCCGCAAGGATCTCGTGCGCAGCAAGTGGAAGCGTGCACTCACTATTTTCCGTCCGACTAAAGCGAAGGAGATTTGGACGTAGAATGTGGAATGTGGAATGTGGAATGTGGAATGAGGAATGTGGAATGAGGAATGTGGAATGAGGAATGTGGAATGTGGAATGAGGAATGTGGAATGAGGAATGAAGAATAAGATTCTGTATTATTTGCTTTATGGCGTGTGGTATGCGTTCTCGCTGCTGCCGATGAGGGTACACTATGTGCTCTCCGACTTAATCTATCTGTTCGTGTACCGTCTGATAGGCTATCGACGGGAACTCGTCAGGAGGCATCTGGCTGGTTGCTTCTCTACGAAATCAGAGCAAGAGCGCCGCCAGATAGAGCGAGGCTTCTACCACTGGTTCTGCGACTATATCGTGGAGACGGTGAAGCTGATGACCATCAGCAAGGAGAACCTGATGAAGCGCATGAAGTTCAAAGGCGTGGAGCTCGTGAACGAGGCGGTGGAGAACGGACAGTCGGTAGCCGTCTATCTGGGGCATTACTGCAACTGGGAGTGGGTGACATCAATACCCTACTGGTATACACCGAAGGCGCACAGCGGACAGATCTATCATGTGCTCGAGAATCCCGTCTTCGATCGTCTGTTCCTGAAGCTTCGCCACCGCACGGGAGCTGAGAGCATCCCCATGGCCGAGATCCTGAGAAGGCTGGCTACCTATCGCCAGCAGAAACAGCCAGTGGTCATCGGCTATATCTCCGATCAGGCACCCTTCTGGAACAATATCCACCATTGGCTGCAGTTCCTGGAGCACGACACACCCGTTCTGACCGGTACCGAGCGACTGGCGCGCAGTGCCGGCCACGTGGTGCTCTATCTCGATATGCGCCGTGTGAAGAGAGGCTATTACGAAGGTGAGCTCAAGCTCATCAGCCGCGACCCGAAACAGACGAAGGATTACGAGTTGACGGATGCCTACTTCTCGATGCTTGAGAAGAGCATCCTGCGCGATCCGCAGTGCTACCTCTGGACCCACAACCGCTGGAAGCGCTCTCACGAGGAGTTCGACCTCCGCTACGACAAGGAGACGGGGCGCGTGAGTCTGGAGCCGCTCGACGTGATTAAGAAACGAAAAGGACTGCTATGATATTCGTTCACGACAAGGGCCGCATGGCCAACAATATGCTGCAATACGGACATGTGTATGCCTGGGGCCGTGAGCATGGGCGCGCCACGATGTCGATGCGCTTCGCCTATAAATACCCGTGGTTCCATATCTGCCACACACGCCACCACCATCTGGGGAACTACCTCTTTGCGAAATACGCCGCGAAGTGGGGACTGATACCCACCGTGAGGTTCGACACCGAGGGAGCCGACTACAGCCGTGAGGAGCAGATGATGAGAGACCGTCGCCTGATACTCGTGGGCGGCTGGTATGCCCGCTGGTACGACATCTTCCTGAAATACAAGCCCGAGATCCTGCAACTCTTCGCCTTCGACAAAGCCGTGGAGGAGAAGGCCGCGAATATCCTCGATGTGACTGCCGACGAAACTCAGGCCTCGCCCGTGAGTATCCGTCTGGGCGTGCACATCCGCCGTGGTGATTACGCGACGTTCCAAGGCGGGCGTTTCCTCTATAGCGACGAGCAGTATGTGGCGGTCATCAGGCAGTTCTGCGCCCAGCATCGCGAGGCGACGGTGGCCGTATACATCTGCACCAACGACCCGAAGTTGGATAAAGCCTATTATCTGAAGGCGCTGGCAGATTGCCACGTGGTGTTCCCAGCTGGCAATCCAGCCGAGGACTTGTGCCTGCTCTCCCACTGTCACTACCTCATCGGTGCGCCCAGCACCTTCACTCTCGTAGCGGCCATGTATCACGACACGCCCCTTTACTGGATAGAAAACCCGAAGGCCGCTATAGCCTTCGGGACATTCGACGATCTCTTCCGTCACATCTATTAAAATACCCTCATTTTCTCATTCATTTTCCTACATTCCCATGCAGGACGTAGCGCCGAGGGCGGTGAGGATGGCAGACGCCACAGAGGCGATGATCTGCACAACCCATTTGATAGTTTCTTTCTTAGTCATACGCTTTTTAGATTTTAATGGTTAAAGTTACGGATTGTTTTTATTTTGGCACGGATTCGATAATTTTGGCACGGATTCCACGGATTAACACTGTTTTTATTTTATTCAGCCGTGTCTCTCAAAGAGAGCCGTGTGAATCCGTGCCTAATTAATGTTTCGTTCCTCGATTAAGGCGCAGCCCCCTGTTCTGGCGCAGCCCCCTGTTCTGGCGCCCAAAGTGGAAGGCGCAGCCCCTTTGGGGCCTGACCCCAGCAACCACCTCCGGCAACCGAAGACTTTACTTTGGGGCCTGACCCCAGCAACCACCTCCAGCGAGCGACTTTACTTTGGGGCCTGACCCCAGCGTGCACTAAGGCTCGTTAGTAGGTCCGTCGCCATCGTCATTGATGGGCCCATCGCCAGAGTCATTACCCCCCTGAGAATTGTCCCCCGTTGAGCTACTCTCTCCCTCGGGATCCTCTACGGTACCTGCATCCGCCGATGTCACACGCTTCACGATGTCGCCGTTGCGGTCGTAGCAGGTGATCTGGATGGCGGTGTCGGCCAGCTCGTCCTTCAGATCCTGCGTCGGGGTGAAGATGATG
>ONKL01000126.1 GCA_900318395.1 uncultured Prevotella sp.
GGGGGGATTTTTCTTATCCTGTACAAAGGTATGAAATTTCTATCACATTACAAATCAATTAGTTATAAAGTTTCTTAATATTTGGCGACACTCCCTATTTTATCTTGCAAATCTGTCTAACAATGCCTGACATCCTTCTAATACGTCGCGCCAAGTGGCCTCGAAGTTGCCCGTGTACCAAGGGTCGGCCACATCGCCTGGGCGACGGGTGAAGTCCATCAGCATCACTATTTTTCCATCTGGGTCGCCACCGCAGATGTTCCGCATGTTGCGGATGTTCCACGAGTCCATGCCAATCAGCAGGTCGTAACGGTCGTAGTCCGAGCGGGTCATTTGCCGTGCCGTCTTGCCCGCACAGCTGATGCCGTGCTCTGCCAATTTCTTTCGGGCTGGGGGATAGACACTGTTGCCTATCTCTTCCGTCGAAGTGGCAGCCGAATCAATCATGAAACTGTCCTCCAGTCCCACTTTCTTCACCAAGTCCTTCATAACGAACTCTGCCATCGGACTTCGACAGATGTTCCCGTGACAAACAAAAAGTATTCTATGTTTAGTGTTGCTATCCATTATCTAATTAACCTATATAGCTTTTATGATTGCAAAGGGTGGCACGCGCCCCATCCAAGAAGTGCTGCAGCAGGCCGTCATGCCGTCAAAGCGAGGAGCCGTAGTGCTCAGTGCCGTGCTGAGAGGTGAGTATACTTTTCCATCTTGACTAATAAACTGCCTGATGTATCATGGCTTTTTTTAAGCCAGTTGCTGATGCGCCATATTGCCTCCTCAAAATCGAGAATGAGAATGGCTTTCAGGCTTTGGCCATGCCTTTTATCTACAAGGGTTAATGTGGCTTCGACCTTAGTGTCCGTCAGAAACTCCACCTTGATGTCCTTCGCTTCAACGGGAGTCTCCAAGCCTGCCGTCCAGTGGTTGTCATCAACAAAGAAGAGCTGCTCTGCCGATGTGGCATTGCTTTCCTTCTCGTTCACTTTATTATAGACTTCGTTCCAATAGGCAGAATAGTATTTCTTGTCCAAGTCAAAGGGACTCATACCCGAACCTTCTGCGAAAGTCTTATTGACGGCATCGAAATACTCACGGATGCATTCTGCCACACCCTCTTCCGTTTCCCAATAGGGTTCATCCCCCAAAACCTCTGCATTATTATCATTGCCTGGCTTATACCAGCCTATCTTACCAAAGTATTCCTGCAGATCCTTCGACTGAAAACGATAGCCGTGATAGGCCAGGATTTTATTGCGTAACAGGCGCAGTTCCTGCTTCGATGAGACCATACCATGCAGGTAGGCTCGGTTGAGCAATATGCTGTTCACGGCATTCCAAGGCTCCTCCTGCGTCATCATCATCTGCATCTCCTTACTTTCCTTCTCGTTGAGCCTAGTCAGCTTCATTGTCCACATCACGTCACCATTAGGCTTACGAATAGCAAGGAAGTTCTCACCTTCCTGCGTGATATGCTGTACCCTCCATCCGAACTCTGCACCGAAGGGACATTCTTCAGCCTGACGGCTGGGAATGAGCTTATACTCACCCTGCTTGCCTGCAATCTTCTCCAAGGTCAGTTCACCGTCATGCTTGGTGGTCATATACACGATGGTTCCTAACCTGATCTCCTTGACAGTATAAAGTTCATAGCCATCCCAGAATTTCTGGCCTACCTGAATTGACTGCGCCTGAACGTTCATCACGGCACAGAGCATCATCAACACAAAAAATAGTTTCTTCATATAGGGTTATAGTTTATTACGCTGCAAAATTAGGAAAAAATTGCAAGAATAACAAGAAGATTATGAAATAATTTATCTCCATTGGGCAGCATCTACACTTAATTTTTCCTAATAGTCGCGGCAAAATAAGCAATAATTCAGCGGTTTTCACTATATTTGCAATTCTAAAACAGATACGATTATGAAAATACTGATTTTACAAGCTTCGCCACGTGCGAACGGTAACACCGCTTGGATGGCGGAAGAGTATAAGAAGGCTGCTGAAGCAGCAGGTCATGAAGTGACATTGGTAAATGTGTCGAAGAAAAAGATTGCTGGCTGTCTGGCCTGCGAGTATTGTCACACGAAGGGCAATGGTGCCTGCATCCAAAAAGATGACATGCAGGAGCTCTATCCTCTGATGAACGAGGCAGAAGTGTTGGTATTGGCCGCGCCCATCTACTATTTCACCCTCTGCGCCCAGATTCAGGCTCCAATCCAACGTATGTACTGCGTCAACAAGCCTGCCAAGGTGAAGAAGATGGCACTGCTGATGTCGTCTTATTCGCCTGGAGTCTATGAAGGTGCTACGTGTGAGTTCCGTGACATCTGCAACTACTGGAGCGTTGAGAACATGGGGGTTGTAACAGCCAAGATTGACGAGCAGAAGACTGAGGAGACCAAGCAGAAAGTGGCAGCTCTTGTCAGCAAGCTGTAATGAATGAAGGTACGTATCACTTTGCCGGAGTACATCATATCAAACAGTAAACGGAAGCAATGGACATTGAGCACCAAGAAGAAATATGTCACCATCCGTCACAACCTCATCGGTTTCCGCGACTG
>ONKL01000064.1 GCA_900318395.1 uncultured Prevotella sp.
CTTCTTCGCAGCCTTACCGTAGCGGCTCATGAACTTATCAACACGACCTGCGGTGTCAACGAGCTTGCTCTTACCAGTGTAGAACGGGTGAGAGGTGCTAGAGATTTCGACTTTTACCACTGGGTAAGTTTCGCCTTCGAATTCTACTGTATCATTCGTCTTTGCTGTAGACCTCGAAAGGAACATATCGCCGTTGGACATATCCTTGAATACGACGGGGCGATAGTTTTCTGGATGAATACCTTTTTTCATTTTTGAGTTAAATATTAATGTTTAAATACAATTTTCGCATAAAGCGGGTGCAAAGGTACGAAGTTTTTTTGGAATCTACAAACTTTTTTGCCCCTTTTTCTTTGTTTGCTCAGATTTTTGTGGTATATTTGCACTCATAAATGATCATATATGAGAATATTACTATTAATTTTAGGGGCTTTCTTGGCAACAACGACAGTCAGCGCCTCCCGTCCAGACGGCGGAAAGGTCGACTATGCGATTGGCTTTTATAACCTGGAGAACTTGTTTGATACCTGTCATGACGAAGGCAAGAACGATTATGAGTTCCTGGCTGAAGGTACCTTTAAATGGACTGGGGAGAAATATGTCAACAAGTTGCATAACATGGCGCGTGTGCTTTCCGAGATGGGTACCGACAAGTTGCAGGAAGGTTGCGCAGCCATCGGGGTGGCTGAGGTGGAAAACGCCAGATGTCTGACGGATCTCTGCAACGAGGCTCCGCTCAAAGCCCGCAATTATCAGTTCGTACATATCGAGGGGCCAGACCAACGTGGTGTCGACTGTGCCTTGCTCTATGACCCTGCCCGTTTCAGTGTGCGAAACGTGAAGCTCGTACCTTATATATATAGGTTGCCAGAGGATGCCAACCGTGCCAGTCGTGGATTCCTGATTGTGAGTGGTACACTGGCTGGTGAGCATGTCACCATCGTGGTGAACCATCTGCCCTCACGTGGTGCCACATCTTATTATCGTGAGGAGGGTGGTTCGCAGCTTAGAGTGGTAAAAGACTCGTTGCTGAAGGATGACCCGCAGGTAAAGCTGCTGATTATGGGCGATATGAACGACGATCCTCAGGACCCTTCGATGGCAAAGTGTCTGGGGGCCAAGCGCGAAAAGGTCGAGGTAGGCGATGGCGACCTCTATAATCCTTGGTGGAACGTGTTGGCTGCGGGTGAAGGCACCCTGCAGTTCCAAGGTTCATGGAATCTGTTCGACCAGATTATCGTCTCGTCATCACTCTTGGGAGACACAGGTTTGAAACTGACTGACTATAAAGTGTTTCGTCGCCCTTATCTGATTCAGCAGGATGGGCCTTACAAGGGTAATACCCTGCGCACACATGCTGGCGGACAGTGGCTCAATGGCTATAGTGACCATCTGCCGACGGTGGTGTACTTGGAGAAGTGAAAAGTGAGAAGTGAATAGTGAGAAGTGAAAAGTGAGAAGTGAATAGTGAAAAGTGAATAGTGAAAAGTAAATAGTATATGATTATTATTGGAATCGCGGGCGGTTCAGGTTCAGGCAAGACCACCGTCGTAAAGCGTATTGCCAAGGCGCTGCCTCCTCGTTGTGCAGCAGTCATTCCTTTGGATTCGTATTATAATGACACTACCGATCTGACACCGGAGGAGCGGAAGCAGATTAACTTCGACCATCCTGATGCCTTCGACTGGAAACTGCTGACAGAACATATCAAGAAACTGAAAAACGGTGAGGCCGTCGAACAGCCCACCTATTCCTATGTCATCTCCAATCGTCTGCCAGAGACCGTCCATGTAGAGCCGAAGCCCGTCATCATTCTCGAAGGTATCATGACGCTTCATTACAAGAAACTCCGTGATATGATGGATCTGAAGATTTATGTAGACACCGACAGTGACGTGCGCCTGATCCGTAATATCCGTCGTGATGTCGTGGAGCGTGGACGTACCGTCGAAATGGTGCTCGACCACTATGAAAACGATGTGAAACCCATGCACGAGCAGTTTATTGAACCCACGAAGAAGTTTGCCGACCTGATCATTCCTTGGGGACGTGAGAACAAGCGTGGCATCGATATCCTGAGAACCTATATCCAAGGGTTCACAGAAGAGGTGATAGAGGAATTGGGCAAGAGGTAATGGAGGTAGAGCGTCATCCTTTCCAACCATTTCTCCCTAAAGGTGCCAGGCTACTGATGCTTGGCACTTTTCCTCCTTCGGAGAAGCGATGGTCGATGAAGTTCTATTATCCGAATTTCATCAACGACATGTGGCGCATCTTCGGACTGCTCTTCTTTCAGGATAAGGATTATTTTGTCGATGCTGCCCATAAGTGTTTCCGTTTGGAGCAGTTGGTTTCTTTTCTCGAAACTCAAGGTATCGCCCTCTTTGATACCGCTACGCGTATCCGTCGCACGACGGGTACTGCCTCAGACAAAGATCTGGAAATCGTGGAAGAGACAGATCTCCGTCAGATGGTGCGCGACCTTCCTTTATGCGAAAGTATCGTTACGGCAGGTCAACTGGCCACAGAAATAGCCTGTCGCCAGTTTGGTGTTGAACCTCCAAAGGTGGGTGAATATGCCGCCTTCGCGTTCGAAGGCCGTCAGTTGCGTCTCTATCGCATGCCCAGTAGTTCTAGAGCTTATCCGATGAAGTTGGAACGGAAAGCTGAGTATTATCAGCGGGTGCTTCGTCCTTGACTTCTTCAGCCGTCAGTTCCTCGGTATTCTCTACGACCTCCTCTGCCACTTGGATCTCCTGCGCCTCCCTGAATTTCTTCTTGTCAGTGTGGAATTTGATGGAATTGATTAATTCCGTCACGCCATAGAGCAGCGAGCACCAACCCAGAATGAGCATCGCCATACTGGCAGGAACCATGGGCTTGATGATGACATAGAGACCAATCAGCAAGATGACAGACGGGAACACCCAGTAGCCTAAGCCTACCTTACCAAACCTACGGGCGTTGATCAGGTTCATATACTGGTTGATAGCTCCCAGAATCAGAATGCCGCCGATGATATACATCAGGGCAGTGATAAAGATGTTGGGTGTCAGTGCAAGCAGGAATCCCAGAATCAGACTACCCACACCAACGATGGGAAAGGTGGGTTTCTCGCCTGCCACCACGCGTCCCTCGGCATCAATGATCTTATACTCCGACACGTTTTTGCGGGCGTTTATATAGACAATCAGTGAAATCAGTCCTGAAAGCAGGAACAGGACACCGATGGCCACAGTGATCCACGTAACAGTATTATCTGGATATTTAATCAATAGGATACCGACGGCGATGGCACAGATGGCACGGAAAACAGAACTTTGTAATATCTTCATATACGTTATTATCTTGATTTTGCGCTGCAAATTTACAAAAAGTTTATAGTTTTTAGTTTATAGTTTATAGTTTTTTCGTATTTTTGCAAGAAATTTAAATAATTATGACCACATTATACTTAGTCAGGCATGGAGAAACGGTGGATAATGCCCGTCAGATCATGCAGGGACAGACACAGGGGGAACTCAATGAGAACGGTATTCTCCAGGCTACTCAGTTGAGTGAGACATGGAAAGACCGTCAGCTCGATGCCATTATCGCTAGTGACCTGAAACGTTCTGTCGATACTGCAAGGATAATCGCAGAGCCCCATGGACTTGAGGTGCAGACGACCCCTTTGCTGCGTGAGCGCGACTGGGGCAGTTTTACAGGACGCTTTATCCCTGAACTGAAGGGCGAGGTGTGGCCCGATGACATTGAGACATTAGAAAACCTTCTTTCCAGGGCTGGCGAATTCATCGCTTATGTCAGGGCGACATTCCCGGGAAAGAAGGTGCTGGCTGTAGGCCATGGAATCATGAACAAGGCCATCCAGGCAGTATATTATAAAAAGTCAATGAGCGATATTCAGAGGATGTCGAATGCGGAGGTCCGTACGCTCGAACTGTAGCCTTGTTTATCTGTGGCCTCCGAAGTGACCGCCACCACCACCTCGTGAACCGCCAGAGTGAGAACCTCCACCGTGAGAGCCACCAGAGAACGAACCACCAGAGTGAGAGCTTCCAGAGAACGAACCGCTAGAACGAGAGCCGCCTGAGAATGAGCCTCCGAAAGAGTGAGAGGGACGGCTGGGGTTGCTGCCGTGTCCCATATAGCTTCCATGGCGCGAACTGCTGTTCATGTGAGAATTCTCAGTGAGGCGTGAAGGCGCTCTGTTCACATTTGAACTGCTGCTGTAAGAGCCGCTATTCGGTCTGTTGCCATAAGAACCACCACTCGGTCTGTTGCCGTATGAGCCACCGAAGCTGTTGCTTGGTCTGCGATTCACGTTACCGTTTCCATGATTCATTGGACGATTGTAGCCTGAGGCATTGCTGCCGATCCTACCTCCATGATGGCCATGATTTGGTCCTGCTGTGATGCGTGTAGAGCTGTGGTGAGGTGTGCGGAAGTCGCCACGGTTCCAACGGTCGTGCATGCCGAAGTGCGCTCTTGGGGATGAACGGAAGTGCTCCCTGCGTCCGTAGTAGTAGCCATGTCCGCCATGAATATGCCAGGCATGTCCGCCGCGATAGGTAGCATAGAAGTGCGGACGCCCGAAGTAGAAATAGTCACGGTGCGGATAGCGGCGATAGACACCGAAGTGCCAGTAGCCTGCCTCCCAGTAGAGCGGACGATAGAAATAGTTAGCTGCCAGATAGGCACTCCACTGCCAGTCGAGCAGGATATAGCTGAGATCGAGATTCCTGCGCTCCCAGTAGGTGCCGAAAACATCTGCACGTCCTGTTACCCCCATCAGGTAGTCGAGATTGATTTCGTAAGCTGCCTCGTACTGCTCGTCAGTCAGATTCAGCTCGTATGCCATCTTGTCGGTGAGGAACAGAGCCTCGCTGCGGGCCTGCTCGTAGCTCATTGCGCTTGCCGCCATCGTTGTGGTCAGCATCACCATCAGTGCGAAAAACATCTTCTTCATAATCGTATCATTTTTGCTTGTTCGACATTCATTTTCTGTTTCACAGTGCAAAGAAACGACAAAATCGGCAGGTTTGCAAAGGATTTTCCCTAAACAGGGAGGGGATTTTCCCTATAAGTGTATCTTTTCTCGTTTTTTTTTGTAATTTTGTACCCGATATGAGATATTTCGCTTCTATATTATTAATAATGTGTAGCTATCAGACTGTCAGTGCAGAGAATCGTTCGCTATTCGACAGTCTGCAGTATCGTGTGGAGATGCAGGCTACACTCTCCAGTGGCGATCATACCCCCTTGTGGCTGAATGCCAACAAGTACGGTTTGAGTTCGCTGAAGACTTCGAATGGTTATCTTCGTGGTGCTCTCCAGCGCCCGCTCTCCCTCGATGATGGCCGTAAGTGGGGCATTGGCTATGGTGCCGATCTGGCTGTGGCTGCAGGTTTTACTAGTACGCTGGTAGTGCAGCAGGCGTATGTCGAAGGCCGCTGGCTGAAAGGTGTACTCACAGTAGGTGCCAAGGAACAGCCGATGGAACTGAAGAACCAAGAGCTGAGCACAGGTTCGCAGACACTTGGCATCAATGCCCGCCCAGTGCCTCAGGTGCGACTTGCCCTTCCCGACTACTGGGCGATTCCCGGAACCCGAAAATGGCTGTCTCTCAAGGGACATATCGCCTATGGTATGTATACTGACGATAACTGGCAGAAAAACTTTACCAGTGAGAAACATCGATATACCGAGCATGCTTTGTATCATAGCAAGGCTGGCTATCTGAAGATCGGTAAGGAGGGAAAACCTTTTTCTGCAGAGTTAGGTGTTGAGTTGGCTTGCCAGTTTGGTGGCACTTCCTATATGAAAGATGATAACGGCGACAAGATATATCACAACGATTCGGGCCTGAAAGCTTTCCTGCATGCGCTGATTCCGGGTGGTGGTGAAGTCAATGAGACCACCTATCAGAATTCCGAGGGTAACCATCTTGGCAGTTGGTTGCTTCGTCTGAACTATAATCTCAACGATTGGTGTGTGAGCCTCTATGCCGACAAATTCTTTGAGGATCAGTCTGCTATGTTCATGCTCGACTATGATGGTTATGGAACAGGTGACGAGTGGAATGAAAAGAAGGACAACCGCTATCTGCTCTATGATTTCAAAGATATCATGCTAGGTGCAGAGTTACAGTTGCGTAAGGTCACTTGGTTGCAGAATATCGTCATTGAGTATCTCTATACGAAATATCAGAGTGGTTCTGTCTATCACGATCGTACCCCTTCGTTCCCAGACCACATCGGAGGCATCGATGAAAACTACAACCATTATATCCTGATGGGATGGGAACATTGGGGACAGGTAGCGGGCAATCCTCTCTATCTTTCTCCGCTCTATAACGACGATGGCAGGATTGAGGTGAAAAATAACCGATTCAAGGCTTGGCACTTGGGTATCAGTGGACAACCACTTCCCAGTCTCCACTATCGTATCTTGGCTTCTTGGCAGGACGGGCTTGGCCGTTATAAGAGTCCCTACACTCATTGTAAGTATAACACAAGTCTGCTGGCTGAGGTAGGCTGGACCTTCGCAAAGGGTTGGAAAGCTACTGCTGCCTGGGGAGCCGACTTCGGAGCCATCCGAGGTGATAATAACGGCATACAACTGACACTTAGTAAGACAGGAATCATAAGCACTCGACGATGAAACATTTCCTTTTTTTTATCATAGGTATTGGCTTGCTTTTGACAAGCTGCGACATTGAGACCTCCGATAATGGTGATCTTGATGGCTATTGGCACTTGGTACGTGTTGATACCTTGGCCACAGGTGTAAGTAGTGATCTTTCCGAAACCCGTGTGTTCTGGGGGGTAGAGATGCGATTGTTGCAAGCTGTAGACCACGATCATGATACGGGGCACTATGGCTATCTATTCAATTTTGAGCATAAGGGTCAGACTCTTCGTCTTTATAATGCCCATAAGCATGAGCGTGCTGAAGGCGACATCCTTGTGGAGGATGTTAAGGTCATTGCACCGTTGGGTATTAATGCTTTGGATGACATTTTTACTGTCGAGACGTTGAATAGTAGCGATATGGTGCTTAAGGACAACGTGTTACGCTTGTGGTTTAAGAAAATGTAGCGTTTAGAATTTCTTGCCGAAGGCAATGTAGAGGAAGGTTTGTGCAAGGATCTTTGCGTCGAGCATCAGCGACTGGTGTTCCAGATAGTAAAGATCCATCTCCAGGCGGATCAGCATCTTTTCTATGGTGTCGGTATAGCCGTTGTGCAGGGTGGCATAGCTTGTTACCCCAGGACGCAACTGATAGAGCCTTTCGTAGCGGGGATCCTGTTCCATTATCAGGTCGATGTAGTATTTTCGCTCAGGGCGTGGTCCGACGAATGACATATCGCCCCTCAGCACATTCCATAACTGAGGCAGTTCGTCGAGGTGGTGGTCTCTCAGGAATCGGCCTATTCGCGTCAGGTTCTCATTCTTCTCATGCTTGAAGAGGGCATACTCATCACGATGGCCGTTTGTTGTCATACTTCTGAATTTCAGGATGTTGAAAGGCTTTCCTTCCTTGCCAATACGCTCCTGACGGAAGAAGGCAGGCCCACCGTCCTCAAGACGGATGGCTATATAGCACACCAGAAAGAGGGGTGAGAAGAGGAGAAGGCAGACGAGTGACCAGCAGAAATCAAAGGCACGCTTCATGATATCAGACTTTTAAACGTTAGGAAGATAATCTTGAAGTATTCGCCCACTGTGTAGTGCTCCAGGTATCGCATGTTCAATTTGATCTTATCGGGCATCACCTCTTCTATATAGGTGCGGTCTGGCTCCTCAGCCTTACTTAGCAGTTCGTTCTCGTTGACGTATTCTATCGAGGCATAGTCAGTGATGCCTGGTCTCACGCTGAGCACCTTCCTCTGCTCGTCAGTGTAGAGGTCTACATATTTTCTTACTTCGGGTCTTGGCCCCACAAGACTCATGTCGCCTTTCAACACGTTCCACAGTTGGGGTAGTTCGTCCATCTTCGTCTTACGCAGGAAATAGCCTACACGAGTGATTCTGGCATCGTGCTCTCCCACGGTGAGCAGTCCCTCACTGTCGGCTCCAATGCGCATGGTACGGAATTTGTACAGTCCGAAGGGTTTGCCGTCTTTGCCGATGCGCTCTTGGATGTAGAAACAGTCACCTTTGCTGCCAGCCTTGATTTTCAGACAGATGGCTGCAAAGACAGGTGAGAGTACAATCAGTCCCAATGCAGAGAATATGATGTCGAAGAATCTGATCAATGTATGATGTCCTTGAAGTTTTCCAAAATATAATCCACTTGCTCGTCAGTCAGTTTCGTGTAGAGTGGGAGAGTAATCTCGTTTTCAAAGAAATGAAAGGCGTTAGGATAGTCCTTGATGTCGAATCCCAGTCGCTTGTAGGCGGTCATCATGGGCAGCGGCTTGTAGTGTACGTTGGTGGCGATGTCTCGTTCTGCCATCTGGTTGATCACCTGATTACGCCACTCGCTGTCGCGACCAATGAGTCTGACGAGATAGAGATGTCCTGACGAGGTGTAGTCGTCGGTATAGTGTTCCAGTACGCTGACGTTTTCGTCTTTCAGAGCCACGTTATAGCACTCTATCAGTTGCCTTCTGCGAGCCAATAGAGCCGGGAAGCGCTTCATCTGTACCAGTCCGATGGCAGCAATGATATCTGTCATGTTGCGCTTGTAACCTGGGAAGATGATGTCATACTCCCATGAGTTCAATTGACTTTTCTCCAGCGCATCCTTACTTTGTCCGTGCAGAGTCAGCAACTGGAACTCTTTATATAACTTCTCGTTGTCAATGCCAGGATGATTTCTCCAGGTCAATGCACCTCCCTCGCCAGTGGTGAAGTTCTTCACAGCGTGGAAACTGAACGAGGTGAAGTCGGCAATCTCACCCACCATCTGTCCTCGCCACTGGGCACCAAGCGCATGGGCACCGTCGGCCACCACGATAACTCTTCCAAAACTTCTTTGCAAGTCGTTGTTGGGGCAGAACAAGTGTTTTTTACTCTCAACGGCAGCCAGCACCTTCTCATAGTTGCAGGGAATACCTGCCAAGTCTACTGGTATGACGGCCTTCGTCCGCTCGTTGATAGCATCTGCCATCTGGTCGTAGTCCATCTCCAGTGAATCTTTCTGAGTATCTACAAATCTGAGGGTAGCTCCGATGTGGCATACCACACTTGCTGTAGCCGTATAAGTGTAGGCAGAGGTGATGACCTCGTCGCCAGGACCGATACCCAATAACTGTAGGATTGATTCCAGACAAGCTGTTGCTGAACTGAGGCAGACAGCTTTATCCACACCGCAAAGGTTGGCTATTTCCGACTCTAGCTTTTTCGTGCGTGGTCCCGTCGTAATCCATCCTGACAAGAGGGCTGCAGTCACTTCCTGAGCTTCCTGCTCTGTAATATCTGGTGGTGAGAATGGTATTTTCATCGCTTTATCTGTTGGGTTTGACCTCACATGTCCTATGGCTGATCACATTGTAAATGCCCACAAGGTAGCCGATGCCATAGCTTATGTGGATGTTGAAGAATACGTAGGGCATCAGCAGGGCCAGCAAGGGTTGGTGCATTCGGATGGCACACATGCTGCCCACCACGATGCCGATAAAGAGGTAGAGCATCAGGAATGTTGTGTAGGCATGTAGGATGAAAGGCGAGAAGATGCTGGCGACGCCTCCGACAATCAGTCCCAGGAGGAATATCAGTGGGAAGAACTGTCTGACGGTGGCAGGCGCACCCAGTTTCTTGTTCACCAGCGGCTTGTAGAGTCCATACTGGTAATACATCTTCCGCATCTTGCCGAGGGTGTCGCGTGCTGTGTAGTTGATAATCACCTGTGGAATCAGGTAGATCTTACCACCCAGATTCAGCAGACGACCATTGAACTCATCGTCTTGATTTCTCACCAAGTCGGTATCAAAGGGTCCTGTTTTATCAAACACCTCACGCTTATAGCAGCCGAATGGCACTGTATCCGTCTCTATGATCTTTGAGGCACCAATCTTGTGCATCGAACCGCCTACGCCGAAGGGATGGCTCGAAGCCTGGGCGATGGCTTGACAAATGGGAGTATCCTTGGCTGGCTGAGTGTTCCATACACCGCCCACATTGTCGGCATTCAACAGGTAGAGGTATCTTACGAGCTCCGAGATGTAGTTTGTGGGGTAGGTACAGTGTCCGTCAAGTCGCATGATCACTTCTCCGTTCGCAGCCTCCAGACCGCGATTCAGGGCATAGGGTACAATGCGTTCAGGGTTATCAAGCAGTTTGATAAACGGGTACTGTGTCATGTAGCGTTCGATGATCTCACGTGTCTTATCCGTACTACGTCCGTCAACAAACAAAACCTCCATCATATCCTGTGGATAATCCTGTTCGATAATAGACACAATACATGCTTCAATGAATTTCTCTTCATTGAAGACAGGACAAATGACTGATACCTTTCGAACGTTCATTCTATACTATAAAACGCAACTTTTCTGTAATTAGTGCGCAAAGGTACGACTTTTTTTTGTAATTTGCCCTAAAAAGACTATTAATAATTGAATTTAAAGCTATTTCTTGCTGAGTAACGCCCATGCTCCCCAAGCGAGAAGGCCTTGGAGGGTTGAGACGGCAAGATAAACCCATGCATAAAGGGTGAGGGTGGGGGAGAGCATAAAACCTATGACCATTACCCCTAGGCATATCCCCAAAAAAATGGCGTTGTACGGTATGACGCTCACCGCATCAATAGTGTTTCGATAGAGCATATATACAGCTTGTGGTAAGATGGAGAGTATCATAATCCTTGTCAGATCTTTAGTCACTATATAATCACTGGAAAAGAGCAGGGTCGTCAGCAGTTCAGTGAAAATGTAGATGACGCTGATGAACAGCAGTGACGTCCCTATGTATGTTATAGCCAGACGGTTTACCAAGCGATTGGCTGTTGCCATCTCACTGCGTGCTAAGGCCTTTGATACATAAGGCAACAGAATGATGCCCATAAAGGAGAAGATAGGGGTCACCATCGTCACAAAGAATATGCCTACCGAAAAATAAGCTGTGGTCTGCAAGCCTTGTATATTACTGATGTAAATGAGTGGGAACGCAGCCAACGAGAATTGGAAGAAGTCTGCCACCAGTCGTCCAGAAGAATACTTGATGAGCGTGATGAATATGGAGGGCTGAAGTGTGAATAATGATGGCCACTTCCCTCTCAGTTCCTTGCCTGTCAGACAAACCACGAGCATGGTTGTGATGAAAAGCCAAGCTATGAACACATGTCTGACAGTGAGTGTCGGTAGCAGAATCAGTGGCATGATAGTCAACAGTTGCATAGCCAGTTGGGTTCCGTTATATCGTTTGAAGTCACCAATACCCCGATAGTAGGCAAACACGTATTGAGCCATTGCAAGTATGAAAGCGTAGGTCAAGGCGATAATGAGTAGTTGCAGATTATCACTTTGGCCGATGATGATATCCTCCATCTGCGCAGAGAAGAGCAAGCAGACAAGAAACATCACAAATGATACACCTATTATATATATAAAAGAGGCACTCATCAAAGGTGCAATCCTGCGTGGAGGTTTGCTGTTCCGGTAGAGTGGGATATAACGTGGAAGGGCGATGCCTACACCAGCGAGCATCACGAACGAGAGCACCTGTACAGAGCGTTTGATGACGTTGTATTGTCCAAAATCATCAATGCTCAATCGGCTGGCAAGTAACTTGTTGATCGCAAATGAGCAGAGCATGATGAGCAGTTGGATGGAGAATGTCCACACCACGTCGCGTCCCATTCCCGAACTCAGTTTTTCCTTGATTAACTTCAGCATGGCTCTGTTTCTTTTTGTAGCAGGTGGAACAAGACATAAACCACTACAAACATCGCCAGATAACTGGTGTACATATAGAAGGAGGCTGCAAACGACCACATCACATAACCATAGATTGCCACAAGTATCATTTGATTGAAGAAGACGGCATGGTGGGCTTTCAATGCCCTGAACGACATACTGGCAGCCACTCCCATTCCAAACATAATGATGATGGCTCCAACCTCGCCGAAGTCTTCCACCAGCGGTCTGAAGCAGGTGTAGATATTCGATATGCCATAGAATCCGTTCTTTCCGATGTTCAGGTATTCAGGGTAAAGTCCCTGCACACGTTCTTCAATACCCAGTAGATTGGAGATTCCCATAAATGTCTTACTGCCCCAAGCCAGATCTGTGGGGGTGTATGAGGTGTACCACATGTCGACACAGTGCATGTGACCTAAAGAGTACGCTACAAATTTCTCGCTAATCTCCAGTATCGTTTTCTCACTGATTTCTCCAGTACGTAGCACCATTGACAAAAAGAGAATGAGGAAGAATCCTACGATGATGAGTACAAACTTCAGGATGGCTTTCGCCTTCATTCTAATGGGGAGTCCATAGCTGAATGAACAGACAAGATAACTGGCGAGCCACAGCATAAACGACGTGATCATACCCATCTTCATCGACTGAGTGAGTGCAATGAAGGTACCAGGAATTAAGGTAATGATACATAGTGCCTTATTCCACTTTCCCACCAGCCTATAACAGAAACCGCCGATGACTGGTGCAGCATACGAGAAGATAAGGAAGAACTGGTTAACGAAGTTGCTCACTTCCGACCCAGAATAGCGATCACCAGCAATGCCCTTGTTCATCTCCATAATCTCACGCATGTCTAGCAACACTTGCAGACTGAACCCATGTAGGATGATAGAGTATATCGGATTCACCATGGCACCGGCTATGAGGACGATTAACGTTGGACATACCCACTGCCTCTTGAGTTCGAGGCTCGCGCCTGATGGTTCGGGATGATAGAATGCATCGCTGAAGATGGTACCCATGACGAACACTGTGACGCCTGTGAGCATAAATACTCCTCCTGTGTAGCGCAGCTCGATGTAATTGCTGAGTAGGAGCACGGAAACAGCCGACACAAGCCAAATCACAGCAAACACCCCAGCTGGTTCTAGCCTGAGCATATATTTCCAGGAAAGAACTAGCAAGACAATGGTGATGGCTATGAACAGAATGACCACCTTCTTAACCTTTTACCTTTGTACCTTTTACAAAGATCCTGCATGCAGGGATGAATAATCCAAACAGCAGCGATCCGAGAATGACGATGGGAACGTTGGGTGATGCCTGTTTTTTCACTCCCAGCGGTGGAGTCAGCACACGTACGTCGGTTCTCATGGCTTTCATCATCTGTGCCTCCTCACGCTTCTGTAGCAGGAAGATGTACACCTCGTTCATAACGCGCCAGTCACGCTCGTCTCCCAGTCCGCCGATGGCTTTCTGTGGTGCTGAGGCCAGCCATTGCTTGCTCTCCTTATCCTTCTCGGCAACGCTCTTCATCTGCACCTTCAACTGTTTGATGGCATTCTCTGCCGAACTCAGCACAGCGTCGTGCATGGCGGCAAGCTGCTGATCAAGATCCTTCACCAATGGACTCTCCTTACTTGAGCTGGCGATGATTTTCTGACGCTGCATCTGCAGGGTGTTATATTGGGCCACTGATTCGCCCAGTCCACTTTCCTTCTCTGTAATCAGCAGGGCAGGCAGAAGCTGGTCTTTCTTCGATTCGTCGCGCAGATAGTCTCGGATAGCCTCCACGAGGTAGAGCTTACTCTTAACCTCCATATCGGCCTTCTGTACCTCCATCGCGCCCTCGGCATAGGCCTTGGCCATCATCTCAAGGTCGGGCATCATCGTCTTGCTCTTGTAGTCAGCCACTCGCTGGTCAAGGGTCTTCAGTTCTGTTTCCAATCGTGCAATGCGTTCTATCACGTATTGCTCTGAGACGGCAGCCTGAGCATCCTTGTCTTCATTGCTTTCCTTGCGATATTCTGCGATGATAGCGTTGATCACATCAGTGGCCCTTTGTTTCGAGAAGTCCTTGTATTTGATGTCGATGATCGAGGCGTCGCGACTGCCAACAACCACGTTCAGTTGCTTCTTCTTGATATACTCCACCAGTGCCATCGGCTCAGTGCGCTTCACGGTGATGGTCACCTCGTCGTCTTTCATCTTCGAGAGATAAGGTGTGGCCTTGATTTCGATGTCGCCGATTGAGCTCTTCAGTGTCTGACCTACCTTGCCCGTCAGTTCGTCATCGTACTTGTCGTCGTTCTTCTTCAGTTTGTATATCTTCACGTCACCGTTCTTGTTGAGGTCGAGCTTCATGCGCACATCGTCCTCTTCGGTGATGTTCTTGAAGGTCACTGTTATGGGCAGATCCTCACCATAAAGATCCTTGTTCTGGATGCCCTTGATGGTGTAGCTCATATCGAGGTGCATCTGGTTGACAACGTTGAGCAGCAGCCAAGGGCTTTGCATGGCGTAAAGTTCATTATACACGTTCGACGAACCGCCGAATCCGATGAGGCCTCCGAGTTCTGCAAGTCCACCCAGCTGCCCCATGAGTGCTCCCATGGCGCTTTCATCTTTCACGAGTATCTGAGCCTTCTTAATGTATTTTGGAGGAGTTACCACCAGATAGGCGATGGCCAGCAATAGCATCGTACAGACAGAAACGGCAAACCATTTCCATTTGGCGAGACAAGTCTTGACGAACTCGCCGATTGTCATTGATTCCTTCATATTATCTTTCATTTTTACATTTCATTGTTCATTCCTTCCTTCATCATAGTGCTCAAGAACAGCAGCTAACTGTTTATCGTTCTCCCCTCCTAAGCGGTTGGTTGCCGTTAGTCGATCCTTGGTCATGAGCTGCCTGAGCAGATCTGTGTGATATCTGGTAATGCTCGAATGTGTGAGGATACGTTTCTCGGCCTTGCACCGCAGCCCCATAACGTAGAGCCAGATGTCATCGGCCTTAGGACAGAGACGGGTGAACACTTCCTCTTTCGTCACCTCTTCGTCGAACGTGTGAGCAGGATAGAGCACACCCGCCCAACCCAGTGGAAAAAGGGTCTTGGAGTCATACTCAAAGTCATCGTTCACGTGGTGGTACTCTGGCCATTCCGTGTAAGGCTTCAGTCTCTGGTGGCTATCCTTCACTGGCATTTTCGCCCAACCAGAAACGATTGCCTTCGGATGGAGGCTGTGTGCCATCTTCAGTTCCTCGATGAGAGACTCCGAGTAATAGATATCGTCGTCAACAGTGATCAGATGCTTGTCAGGAAAGGCTTTCAGTGCATGGATAATCTTCGTATAAGGACCGATATCGTGGGCAAAGCGCACTTCTAGTCCGAATCTTTCCATGAACACCAGGTCGTTGGGCAGGTTGTCATTCCTATATTCCTTCTCATCGAGCCACAGCACGATTCGGTTAGGACGCACTGTCTGTTTCAGTAGCGAGTAAATGGTATAGACGGCGCTTCCCTTCACACGCTTTCCATAGCTGGTCAGCGTCACGATGATGTCCTGATCTTGCTTTTCCGAGAGCACAAGCCTTCTCCTGCAATAGATGGCATACCTCACTTTCAGTTTCATGAGATTTCCCATCGCCACATCCCTAAGGATCCCTATCTTCTCTCCGATCATTACTTAAACAATAGCACGGCAATCGTTGTCAGCACAGAGACCACAGAGACCCAGAACGAACCGTTCGAGGTGTCGCTGGCGTTGGCCGACTGGCGCTTGCGGTAGTTGTTGGGCTGCACGTATACCACATCGTTCTGCTGGATGATATAGGCGGGTGATTTTGTCAGCGCCTCTGGTTCCATCATGCTCAGCACATAGGTGTCTTGCTTGCCCTCGTCGTTGATACGCAGCACTTTCACCTTGTTTCTGTCACCGTAGATAGTCATGTCGCCTGCGCGGCTCAGGGCTTGCATCAGGGTGGTGCGGTCGCTCTTGATCTCGTAGAATCCAGGCTCTTTTACCTCACCGATGACAGAGAATCCCAGGTTCAGGTACTCGATGGTCACAACGGCATCCTTGGCCACGCTCTTCTCTTCCATCGTACGCTTCAGGTGCTCAGCCAGTTCGGCACGTGTCAGTCCGGCAGCCTTCACCTTGCCTATCAGTGGGAAGTCAATGTAGCCCTCGGGGTCGATGGTGTAGCCCGATGTGCCTCGGCTTTGGTTGGTGGATTGCAACTCAGAGTAGCCGATGATCTGCGAGGTCACAGGCAAGTTCAGCACATTGTTCAGCTCTGCCGATTTCGTGTTTACCACAATCGACAGCTTATCTGTCGGTTTCAGCAAGATACCCTTCGTGTAGGTCATCTCGAGCGATGCACCGTCAGCGAGTTCCGGGAAATAGGCTACGGTCTTCGGTGTGAGACATGAAGTGATGATCATCGACCCACACACCGCCAATATCAAATGTTTTATCTTCATACTAAATAAAAAACGGATTATTCACCTTATTATTATAGAAAACGGGTGCAAAATTACGAAAAATAATCCAAAAACTTTGCAGAATTCTAAAATTTTCGTATCTTTGCCCCCTGAAATCGTCGGCGGACGCTTTTTTGCTACGACTTTTTCTTCGACATGGGGTTGTTTGGATTTGACAGCGGGTCGAGATGGTACGTAAGCACGCGGAGGCTTCTTTGGTTCCCTCCATAATCTGAGTCAGAGAAAAATTAATTGGCGAAACACGTTACGCTCTCGCTGCCTAATCGAAGTACAGTAGATTACTGGCTTTATTCTCTTACAAGGTGAGAGAACGAGACGTCGCTCCAAGGATGTTGTTCCGAATCTGAGGATCCAGCGGCGCAGGTTAAATCGGGAATAGTCCATGTAGGCTCCGATGCATGGATGAAGATTTAGGAGCTAAGGTGTCAGTTGGTGGTCCAGGTCTTGCTGACACTCGAAAACCGAAGTCTGGAATAAGCGTGTAGAAAGCGTATGGTTTCCCTGTTTGGACGAGGGTTCGACTCCCTCCAGCTCCACAAAGTTTTTATTGTATATCACTGACTGTCA
>ONKL01000066.1 GCA_900318395.1 uncultured Prevotella sp.
GTGGCTGAAGGGATGATTGCGGTGCACGGCTTGGGCGATGATGACAAATCATATTCGCACACCATTCAGGTGGATGCTACCTACGAGGTCCTGCCTAAACTCAACGTGACTGCCGCCTGGAGGTGGAACGACGTGAAAGCTACCTTCAACGGTGAACTAAGACAAAAGCCTATGAACAGCCGTTATAAGGGTCTGCTCACAGCATCCTTTGCCCCAGGCCTGGGTAAGTGGCAGTTTGATGCCACCGTGCAGCTGAATGGTGGTGGGCGACTGCCTGATAATCATGGCATCCCCCTTTGGGACGAGCACTTCAAGGCCTACGAGCAGGTGAGTGCTCAGGTAACCCGTTTCTTCCGCCACTGGAGCATCTATGTTGGTGGCGAGAACCTGACGGGCTTCAAGCAGAAGAATGCCATTATCAGCGCCGACAATCCTTGGGGACCCAATTTTGATGCCACCATGATCTATGGTCCTGTGCACGGTGCCGTATTCTACATCGGCGCACGAATTAATTGGAACAAGATATAAATATATATAACAAGGTAAAGATCATTATGAGAACAAAAGTATTATTCATGGCTCTGGCTATGGGATGCACTGCACTGGTTGTGAGAAGAAGATCAAAGACAACATCCGCTTTGAGAAAGGCATCAAGTCGATTACGACCAATCTTGATGACAAGACAGTGGTCATCGAATATGATGCCGACAAGACCAATGTCCAAAACATCATTGAAGGTTTCAAGAAGATTAAGTACGAAGCCTGTGAGGTGAAGGGGAATTCACCCAGTCAGGTAGATGCCGAAACAGGTGCTACGAAGAAATAATATGGCATTACAACCTATTTTCCGCAGGGCAGAACTTCTGTTGGGCGATGAGGTGATGAGCAGCATCGGCCAGAAGCGTGTGATCATCTTCGGTGTGGGCGGTGTTGGCTCGTGGTGCGCCGAGAGTCTGGTACGTTCAGGTATCACGCATCTCACTATCGTCGATTCAGACCGCGTCTGCATCACCAATATCAACCGCCAGCTGATGGCCACCTCGAAGACCGGGCAGGTAAAGGTAGAAGCCCTGAAGGAGCGCCTGCTCAGCATCAACCCTCAGGCAGAGATCACTGCCCTGCAACAGATATTCACAGCCGAGACTGCCGACAGCTTCGATATCGGGAGCTACGATTACATCATCGATGCCATCGACTCGCTGAAGGACAAGGCGCTGCTGATCCTGATGGCGACACAGACACAGGCAAAGTTCTATTCCTCAATGGGAGCAGCACTGAAGCTCGACCCCACAAGAATCAAGACTGCCGAGTTCTGGAAGGTGCAGGGTGACCCGCTGGCCCGTGCCCTCCGCAAACGTTTTAAGCGCGACGGACAATTTCCTAAGCACAAGTTCCTGTGCGTGTATTCTGATGAACTTTTAGAGAATAAAGGACATAATGCCACCTGCGGCACGGAGCAATGTATGTGCCCCAAAGCAAAGGTAGGGCCTGGCGACCCTACCCTGCTGAATCATGAATGGTGCTCTTCGAAAGCCATTAGTCATTCAGGATGCCGTGAAAGAAAATTCTTAATCAGCTACACAGTTTAGTTTTGGTGTGTCTGACGCCAAGAGTGCACATAGTCCACCAAAGCACGAACGCGCTCGGGATCTGAGTCATTGGGGATAGAGTCATCGGCACCGAGGATAAAGTTATCTGGGGCATTCTTCAGAATCTCGTCAACCTCAGCCTTTGCCTCTTCCAAGGTTCCCGTATAGAGCTTTCCCTGACGGGCCAGACCTCCAAGGACAGGACGATCGAACAGTTTGGCAACCTGCTGAGTGGTCAACGACTTGCCTTGGAATTCATGGTAGGGCACATTGACCACACTGCCAGGATAATCCAGATAGTCTTTAAATGAGTCAGCAGAGAAATGTCCACCACCCTCGCAAACGTGCAGGATGTTGAAAGGTGCCACCTCGTTGGCTGCATCAGCCAGCTGCTTGTCGTAAGGCTTAATGAGGTCGCGGAAGAGCTTGCCACCAAAAGAGTCGATATCGCCACCCTGACTGGAGATATAGAAACCATCGGCACCTGCCTTGCGAGCTTCGCGGATGTAGTAAACCAGGCTCTTGGTAAGTGCCTCAAGTGCAGGCTTTACGGCTTCAGGGTCCTTCTTGATCAGATCGAACAGCTGCTTCTTAGCTGCCTTTGGATCACTTGCGCTCCATGTGCCGGCAGCCTGATTGAGCAGTGCAAGCGGCGAATAGACGGTAGGAATGATGAATGCCTCGTTCTTCAACTCACGAGCCAGTTCGCGGACAACACCAATCTGCTCCACCCACTCCTGAGGGGTTACCTCCTTAATCTTCTTGAAATCGGCAGCACTCTTGATCTCCACCTGCTGGGGAACAAACTCATACTTCACATTGACGAAATCAACATGCGTCGTGCGAAACCAGTCGATGTGTGATTTCACGGCCTTATAGCCGAACTTGTCTGGGAAGTGGACGTTGAAGAACACGGGCACATAGTCGTTAGGGCGACTCTGATCCAATACTTGCAACAGGAGCTCTCGCTTGTTGTAGTTGTCATAACTCTGTGCCGAAACTTGTGCACTGAAAGCGGTTGCAGCTACTGCACTCAGCAGAATACTGCGGAAAATCTGATTCTTTTTCATTGTCTAAAAATTTTAATGATTGATTTGAAAACGTTTATAATTATATTTCACTTTCTCACTTACTCAAAACTGCTATCATAGGGACCATCGCCAGTCTCACCGCTGTATCCCCAGTTCTGCTCCAGATTCGGGTTCAGGATGAGCTGATCCTGCGGCAATGGCAGATAGTAGTTGCGTTTCGACACGTTCTTGATCTTTAGAGACTCCGTAGCAGGCGAGTGCTCCTTAACGTACTTCACGAGAATGTGCCAGCGCTTCAGGTCGAACCAGCGGTGACCTTCCAGAATGAACTCATTCCAACGCTCTTTCCGCACAGCCTGACGAAACTCTTCCTGAGACAGTCCGCTCAATTCGAGTGTGGTACCATCAGTAGGCTGATTCTGAATTTCCAGATAGGGACTCCAATAGGCACGACGACGAATCTGGTTGATGGCATCGTAAGCTTCAGCCGTGGGGCCATTCAGTTCATTCTCGGCTTCAGCCTTGATCAGCAATATCTCACCATAACGGATAATGACACTATTGGTTGACTGTCCTGCGGCATTGCCTGTAGAGGCAGGGTTGGCGAAATTGAGCGAGTCGATATACTTGCGGAAGCGGGGGACTGTGAAGATAAAGTCCACCCCTGGTGTATTAGGATTGGGAAGATGCTTGGCCCATGAGCCGTCGCGACGCTGGTCGTTGGGATCCATTTCTTCGTAGTACTGGTCGCTGGTGGCCAGCAGCACGGGTTCTGCATTGTCCCAGTTGGTGGCAAATGTACAGTGACCTGTTGTATTGCCGTTGATGGTGCGGTCGTGCTCCACTGAGAAGATATGTTCCGGACCGTTCTTCTTATCCACCGACCAGTTGTCGATAAACTTATCCAGCAAGCGGTACTTGCCTGAGTCGATGACCTTCTGGGCATACTGCACAGCCTTCTGATAGTAATCTTTCTGGTTGGCCTTGCCTTTCTCTGTAGACGTTTGAGCCCACTCCAGATAAACCTTCGAGAGGAAAGCCGTAGCTGCCAGACTCGAGGCTTTGCTGTCGCGATTAGAATAGTTGGCAGGCAGATTCTCTGCAGCTGTGAAATCATCTACAATCTGCTGGAACACCTCATCTGTCGTATTGCGTGGTGCTCCCTCACCCTCACCATCGTGGAGCACGATGGGCACACCACCGAAGTAGCGTACGAGGTTGAAATAGAGATAAGCACGCAGGAAACGGGCTTCGTTGACATAGTTCTGTTTCGACTGTTCGTCTAGCCAGTCTGCAGCAGTCACTTTATCGATAATCACATTGGAACGGTTGATACCGATATAGTGAGACTCCCATGCATTTACAACGAAAAGATTCGAAGGTTGTACGGCGAAGTTGGCCACCTCACGGATATGGGCAGAGTTGGTCTGAGCACCAGCTTTTACATAATCCGTCTGCAAATCATTCAGATAAATCATCTGATTATTCCAGATACCATACATGCCGCCTACGGTGAACTCCTGATAGATGCCGTTAATGGAGGTCTCGATGTCTTCCTTACTCTGATAGAAATCGTCCTTATTGATAGAACTGATGGAACTCTGTTCCAAATCGGCGCAACTGCTCAGTGTGAGCCCTGCTGCCAGGATATATGTTGAGATATATTTTTTCATAACGCTTATAGAGTGATATTAAATCCAACAAGTACTGTCTTAGCCGTGGGGTATGCACCATAGTCGACACCCTGATAGAGGGCACTCGTCTCGTCGATACCGTTACGATTGGCCTCGGGATCGTAGCCGTTGTAACTGGTGAAGGTGAAGAAGTTCTGCAGTGATACATAAAGACGCAGTTTGGCATCTTTCGTAATCTGAGGCACAGCCAGTGTATAGCCTAACTGAATATTGCGGATCTTCAAATATGAGGCATCCTCCACGAAACGCGAGTCGGTATAGATAGAGGTAGCACTGCTGGCCTTCTGGATGGTGTTGCTGGGGTTGGTAGGTGTCCAGCGGTCAGCCACCTCAGCCAACGGATTATAGTAATAACCGTTTCCACGATCCAGACGACAGGCGAGAGCATTGAAGAGCTTGTTACCATAGCTGCCACTGGCACTGATAAAGAGGTCGATGTTCTTATAGGATACCTTGGTGTTGAAACCGTATGTGAACTTGGGCTGGATATTACCCAGCACCACACGGTCCTGTTCGTTCACAACGCCATCGCCATTGACATCCTCGAACTTCGGGTTACCTGGTTCTACGGTCGAGTGAGTCTGTGCAGGAAGACTGGAAATATCTTCATCAGCCTGAATAATACCCTTGAACTTGTAGCCAAAGAAGGAGCCAAGGGGTTCGCCTACTTTCACGATCAGCGGATTCAAATACGACATAGTCGCACTGCTGAAGTTGGGGATAAACGATTCTGAGTCGCCCAGACTGGTCACCTCATTCTTGTTGTGGGCGATATTGGCATTCACATTCCATTTCCAGTTCTTGTTATCCACAAGCACACCGCCAACCTCCAGTTCCACACCCTGATTAGTCACAGAACCGATGTTCTTCAGAACGGTGGAGAAACCTGTCACCTGCTCTACAGGTACATCAAGCAGCAGGTCGCTCGTCTTCTTGTAATAAGCATCCAGAGTTACGGTCAGACGATTCTTGAAGAAACCTGTACTCAGACCTACATTGTACGAAGTCGTAGTCTCCCACTTCAAATCAGGGTTCGACTTATTCGCGATGATATAGCTGGTAGCCAACTGGTTATTGATAACTACCGTTCGAGGTACAATGTTGGCGACAAACTGATAATCACCAATTTCCTGATTACCTACTGTTCCGACGGAGGCACGCAGCTGTATGAAATCAACCTTCTTTCCAACATGAATCCACTTCTCACGGTCGATGTTCCAGGAAGCACCTATAGAGGGGAAGTAGCCCCAACGATGGTCTTTGGCAAAACGGCTCGAGCCGTCGGCGCGCAGCGTTGCCGAAATATTATAGCGAGAATCATAACTATAGTTGACACGACCTATCCATGACTGGAGCGTAGAAATATAGTGACTGCTCGTCGAAGGGAGCGTCGTACCTGCTGCACTCAGGTTGTCATAGCCAGTAGCATCATTGCTGAAGGTATGGGCTGTAGTGGAAAAACTACTACGGTCTGTTCGCTGGGCAGTGTATCCGAGAAGAACGGTCAGCGAATGAACGCGCTTGAATACATTGCTATAGGTAGCGGTGTATTCTGTCTGCCAAGTATTTGTTTTCACTTGTCCTACAGAGGCATAACCGTTGTTGGCAATACCGCCCGTAGTGTAAGAGGGAGCATAGAAACTCTGACGTGTGTTCGAGAGATCGGCACCCAGACTGGCTTTCAACTTTAACTGGGGGATGATGGTCCACTCTGCAAAACCCGTACCGATGATTCGGGTATTCTCTGTCTCCGTCTTTGTATTCTCCAAATCACTGATCGGATTACCGACCTTACCATTATAGATATCCACGCTGGTGGGATTGGGCTCATAGTTGTAAGAGCCGTCGGCATTGTAGATTGGGGCATAAGGTGTATGGGAGATGGCTGCAAACCAGTTATTAGGGGCAAACATACTGTTCACATTCTCCTGGCCTGTTACTTTGTTATAAGCAGCATTGGCATTCACGCCAACGAGCAGGTTCTTGAAGACATTACGCTCATAGTTGATGCGACCTGCATAGCGCTTCAGTCCTGTATTGATGATGATACCATCCTGACTCTTATAGCTGCCGCTGATACTGTAGCGAGAGATCTCGTCACCTCCTACAGCTGAGATCTGGTGCTCCTGCTGGAAACCTGTCTGCAAGGCAGCATCCTGCCAGTCATAGGTCGCAGTAGGCTGATCCACGCCATAACCAAGTTCTCCTCTCTCATAGAGTTCATTCCACACATCAGCCCACTGCCAAGCATCGAGGAATTTCAGTTTCTTGGCAATCTTACTCCATCCGAAGCTGGCATTATAACTGATATTGTTCTTGCCATGAGAACCCTTCTTGGTAGTGATGATAATCACACCGTTGGCACCACGCGTACCATAGATGGCTGTAGCCGATACATCCTTCAGCACTTCTATGCTCTCAATATCAGATGGATTCAAAAAAGCCAACGGATCAAGAGTGGCATCATTACCCTTTGCACCTGTGCGTGTAGAGGCAGGATCGTTGTAAACTATGAATCCGTCAATCACATAGAGGGGCTCGTTACCACCAGTGATGGAGTTACCGCCACGGATGCGGATGATACTGGCTGCACCAGGCTGACCGCTGGTAGTCGTGACATTCAGACCTGCCACAGCACCCTGAAGGGCACTCTCTACAGAGGTATTCTGCTGTTTCAGCAACTCATCGCCTACCGTCGAGATGCTGCTGGTGAGTTCCAGGCGCTTCTGTGCACCATAGCCCACGACTACCACTTCGTTCAGGCGACTGGCATTGTCTATCAGCTGAATCTCTACTGGTTCCTCAAAATCATAGACATCCACATCCAGCGGGCGATAGCCCACATATTCTACTCTCAAGGTCAACGGAGGTTCTACCTTTGTCTGCAGGGAGAAGTTGCCGTCGATATCTGTCACGACGCCCTTGCCCTTTTCGCTTTTCACGATGACGGAAGCGCCAATGAGCGACTCACCATTGCGAGCGTCAGTTATATGTCCTGTGATCAACCCTTGCGCCAAGGCATAGAGGGGGCTGATCGCAACAAGTGTTGCAATAAACAATCTTTTTACCATAAGTCAATGTCGTTTTTTTACTTCTGTGCGGTAAGGGTGGTCTTCACCTTATCGATCTGTTCTTGTGTCAGTTTGTTATCCAGATTCAGCAATCCGTATTCGTGATTATACTTGGTACCATTCTCGAGCACCCATTGCAGGAAATGGTTGATGGCATCGTCGCTCTGATTATAGCTTACGCCCACCTTCTCGACAGCTATTTCTGAGACCTTTCCACTCTCAAGGGCAGCGATGAGCTCATCGAGTGTGGCCTTGTCGGAGAAGCTTTCTTCGAGATTCTTCTTCACATCGATACCAATAATCGTGAGTTCGCTCTTGATATGACGGCTCTGCAGATCGAAGATATTGGGCAGGGCATTGAACGATACACCCAGGGGATCTTTCGTCAGAGCGGTATTCAGGAAGAGGTCGTCGCCTGAGATACGCTTGCCTCGGAAGCTGCTGCTCTCCTCGCCGAAGTTATGGGCGAACGATGTGGCTACCGAAGTAGCGTTGCTGCCGCTATAGATCACGAGGTTCTCAAACTGTTTGATCTTCTTCACATCCTCATCGAAGTCGTCATTGAGGAAATAAAGCTGCTTCAGCTTCTTCGAGTTCAGGTGCTTGCCTTCCAGCACTTTGGCAGCCTCACTACCACTGGCTGTGATAGGCAGCACGGCGAACTCTCCGAAATAAACAACTGTATGGCTAAGGTCTTCTGGTTTTGTATCTTGATTATCGAATACGACATTCAAATCTATGTTACCCTGATTCTGATTGCCTTTGGCGATCTGGAACTCTACGCCAGGCTGTGTTTTTGCATATTCGGTTATCCACTTCTCTACCAGCGGACGAGCGAATCGCGGTGCCTTCACATAGCGCACACTGCTCGCGTTGGTAGAATTCTGCTCAGCCCAAATGTTGCTGACGTTGATACTCAGCAATACTGCTATTGTTAATGCTAATTTTTTCATACTGTTTCTTTTTTACTTTGTTTATACCTACTATATATATTCCCTCCTTCATCGTCATTGCCATCATGTCGCAACAACAATACTCGCGCATTCGCATATTACACATTCGTTTCATAATCCTAGTAATTTTTTAATGTTTAATGTTTCTGAATTTTATTTTAGTTTCACGGTGCAAAGGTACGGCGATTTTCGCATACCCACAATCCCGATTTCGTGGCATTTATAATACCACATCTATGGTATGTTCCTCCTTATCCACCACTTCGCCATTCTGAATTTTGAAAGAATTCAGGTGAACGCCCTCATAAAGAGAGAGAATGGCGTAACGGATGGTGGGGTCGTTGGCCAGACGCAGATCTTCTTGCGAAGGGCGCGATGGCGAAGCTGGGTGACTATGCCAGTTGGCGAGAATCTTCAAACCCTTACTCCGAGCATATCGCAATGCCGTAAACTGGTCCTTTGGCGCAAACGAGAAATGCTCTGGCGAGCCGCTGGTGCCCAACAGGTAGCCACACGTCTCGTTGGGTGCGTCCTGCTGGGCCTGGCTGATCAATTTATCAATGATTTCTTGTGGTATCTTCATATTCTCATTCTTAACCCTTAATTCTTAACTCTTCACTCTTAATTCTTAACTCTTAACTCTTCACTCTTCACTTATGAAGGTCGCACGCCGCCTGCTCGTAATCTATCAGATGGTCGATAGTGGGATTTGAGCCGCAGATGGCGCACGAGTCACGATGCTTTACTGGCACCGTACGAAACTGCATGGTCTTGGCATCAAAGGTGAGCAGACGGTTCGTCAGCAATTCACCAATACCCGTAAAATACTTCAGTGTCTCAGCTGCCTGAATCGTACCCAGCATACCAGCAATAGCGCCCAACACACCCGCCTGCGAACAAGTCGGTACGGCACCCACTGGAGGCGGTTCCTTAAACATACAACGGTAGCAGGCTGTACCAGGCAGATGGGTAAACGTCTGCCCATTGAAACGCAGGATGCCTCCATGCGAGAAGGGCTTGCCTGCCATCACACACGCATCGTTGATAAGGAACTTCACGGGGAAGTTGTCTGTACCATCGACGATGAAGTCGTATTCTTTAATGATATCGAGTGCATTCGCAGAATCAAGGAACTCATAGTAAGTATCCACCTTTACATCAGGATTGATGGCCTTGATCTTCTCTTCGGCACTCTTCACCTTCGGCACACCCACATCCTTGGTGAAGTGAATCACCTGACGCTGAAGGTTCGAGAGATCCACTACATCGGCATCCACGATACCAATGGTACCAATACCCGCTGCAGCGAGATAGAGCGATACGGGAGCTCCCAGTCCGCCAGCACCCACCACCAGCACGCGCGCGTTCATTATCTTTTCTTGGCCCTCCACACCAACATCCTGCAACAAGATGTGCCGTGAATAGCGCAGTATCTGTTCTTCAGTAAAATCAATCATAACTCTTCATTCTTCGCTCTTAATTCTTAACTCTTAACTTTCCACTTCCTCCTCCCATGAAATAAAGGAAATCTACCTTATCGCCTTCCTTCACTTGAATACTCTCCCAGTCTTCGCGCTCGGCAAACTCCTCGTTTACCTGCACACTGACCATCTCGGGGTTTTCTACCAGCAACTGCTTGATCAGTTCACTCACATTGAGGGGCAGGCTTACTTCCTGCGCGTCTCCATTTACATAAATCTTTGCCATAATCATTTGAGTTTGAATTCGACTGCAAAGGTACGGCGATTTCTCCATAGCGACAATCCCACAGGGAGGGTAAATCGCATACCACATCAAGGGTATGCGAAATGCCACGTATGGGGGATTGTGGGAGCGCCAAAACTGCCGTACCTTTGCACCCAGACTCAAACGCATAAAATTATGGCAGAACAAAAGAAACTAAGTATCATCGCCTTCAGTGGTGATTTCGACAAACTGACAGCAGTATTTACATTAGGTACGGGCGCGGCAGCAGTAGGGTATGAAGTGAACATCTTCTTTACCTTCTGGGGGCTCGACGCCATCAAGCAGAAACAAGGACGCTCGTTTACAGGCGGCAACTGGCTGACGAAGATCTTCGGGTTTATGATGGGTGGTCTCCATGTCACTCCTACGAGCCGTTTCAACTTCCTCGGTGCAGGTCCAAGGATCTTTCGCTACCTGATGCGTAAGAACAATGTGGCAACACTCGAAGAACTCGTTGAGGCAGCCAAGGCCTTAGGCATTAATCTGTATGCCTGCGAGATGGCCATGCATGTGCTCGGTCTGAAGAAGGAGGACTTTATTCCTGAGGTAAAGGATGTGCTCGGTGTAGCCTCATTCCTGAACCTCTCGGAAGGTGGACAAACGTTGTTTATTTAAAAGTAAAAAGGTAAAAAAGTAAAAAGGTAAGGATATGGCAACAAAGGTATTAGACATTACGAAGGAGCACTGCCCGATGACCTTCGTCAAAACAAAGATTGAGCTTTCAAAGCTACAGACGGGCGATATTCTCGAAGTGCTACTCGCTGAGGGCGAACCTCTCGATAACGTGCCTCGCAATGCCAAGGAGCAGGGCTACAACGTCATCTCCGTTGAGCATGTAGAAGGCACCACCCATAAAGTGACTATTAAAAAGTAAAAAAGTAAAAAAGTAAAATAAGTTTAACAAGTATAACAATAAAAAACTCAAACGATTATGGCAGATTCTAATTTACAGCGCAGTGTGACCACTGCTACCGCCAGAAGACTGGCAACAACCACCAAGACCGCCCCTCAGATGGGCTCTATCACCCCAAGACTTTTGCTGAAACTCCTGCCTTGGGTACAGGTCTCAGGAGGCACATTCCGTGTGAACCGCACGAAGGTTGAACTCCGCAAGAACGATCGCCTGCCCATCCAATATGTGAACGGCATACCATCTTTCACAGCCAAGAACCTGAAGGCTATTCCTTTGTTCTCTGAGTTCGACGACGAGATTCTGAACCGCCTTGTGAGTTCATTCGAGACGAAAGAGGTAGATGTTGACAAACTCTTCGTAGAGGAAGGCAAGGACAAGCAGCGCTTTTTCATCGTGGCCAGTGGTCAGGCTGAAGTCATCAGCAAAGGCCCTCATGGTGAAGACCTACGGATAGCTCTCTTGGGCGACGGCGAATACTTCGGTGAGGCCGATCTGCTCGACGAGCAGGAATCGACAGTTTCCGTGCGCGCCATCACCCCCACCGTATTCCTCGGACTGAAACTGAAAGAGCTGATTAAGTTTATCAAGGAAGTGCCCGATTTCCGCGAGACGTTCAATAAGGCCGTTGACAAACAGCTGCGCCTAAAAGCTTCTGTCAACGACAACGGCGAAAAACATATCGACTTGGTGAGCGGTCACGAGGAAGACAACATCATCCCTGAGACCTACATCGACTACGAGGAGAATCCTACGGAGTACTCGCTGAACACACTTCAAACCGTTGTTCGCGTACATACCCGTGTGAGCGATCTCTATAATAACCCCTACAACCAACTCGAAGAGCAACTGCGCCTGTCGATCGAGAGCATCAAGGAGCGTCAGGAGTGGGAACTCATCAACAACAAGAAGTTTGGTTTGCTGGCAGCTGCCAATCCCGCCTACCGCATCACCACGCGCTATGGTGCCCCCACCCCTGATGACCTCGACGAACTGCTGTCACTCGTATGGAAGGAACCGGCCTTCTTCATCGCCAATCCGCGTGCCATCGCTGCTTTCGAGCGCGAATGTACCTGGCGAGGTGTACCTCCTGTAACCACAGATCTCTTTGGCACGAAAGTTATCTTATGGCGCGGCGTACCCCTGATTCCTTCTGATAAAGTAGAGGTAGAGGGACAGTATCTGACTGGTCGCGGCGTAGGTACCACGAAGATTATCCTTGTTCGCGTCGGTGAAAAGAATCAGGGTGTCATTGGTCTTCACCAGAGCGGTATCCCTGGTGAGATAGCACCTTCGCTCTCTGCCCGCCTGATGGGACTCGACAAGTTTGGCGTAGCCTCATATCTGCTCACGAAATACTTCTCGCTGGCAGCCCTCACCGACGATGCCATCGCCGTACTCGAGAACGTAGAGGTGGGTTATTATCATGACTATCAGCACAGAAATAAAGTTGAGAAATAAATGATCAATCTATCAGAACTAAATAGTTTCCCTGCACAGGACGGCGGATCGCTGGCTATGCTGAAGGAAATCGCACAAAGATACTGCCCTGAGGAACTGCAGGCTGAACGGAAGGCGATATTGCCTGACGAGCAACTGAATCTCAGCGAGCTGGAAGCTGGATTCAGACAGCTTCTGGCTGGAGGCAGTGGCTACGGCGAACTTCCTTACCTCGGAGATACAGATGCTCAGACGAAGACCATTCCTCATGAGGACGGCTTCGGTATCGGCATCCCCGAGACGCAGAAGCTGCGCAACCTGCACTACGAGGAGGCGGACACGCTGAACTCTGAGCAGATCAAGAAGGATTTCCCCGTACTGAAGCAGAAGGTAAACGGCCACGACCTCGTGTGGTTGGATAATGGTGCTACGACCCAGAAGCCTAATCAGGTCATCGACAAGATTTCAGACTACTATCGTACGTACAATTCGAATATTCACCGTGGAGCCCACACGCTGGCAGCCCGTGCGACAGATGCCTACGAAGAAGCCCGCGAGAAGGTACAGCGGTTCATCAATGCCGCTACAAGCGAGGAAATCATCTTTGTACGTGGTACCACAGAGGGCATCAACCTCGTGGCACAGACCTACGGACGTCAGTTCCTGACTCCTGGTGATGAAGTCATCGTCTCTGAGCTCGACCATCATGCCAACATCGTACCTTGGCAGCGTGTTGCTCAGGAACGTGGTGCTACACTGCGAGCTATCCCTACGAATCAGAATGGCGACCTCATCCTCTCAGAACTGGAACGGCTCATCACGCCTCGAACCCGTTTCGTCAGTGTGGGTCATGTCAACAATACTTTCGGCACTATCAACGATGTGCGACGTATCATCGACATCGCCCACTCACACCAGATTCCCGTGCTGATTGACGGCGCACAGTCGATAGCCCACACGCCTGTAGATGTGCAGGCCCTTGGTGCAGACTTCTTCGTGTTCAGTGGTCATAAGATCTACGGGCCTAATGGCATCGGAGTGGTGTATGGTCGCAAGGAACTCTTGGATAAGATGCAGCCCTGGCAGGGTGGCGGCAACATGATTAAGGATGTGACCATCGAGCGCACAGAATATAATGTGCCGCCTGCCCGTTTCGAGGCTGGCACACCCAACGTGGCTGATGCCATCGGACTGGGTGCAGCACTCGATTACGTAAGTCATCTGGGGATTCGCAATATTGAGCATCACGAGCATCAGCTGACGGAGTATGCACGAGAACAGCTTGGCCAGATTCCTGGTCTGACGCTTATCGGCAATCCCAAGAACCGTGTGTCAGTCGTGAGTTTTGTGCTCGATGGCATCCCCGTTCCTGAAACAGGTACATTATTAGATAAGGAGGGCATCGCAGTGCGTGCGGGTCACCACTGCGCTCAGCCCGCCCTCCGGGCCCTAGGCTATGAGATGAGTGTCCGCCCAACATTCGCACTTTATAATACCCGCGAGGATGTAGATAAACTCGTGATAGCAGTTAAGAAAATCATAGGACGATAATGCAGTACGAAACGAAAATTCTGACGACAAAGTATCAGAAACCTGACTCATACGGGGCATTGTCAATGCCCGTCTACTATACGGCGGCGTTTGAGTTTGAGTCTGCTAAGGCCATGGGCGACGCTTTTTGCGGTCGTTCCATGGCCCCGTCGTATGCCCGCATCGCCAACCCCACGACCACCTATCTGGAGGAACGTGTCAGACAGTTGACTGGAGCCGCCAGTGTGACGGCACTCAACACGGGTATGACGGCCATCCATTACGCGCTGACGGCTGTCAGTGCAGCAGGACTCAACATCGTTGCCTCGAAACATTTGTTTGGCAACAGTGTCTCGCTGATTCGCGACACGTTGGGCACGTTCGGCGTAGAGCCACGTTTTGTTGATTTCACGAAACCTGAGGAGGTGGAGGCACAGATCGACGACAAGACTTGCGCCTTGTTCTTCGAGATCATCACCAATCCACAGTTGTTCGTGGCTGATATTCGCCAATTGGCCGACATTGCCCACAAGGCAGGTGTACCCCTGATTGCCGATACCACCATCGTGCCGTTCTCAGCCTTCCATGCTGTCGATTTTGGCGTGGATATCGAGGTGGTGTCGAGCACGAAGTACATCTCTGGCGGTGGCACAGGACTCGGTGGACTGCTCATCGACTATGGTCGCTTTGACTGGAGCCAGGCGCCCTCCCCTGCCCTACAGGCCCGAACCAAGCGCGTTGGCAAGAAGCAGGCTTTTACCGCTCGTGTGAAGACTGAATTGATCACAAATCTTGGTGGTCTGATGACACCTCAGGTAGCCTATATGGAAACCCTCGGTCTCGACACACTCGACATCCGTTTCCGTCGCCAGGCAGAGACCACGCTGTGGCTCGCTCGCCAGTGCCAGCAATTGCCGGAGATCAAACGTGTGAACTATACGGGCCTTGAGGATAATCCTTTCTATAACCTCTCAAAGGTACAGTTTGGTCCATTGCCTGGCGCGGTCTTCACCATCGACCTCGAATCGAAGGATGCCGCATGGGCATTCATCGACAAACTACAGATTATCCGTCGTGCCACAAATCTCTTCGACCGCAAGTCGCTGGCCATCCATCCTGCCTCTACCATCTTCGGCCTCTTTACAGCCGAACAATGTGCGGAGATGTCTGTCCTCGACACAACAGTACGAATAAGTATCGGCCTTGAAGCTGGTATAGATCTGCTGGAGGACATCAAGCAAAGCCTAAAAAAAGAGTGAAGAAATCAATCTTCACTCTTTTTGTTTAGATATAGAATTCTGAAGAATCTATCAGTCCTGCCCGGAGGGCATACTTGATGACTTCGTGGGCGGTGTTGACACCGAGCTTGCGGAAGATGTTCTTGCGGTGGGTGGTGATGGTGTGGACACTTGAGAAACGCTCGTTGGCGATTTCTTTCGTGGTCTTGCCCTGGGCGATGGCTTTCACAATCTCCGTCTCTGTCTCCGTCAAAATGCTGGGCTGGTTCTCCTCTTCCAACTGGTGATTGATAATCGTCTCCAGTGCCCGCTGACTGATATAACGCTGATGACGGTTCACGGTCTGCAACGCCTCGCGCAGTTCGCTGAGTGGGCCGTCTTTGAACACGACACTGAACTGATGCGATGAATACACGACCTGACGCAGGAATTGGGGTGTCAGTTCGTCGCTGATGAGTATCCACTGCGACAGTGCAAAGCGTTCTCCGATAATCAGCAACTGATCAGCATCGGCAAAGTCAAACAGGGTATAATCGAGCAGCACGATGGCATTCTCGTGCTGCTTCAACAACTCTACAAGTCCAGTCTTATCACTGGACCTGTAGATGTCGTCATTACCCTTATCACGAAGCAGGCTTTCCAGCGCATAGCGCGTCAGTTCCTGGTTGTCTGCGATAATATACTTTCCCATGAATCACATTTAGATCTGATCAAATGCCTGTGACAAATCGTCGATAATGTCATCGATGTGCTCTGTACCGATACTCAGACGGATGGTCGAAGGCGTGATGTGCTGCTCAGCCAGTTCTTCAGGCGAGAGCTGTGAGTGGGTGGTGGTATAAGGATGGATCACCAGACTCTTCACGTCGGCCACGTTAGCCAGCAGCGAGAAGATCTGCAGGGCGTCGATAAACTTCCAAGCCTCTTCCTGTCCGCCCTTGATCTCGAAGGTGAAGATCGAGCCACCGCCATTGGGGAAATACTTCTGATAGAGCTGATGGTCGGGATGACTCTCGAGAGCCGGATGATGAACAGCTGCCACCTTCGGATGCTTAGCAAGGAAGTCAACCACCTTCAGCGCATTCTCTACATGGCGCTCTACACGCAGGCTCAACGTCTCAACGCCCTGCAAGAGGATGAAGGCATTGAAGGGTGAGATGGCAGCACCTGTATCACGCAGGATGACGGCACGAATGCGAGTGACGTATGCGGCTGCACCTACTGCGTCGGCAAACACGATGCCATGATACGAGGGATCGGGCTTAGCCAATGTGGGGAACTTGTCGTTCTGTTTCCAGTCGAACTTACCGCCATCAACGATGACACCACCCAGTGAACTTCCATGACCACCTAAGAATTTCGTAGCCGAGTGAACCACGATGTCAGCACCATGCTCCAACGGACGAATCAGATAGGGTGTGCCAAAGGTGTTGTCGACGATAAACGGAATGCCGTGCTTATGAGCTACAGCAGCCACACCCTCGAGGTCGAGCACATCACTGTTGGGATTGCCGAAAGTCTCGGCATATACTACTTTTGTGTTGGGTTGGATAGCAGCATCGAGAGCCTCAAGATCGTTCACATTAAGAATGGTATTGGTGATACCCTGTGTAGCCAGCGTGTGGGTAATCAGATTGTAGCTTCCACCATAAAGGTTGTCAGCAGCCACGATATGATCACCAGCCTGAGCAATGTTCTGCAGGGCATAGGTGATGGCAGCAGCACCAGAGGCGACAGCCAATCCGGCTACACCACCCTCGAGGGCAGCCACACGATCTTCGAAAACACCCTGCGTGGAATTGGTCAGACGTCCATAGATGTTACCTGCATCACGCAGTCCGAAACGATCGGCAGCGTGCTGAGAGTTGTGGAACACATAGCTCGTGGTCTGATAGATGGGCACGGCGCGTGCATCAGTTGCGGGATCAGCCTGTTCCTGGCCTACATGGAGCTGTAAAGTCTCAAAACGGTAATTTTTCTTTGTACTCATAATCTTATCCTTTCTTTATTTAATTAATAATATGTTCTTTTGTTCTTATGTCTTATCGACGGTGCAAAGGTACGGAGTTTAGAATTATCCACCAAATTTATCCGCAAATTCAGAAGTTTTTGTCTGTATATGCAAAATCCACAGAAGATTATTCCGAAACCAGCCTTTCAAAGCCCCTCTAAAAGAATAATATTCCAAGATAACGCATTTTTCTACTCGTTTTTGTTGCAAATTCCCCAGAAAAGTTGTACTTTTGCGGCGTAAACGAATAACTAATGATACATTTTTTGTAATATGAAACGACTATTTTCTACCTTTTTCGTGCTTTTCGCCTTCATAACGGTGATCAGTGCCCAGGAGCAACCGCTTCTGAAGACCCATGTAGAGACAGGCGACATCGAGGGTGTTCTCGATGGACAGCTTGCAGTTTATAAAGCTATTCCTTACGCAGCACCGCCAGTAGGCAACCTGCGTTGGCGTGCGCCCCAGCCTGCCAAGTCGTGGGAAGGCGTGCGCAAGGCCGATGAGTTCGGTCCCCTGCCCCCACAGCCCACACGCCCTGGTCGTACTGCCGACATGATGAGCGAAGACTGTCTCTACCTCGGCATCTCTACACCCGCCACCTCTGTCAACGACCGTCTGCCTGTACTCGTATGGATTCATGGTGGCGGTTTCCAGACTGAGTGGTATGGCGGCGACCTGTGGAAGTACCTTGCTATGCGCGGCATTGTCGTGGTGAGCATCGAATATCGCACAGGAGCCCTCGGCTTCATGGCTCACCCCGAACTGTCGAAAGAGGATAAGGACGGACACTCAGGCAACTACGGTCTGCTCGACCAGATCTTTGCCCTCCAGTGGGTACAGCGCAACATTGCCAACTTCGGCGGCGACCCGTCGAAGGTTACCATCGCTGGTGAGAGTGCCGGTGCCATCAGTTGCAGCCTTCTCTGCGGCTCACCGCTTGCCAAGGGTCTCTTCCGTGGCTGCATCAGCCAGAGTGGAGGTTCATTTGCTCCTTGGAGCGACAATCCCCGTTCGCTGGGAATGGATGCCTCGCAGAAGGGTGCCGAGCAGCAGGGACTCGCTTTCCAGAAACATCTGAAGAAGAAGTCGCTGAAACAGCTGCGACAGATGGATGCCATGTCGCTCTGCGATGGTAATGTCGGTTTCGCCGGCTTCTGGCCCTGTGTCGACGGCTACGTAATCTGCGATGACCAGTATCGCCTCTATGAGCGCGGCGAGTATAATGATGTGGCCGTCATCGTCATGACCAATTCCGACGAGGGCGCCCTCTTCTCACCAGGCAACATGACTGCCGAGAATTACCAGAAGACCGTGAAGGGCATCTTCGGCGACATGGCCGACGAGGCATTGAAGTATTATCCTGGCAGTACCGACGATGAAGCTTGGCACGGATTTGGCGACACCTTCCGCGATCTGGGCTTCGCCTGGCCCAGCTATGCATGGGTCAGCCTACAGGCCAAGACGGGCAAGAGCCCTGCCTATGCTGCCTACCTGGCCCAGCCTTCTACCGTGAGCTTCTCTCAGGATCCCCGTCGTCGCGGTGTCGCCCATGCTGATGATATCATGTATCTCAATGGCCAGTTCCTGAATCAGCCCGACAAGCATCCCACTGAGGCAGCTGTCGCCGAGATCATGCAGCAGTATTGGGTGAACTTCATCGCGACTGGCAATCCCAATGCCAAGGGACTTCCCTACTGGCCTACCTTTGACGACTCGAAGCCAACCACGATGCAATTCTCCAATGGTGCATCGCTCATCATGCGCCCCAATCGCGAACAGGTTGACTTCATCGACCGATTCTGCAAGGCCAAGCGCGAAGCCTCTGAAGCCGCTCGCAAATAACACAAACGATATGGATACATTAGACGAGACCGATCTGCAGATACTCAGGACACTGCAACGCAACGCGAAGCTGACCACCAAAGAACTGGCCGACGCTGTGCACCTGACCCCTACCCCTGTGTTCGAGCGCCAGAAGCGCCTCGAACGCCAGGGGTATATACGCAAGTATGTGGCTGTGATCGACCCGGAGAAATTAGGACAGAGCCTTCTCGTGTTCTGCAAAGTGAAACTACAGCAGATCAACCACGAGAAGGCTGATGCCTTTGTCCGGCGCATCATGCGCATACCCGAAGTCACCGAGTGCTATAACACATCGGGAGCCTACGACTATCTTCTAAAGGTACGCGCGCAGGACATGAAGCATTATCAGGAGTTTGTACTCAACAAATTGGGTGACATCGACAACATCAGTGCCATCGAGAGCACCTTCGTCATGAGCGAGATCAAGCAGAACTATGGTATCAATATCTGAACAGGCACCTATTCGATACTGTCGATACGCAGCTTGAGCAGTCCGGCAGGGACGCGCACCTCTACGACATCACCCACTTTCTTGCCCAGGAGCGCCTGTGCGATAGGCGACTTGATGGAGATCTTTCCAGCACGCAAATCAGCCTCGTGAGGACTCGCGATGGTATAGGTCATCGAGGCATTATTACCCAGATTGGTCATTGCCACCTTACTGAGCAGCTGCACCCCCTCGTGGTGGAGCAACGAGGTATCGATGACCCGCGCATTCTCCAGCACACGCTGTTTGAAGCGGATCCGCCCCAGCAGGCGCGCCTGCTCACGCTTCGCGGCATGATACTCGAAATTCTCGCTGAGGTCGCCCTTGTCGCGCGCCTCTGCAATCGCATCCTTTACTTGTGGCAACTCTACGTTCACCATCTGTTGCAATTCGGCTACGAGCTTGTCGTAACCTTCCTGTGACATATACTCAATACTCATAGTGCATCATACGTTTGGGGCGCAAAGTTACGCATAAAAACTCATATTTCATAAGAAATATGCGTCTCTGACAGCCTTTAGCTGCTTAATTAACAATATTTAGGGGGTTCTTCAATGCATTGATAGCGTTTTTTTCTTATCTTTGCTACCGAAATATGGTGCGACCAGCTAAATTTATCCCAAGAACCTTATCAGTACGAATCAGTCTGATGATCGTGTTCTCCATGGCCATCCTGCTGATGGCCTCATTGGCTGTGATGCTCTATTATTCCAGGAAGGCCGTGAAGGAGGAGGCAACACAAAAGGCAGCTCAGACACTCGAAGGTGTCACCCAACATATCGACAACACCTTGCTGAGCGTTGAGTTGGCTACGGGTAACATCTTCTTCAGCATGCTGCCCCATCTGAACAATCCTGAGATGATGTACACCTACAGCCGTCAACTGGTGGAGTCGAACCACTTTATTGCCGGCTGCGCCATCGCCCTCAAGCCCGACTTCTACAAGGATCGCAAGTATTTTATGGCCTACGTGCATCGTGGCGACAGTGCCGGGATGGCTTATGCCGACTCGAAACTTGTAACCGACGAGTTCTTCGGCTATCGACTTTACACAGAACAAGACTGGTATAAGAAACCCATGACATCGGATGTGGCAGGATGGCTGAACCCCAACACAGACGAAGAATCCAAGCTCGAACCCATCATCACCTTCTGTCTGCCCATCAGACCCAAAGGCGAAGAGCCCGTTGGGGTGCTGGGAGTAGATGTCTCGCTCAGCCTACTCTCGAAAATCGTGGCAGAAGCCAAGCCCTCAGCCAACTCCTACTGTACACTGCTCGACAAGGATGGCTCTTATATCATTCACCCCACTATCAACATGCGGATGAGAGAGAATGCGCTGACGCTTTCTGAGAAGTCAGCCAAAGAAGCTGCCCAGGCGATGGTATCAGGAGAAACAGGTTACAAGCCGTTCAGCCAGAATGGAAAGGACTTTTACGTATTCTATAAACCCTTCAAGCGAACGGTCATTCCCGGACGGACTGTCGAGGATCTTGGTTGGAGTGCCGGCATCATCTATCCTGAAGACGATATCTTCGGTGATTACAAGAGTCTCACGTATTATGTCGTCGGCATTGCTTTCTTCGGCCTGCTGCTGTTATTCCTGTTCAGTTGCTATATCATCCACCAGCAGCTGCAGCCATTGCTCATGCTGACAAGGAAAGCAAAAGAGATTGCCAAAGGCAACTACAACGAACCCATTCCCGATAGTCATCAGGTGGACGAGATAGGCCGGTTACAGAACAATTTCCAGCAGATGCAACACTCGCTGGCCAATCATATCGGTGAGCTGGAGACACTGAAGATCAAGTTGCAGAAGCGCGGTGAAGAGCTGCAGGCTGCCTATAAACAGGCACAAAAGGCCGAGCGTATGAAAACGGCATTCCTGCACAACATGACCAACCAGATGATTGCCCCTGCTGACACCATCGACAAAGACGTAGACCAGCTATGTAGCGGCGAAAACCCCGACATCAGTTCTCTGACCAACGATATCGTGGTAAAAGGCGGCACCATCGCCAGCCTGCTCGACAACCTGATAACCCTCTCTGATGAGGACTTTGTGAAAGGAGGTAGCGTATGAGCATCCGTAAATCGTTCGCCACGAAACTCATTGTCGGCATCCTGGTGCTCACCATGATCATCTTCACGGCATCGCTGGGCGTCCTCTTCAGCCAGTCGCGACACCTGATTCGCGAAGAGGCACTCAACCGCTCAAGTAGCGTGCTGAACACCACGCTGCAGCGACTCAGTCGCAATCTGATGGTCATCGAGACGGCCACCAATACATATTGTTGGATGATTGAACGCTCGTTCGAACCCGACTCCCTGATGGCTCTTACAGACCGCCTTGTCAGACTGAATCCGAGCATCGACGGCTGTTCCGTCAGTGCAGAGCCATACGTCTTCCCCGAATACGGCCGACAGTTCTCTGTCTATAGCATCAGACAGGGTGACAGCATCATCTCCACCGTTGAAGCCCCCTACGAATACTTCCAGAGAATCTGGTATAAAAAAGCGCGCGAGACGGAGGACGACTGCTGGGTGGTATTCTTCGATGATATCGACACACTGGAAGTCGCCTTAGAAGGCATGCTGGCTTCTTACTGCAAGCCCATCCGCAGGCGTGACGGCAGCATACAAGGCATCATCTCCACCGACCTCTCGCTGCTACGACTCTCTGATATCATTTCTGAAGAGAAGCCCTACCCCAATTCCTATTTCGTCATGCTCGATGGTGAAGGGCGCTACATGATTCACCCCGACAAGAGCAAGCTGTTCTATCAGACCATCTTCACTGGTACCGACCCGCGTCACCAGCGCGACATCATCGCCCTGGGACATGAGATGACTGCAGGCAACAAGGGAAGTCTGGCCGTGAAGATCGACGGCAAGGACTGTCTCGTCAGCTATCAGCCCGTGCCAGGCACAGAGTGGAGCCTTGCCCTGATCTGTCCTGACAGCGACGTGCTGGCCGGATACCATCAGCTCTCCTTCATCTTAGGACCGCTGCTCATCTTAGGTCTGTTGATCATCATCGTGCTCTGTAACAGGACTATTAACCATGCCATCTACCCGATTAACGAACTGCTGGAGAAAACTCAGGCCATCGCTTCAGGCAACATGGAGGTTTATATACCGAAGAGTCCGCGTCAAGATGCCATTGGCTCCCTGCAGAACAGCTTCGCCTCCATGCTGAGTTCACTGAACTTCCACATAGGAATCGCACGCTATAGCAGTGAACAGACCAAGCAGCGCAACGAAGAACTTGCCAAAGCCACACAACTGGTAGAGGAAGCCAACAAGCAGAAGTCTGCCTTCATACAGAATGTCTCTCACCAGATCCGTACCCCGCTGAACATCCTGATGGGCTTTGCACAGATACTACGCGAGCCTGTCACCCCATCGAGTGATAATGCTATCTGCGAGGCACTGCCCGAAGAAGAAATGAAGAGCATCACTGGCATGATGAGCCATAACTCCAAACTCCTGAGACGAATATTACTGATGCTTTTCGACAGCTCAGAAGTAGGAATCCAAGAGGAGCTCAACAATCTGCAGCGTGACAAGCTTTCTTGTAACAGTCTGGCTCAGATGACCATCAGTGACGCGAAACGTATCTATCCCGACCTCAACATCAACTTCGTGACTAACGTGCCCGACGACCTCTGCACCATCACCAGCCGCCTCTATCTGAAACGCAGCCTGCGCGAGATTCTCTACAACGCCGCCAAGTATTCCGACGGTAAGCATGTGACGCTACTTGTAGAGCGCAGAGGCGACAATATCTGCTTTATTGTCGAAGACAAAGGCAAAGGCATCTCGGAAGAAGACCGCAAGAACATCTTCAATTTCTTCATCAAGGTCGACGACCTTTCAGAGGGACTGGGACTCGGGCTCCCTTTGGCTAAGCGTCATGCCGAGAATCTCGGTGGCGACCTGACACTTGACACCGACTATCATGAGGGGTGCCGATTCATCCTCGAGCTCCCGCTTGCTTAACTCATACATTCAAGAATGTGGAATAAACCGTGGACAATGAAAGAAGGCTCAACATCACCGACAATCTCGTCTGCGTAGGACTGGCTTTTATGACCGTCGGCATGCTCTTTGGATCCCTGTGGGCCAAGGAGCCTCAGTACATACCTACTCGTAATGACGGATCCTGACGTCGATGCCGTCAGCCTGAAGCGCTGAGGGTACGCCGCTCACGTCGGTCTGTCCGTAGTGATAGGGGAACAGCACTTTCGGCTTGACAGTCTTGGCTGCCTTTATCAGCTGTTCTGTGGTCATCGTATAGGGTTGGTTACAGGGCAGGAAGGCGATGTCGATATCCTTGATGGCCGACATCTCGGGAATGTCCTCCGTGTCGCCTGCGATATAGATTCTCAGCCCGTCGATGGTCAGGATATAGCCATTGTCGCGCCCCTTGGGATGGAACTGCGTGCGACCCTCCGTCGTGTTATATGCCGGAACGGCCTCCACCGTAAAGCCCTCGGCAATCTGCAGCTTGTCGCCATTGGCCATCACCTCACCCGAACCGTACATGTCGGCACAGCGCTGATTGGTGACGAAACGCGTTGTCGCGCCAGAGAGCAGCTTGATGGCCTCCTTGTCAAAGTGGTCGCCATGCTCATGGGTGACGAAGAGATAATCGGCCTTGGGCATAGCGGCATAGTTGATCACCTTGTTACCCAGTTTCGTCACAGGGTCAATCTCAATCTCCTTCCCGTCAAACTCAATACGGATACTGGCATGAACGAGGGCATGGAACTTGACGGTCTTCCCGCTCTTGGTCGTAAACTCATCTACCTCGTATGTGTCGGTAGCAGGTTGTTGGCCGCAGGCAGTTGTCAGCCCGAGCATCGCCAACAGGAAAGTAAAAATCTTCTTCATCATTATGCTGTTATAATTTCTATTTTTCGCCAAAGTTAAGGATAATATTTCTCACCACTAACCCTTTTGTCAAAACTTTAAGAATGATTAACTCTGAAGAGCAGCGCACTTGGCCCGCTCACCGGAGATTTTCTCCGACGGTGCAAAGGTACGACATTCTGAAAACCCATTGACCAACTTTGACCAACATTGACCAACATTGACCAACATTGACCAACATCACGTGAATTTTTTCGTGTTTAGAGCCTCCATTCGGATCGTTTGGAGCCTCCAAACGGGGTGAATGGAGCCTCCAAACGACCCTTTTGGAGGCTCCAAACGCCCCGGACTTTGCCGCCGGTTTCTCCGCTCCTGTGGTTTCGTCATGCCCCTCTGGGTGAGCACCCCCTCGTCATACCCCCCTTCATAAGGGGGTATAGAGGGGGGTACTGCTCACCCTGCAGGAGGCATGACTTCCACGACGCGGAGTTTGCGGTCCAAGCCTTCTTGACGACCCCCCTGCTCCTCGGCCATCGCGAAGCTAAAAACGCTCTCGTGCGAGCTTTGCCGCGCCTATCATGTCCTCGGAAGAGCACCCCTCATACTATAGCCCCTTTTTTATCACTGACTTCTGTATAAAAAATGAAGTGAGTTAACTCGATTTGTCGATTGAGTTAACTCGATTGAAGATTTGAGTTAACTCATTGTTTTTGAAGGGTGCAAACATTCCTGGCCCCATTGCGCCCCCCATAACCACATGGCCACGAATGAAGGGAATAATGACCTTACAAATCCATTATGTACACAATTTTGGGGGTTAAAGGATAGTTTTTTATTAGATTTTCTTTTCTTTAAGGAAAAGTTTGTATATTTGCGACATATTTCAGATGATATGCCAATCAATAAGAACGCACTCGTAAGATATAAGATACTGGACAAGTGTTTCAGCGACAGCTACCATAAGTACTTCATAGAAGATCTTATGGAGAAGGTTAATGTGCAGTTAGAAGATGCAGGCGTAAAGCCTGTGTCAAAGAAACAGATCTACGACGATATCAAATTTATGAAGAGCGTTGATGGCTGGGAAGCTCCTATTGAATCATATCAGTATGGTAAACGCAAATATCTGCGTTATAGTTATGATTTCTCAATTATGGAAACACCCATAACTGATATGGAGGTTGAACAATTGGAGACATTGATTACCTCTCTTTCGCGCTTACAAGGAATCCCTATGTATGATTGGGTAGAGGAACTGTTGGCCAACCTTCGACATCGCTTTGGACTTAGAGGAATAGATACTAATAGCATTGGTTTTGAGCAAAATCGTGACATGCAAGGACTGAGATATCTCTCTAATCTTATAGATTGTGTCATTAAACGCCAACCAGTTCTCATCGACTACCATCCATTTGGCAGAGATGTTATCAAGTGGACCATTCACCCCTATTATCTGAAACAATATAACAATAGATGGTTCCTCTTGGGCTATAATCCTGATTTTGATGATTTGTCGATCGTAGCATTAGATAGAATTGAGGGCATTGAATTAGCAGAAACATCCTTCAAGAGGAATCTCGATTTCGATTTTGATGCCTACTTCCGTGATATTATCGGAGTCTCTATAGAAAAAGGCAAGGTTGTAGAGCATGTAAGATTAAAGTTCTCTCCTAAGCGTTTGCCATACGTTCTTTCCAAGCCTATCCATCATTCTCAGGAAGTGGAGAATGAGGCAGAAGGAATTATTTCACTCGATGTTATTCCAAACAAAGAACTGATATCAGAGCTTACATGGTTTCAAGACGATATAGAAGTCCTCACTCCCGAATCGCTAAGAGAGGAAATCAAAGAAAAAATCGCAAAAATGTATCAGAAATATTTTGGTGTGAAGAATGACTGCACAACAGAGCCGTAATTTTGCAGCCAGAAAGGTAATTACGACTGTATGACGAAAGAAGACTTTCAATTTGATAAGAACAATGTTGAAAAGCAAAAGGCATTTGACTTAGTGGCAAACACTAATACTTGCCAATTTAGTACAGTTAGGTTGATACCTTTGCAAGCATAATAAAGTTTAATTTTAATTTTAGATTGTTATGAGTAAAATTGGTAATACTCTGGGTGTGATTAAATTCGAGAAGTTTGGTGAGACGAAAGGTAAAGTGTTCACCGCAGATAACTTTGCAAAGGACTGGGATTCTATCTATGTTATTCCGTCCGAACTCTCTGATGGAATCGTAAATGACCAAACCTTTCATAAAGTGAATCGAAAAGCACTTGTGTTGGACATGAAAAATCCCCGTATGGCCTTTGTGTTGGCTGATCCGGAGAACCCTGTCTTTGTTCCTGCGGCTCGTTTTGACAAGACTGTTGATGGTACGTATGTTCCTAAAGGTTTCTTGGTATTTATTCTTGATTTCAGTAGGTTGCTTCCGGAGTTCGTTTTTTTCCTGTGTAGACAAGGTTCATGGGAAATGTTGCTTAAGAATCGCGATTATTCCCTTTATTTTACACAGTATCAACTTTCTGTGGAGGAATGTTTTCTGACTGAACAGAATGAAATACAGGGAGTTTCTTTAAGATCAGAGATTAAATCCTTGTCACGCCAGAGGGAGAGAATAGCAGAATTCAGGGCAGAAGAGAAATACCTTGATGACATCGTGGCATCAAAGGAGCGGAAAATGCTCAAGAAGACTTCTTCTGATCTAATTCACATGATGGGTACTCCCTATATCCGCATCAATAATGCGTTGGATCTTCTTTCGCAGGATGTGGATGATGAAGGGAAGTCGAGGATAAGCTATATCCGAGACAACTTTGGGTATATCAAACGTCTGATAGAGATGAATGGTGCTGATTTCAATGATTATCCCAAGGATAGGATAAACATTGTTGACTTTCTGGAACGATACATACTTGGATGGGAAAATTATGGTTCCAAGACCTTCTCTATCGAATTCTATTGTGATGGCGATTTTGAAGTGGAGAATACTATTCTTGCCAACGAGACAGCCCTCGCTATTATGATGGATTGTTTACTAGACAATGCAAATAGGCATGGATTCCATAAAACAAAATCTCCAGACAACAAAGTCAAGATACGCCTTGACCAAACTACGCTTGGCAATAAGCGTGTTGTTATTATAGCTGTAGGCAATAATGGAAAGCCGATGCCGAAAGATTTTAGCATTGACGATTACATTACCTCTGGAAAGTTCGGTACTGATACAGGCCGCTCAGGACTTGGTGGAAGTCATGTGTACAAAATCGTTTCATCTATGGATGGTACTCTTGACTTTATAAGTGAAGCAGTTTCATCTGAGGAAAAAGATGAATGGTGGACAACATTCATGATAACCGTTCCTTTAGTGTTGTAATATAATTTTTATTTCCTATGGATAAGATATATCGGATTATATGGGCTGATGATGAAATCGATGCTTTGCTGGATGAAAACAGCAAGGCATTGCTTTCGAAGCAGCATGTTGAGGCTATAAAATGCAATAATGCTGCCATGTTAGAAGAGAAGTTGAAAAACGTCAATCATCGCATTGATGCAGTAATTGTCGATGCAAACTTTACAGCAAAGAAGTTCACACCTTCAGACGAAAAGGAGGTTTCTGGTCTCAGAAAAGCTATGTTGTTGAGGGAACGGTATGAAAGCATACCTTTCTATCTTTACACACAACGTGTTAATCTATCTGACCTTGTTGACGAAGAAGAGCTGAGTTATTTCAAAGACGATAATGCAATATTCTTTAAAGGGAATGGTTTACTACCTTTACTTGACAGGATAAAGAATGATGTTGATAAATATAATAGTGCAGAGTTTCAAATAGATAATCAATTTGAAAAAGAACTAAATTATTTTCAGACCTTTGACAAGCAATGCGATGCAAAATCATATGAATTAGTTAGAGGGTTGCTCATACAAAGCAGAGTGTGTTCTCTAACTGAAGCGGAGAACTATTTCAATCAATTCCGTTCAGAGATTCTTGAAAACATGAATGCAGTAGCAGCTCATTTTGGAATTGTCCCCAAAGGGCTCTCACTCAACGATTTCAGTCGATTCTTATGTTCAAAAGCAGAGAACTATAAACCGAAAGAAGAAGTGTTACCCAAGGCGCTTCACATGCTGATGGAATATGTTGTAAGGATGGTACAAGATGGTTCGCATAAACGTGGCAATATTCAGTATGGGGTGCATCAATTTGTTTCAAAATACAACGATACATTAATAATACAATCTTTACTTTTTGCCATCATTGAGCTTATGTCTTGGTTTATTCCATACTTAGCAACACATATAGATAAACAAGTAAATTTAGCAAATTGGCATAAGGTTGAATAAACTTTGGCAAGAAAGATAAACTCACAACATCTGTTAAGTTATCAGAGGAGAGTTACATGAAGTGTTATGGAATAAAACACTAAACAACTGGGTGGATAATATGGGAATATACACAATGGTTAATGACTCCTTAAAATTAGCAGTAAAACAATTCTTTACAAGATATATGGTAAGATTATGAGCATTGAGGAGATAAAACAGATAATAGCAAAAGATGAGAACCGTGTGCTGGAGTTGAAAAAGACTACAGGCGAGCTCATTAAGGGTATGCAGTCTCTGTGCGCATTTCTGAATACAGATGGAGGATGGCTGTTCTTTGGTATCACGCCCGATTTGAAGATACAGGGTCAATTCGTGACAGATAGCACCCAGCGTGAGATAGCAAACGAAGTGAGGAAGTTTGAACCTGCGATAAGTTTGCCTATAGAACTGTTCGAAGTACCGGATCGTCAGGATTGCTATGTGATAGGTATCCATGCAGAACCTGCCAAGTTTGGTGATGCTCCATATACATACGATGGTAGGGCATTTTACAAAGTGGAGAGTACGACTATGCTGATGCCTCGTTCGATGTTTGAAGAACGTCTCCGTCGCAGTGATCCTAAACGTTTTGCATGGGAAAGCCAGACTCCAGATACGCTACACTTTGAGGATTTGGACGAAAGCAAAATCAGAGGTTGTGTGACGTATGGTATTAGCCAGGGACGTATGCCAGAATCATCCAGTACTGAGAACACCATGACTTTGCTGGAAAAATTCGCTATGGTGGAAAACGGAAAGATTAAGAATGCAGCGGCGGCATTGTTTACTAAACGCCCACAGAGTTACCCTCAGTTCCTGTTACGAATGGCCCGTTTCAGAGGCATAGATAAGATGGCATTTATAGATAATCAGCGAGTCGAAGGCAACTATTTTGATTTGCTTGACGCTGGTATGGCATTCCTTTTCAAACACCTGAATCTGAGTGGCGTCATCAAAGGCATCCGCAGAGAGGAGAAATTGGAAATACCTGCCGAGGCTTTGCGTGAAGCCTTAACAAATGCACTTTGCCATAGACTGCTGGATTCGCCAAGTAGCAGCGTTGGCATTGCTGTATATGATGACCGTGTAGAGATTGAGAATACAGGGCATCTGCCAAATGAGTTGACTGTTGAGACTATCAAACATCCGCATCGTTCTTATCCTCAGAATCCTATTATAGCGAGCGCTCTTTACAAGACGGGGTTCTTGGAAAGTTGGGGTACTGGTGTCAGCAGAATGATGGAAGTATGCAAGGCTGCAGGAGTATCAGAGCCAGAGTATGGTACTGATGGCTTATTTGTATGGATTACGTTTAAAAGACCCATTGCTTCTGCATCCTCTGCTAATGAAAGGGAAAGAAACGGTGACCAGAAAAGTGGCCAGAATATAGTAAAGTGGCCAGAAAAGTGGCCAGAAAAGTGGCCAGAAAAAGCCCGTCAAATTTTGGAAGCTATCGAGGGAAATAAAGCAATAACAATTGCTAAGTTAGAAGTTCAATTGGGGCTGGGGCATACGACTCTTAAGAAAATCTTGCGTGAAATGCAGAATGAGAATGTCATTCGACGCATTGGCTCAGACAGGGGAGGTTATTGGGAAATTATACAATCTGATTCCCAAACCTGATTCACCAACTGATTCCCCAAATAGTACTAGAATAAGTGGTGAAACTGCAGGGCTCGATATATGTCTAGATATACCGAGCCCCGAAACTCCTTCTGACTACAGATGAGCAGTGCAAAGTTAGGCATTTTTTCCAAATAATCCAAAACTATTTGGATTTTTTTTGTTGTAAAGAAAGACTTCACAACGTGATCGTAATTTTGCCAACAGAAACAAAATTGCGACAATATGGAAAACGAATACAGCTTAAAACTGGACACTCAGAACGTTGAACAGCAGAAAGCTTTCAACTTAGTAGCAAACACAAATACTTGCCTTTTCATTACAGGTAAGGCTGGTACTGGTAAAACAACGTTCATCAAGCGTATCCAAGAAGAAATCAATAAGAACTTCTTGGTGCTGGCTCCCACAGGTATTGCCGCCATTGCTGTTGGTGGCCAGACCATGCACTCCTTCTTTGGATTCCCCATGCACGCAATGGGGCCACATACAGAAACGAGTCTTTCAAATGAAAAGTTCCAGATTCTCAGGCAAACAGACACGATAATAGTTGATGAGGCTTCGATGGTAAGAAGTGATATGGTGGATGGTATGGACAGATGCCTTCGAATGGTATTCCACACCAATATGCCTTTTGGTGGCAAGCAGGTCATCTTTGTTGGTGACTTGTTCCAGCTTCCTCCTGTAGTCAAAGAAGGTAGTGCTGATGCAGAGATGCTACATGATCTCTATGGTGCAGGGCTTCCCTTTTTCTATAAGGCATTTGTGCTGAAGAGGATGAACCTGCCAAAGATCGAATTCCAGAAGGTGTATCGTCAGAGTGATGAGGATTTCCTCGATATACTGAACAAGATGCGCGATGGTGAGGTAACAAATGAGGATTTAGCTTTGCTGAATAAGCATGTTTCAAAGGATTCAGACAATGAGGATTACTCGGTGACTCTGACTTCTTTTAACTCTATGGCAGAAAAGATAAATGATGAGAAATTGGATGCCATTGAAGAAGAAGAGTTCTGCTATCAAGCCGAAATTCGTGATGACTTCAAGAAGAATGATGCTCCTGTGCCAGAGTTCCTAAGATTGAAAGTTGGTGCCCAGGTGATTTTCTGCCGTAACTATCCACAGGCTGGATATATGAATGGCACGATTGGTAAGGTCTCTAAGCTGGATGAAGAGCATATTTTTGTCACATTGGAAAATGGTGCGGAAATCAATGTAAGCAAGGTTGTTTGGGAGAATATTCAGGGCAAGTATAATAGCCAGACTCGTAAAATGGAATCGGAAGTTGTGGGTTCGTTTACTCAATTCCCTCTGAAATTAGCTTGGGCTATCACTATCCATAAGTCACAGGGTATGACATTCGACAAGATGCACTTCGATTTGTCTCGCGGTACGTTCCAAGCTGGGCAGGCATACGTTGCCATCAGTCGTATGCGCTCATTGGATGGTTTGACATTGAGCCACCCTATTATGCCACATCACATCATGCAGAATCCCGAAATACGCGCATTTGCCAACTCCTTCAATGATGTTGACATGATCAATGACGAACTGGAAACAGGCAAGGCTATTTATAAATATCTGATAGCAAAGGATTATAACATGGCATCAAAGTCGTGTCTGAAACTTATGATGAATAAGATTCACAAAAACGACCTGAGGAATGCTGCATTAATTGCTAAGAAGATGTTCGACATCATGCTGGATGACAGTTGTCTGAAAGGCATGACAAAGGATATGAAGCTGTTGAAGGATTGCAGTATGACTTGCAACTTCCTGAATGCGGTTATCTGTCTTTATGGCAATCGCTATGAAGAGGCTATTGGGTATGCGGATATGGTTCTCGGTAGAAAGGTTTGCCTGGAGGCGATGTTCATCAAGGGGCGCGCGCTCTATGAACTGAAAAGGAATGATGAGGCTTACGATATAGTATTCCAGATCATTAACATTTCTCAGGAAGGAGAGGAGAAGAGAGCTATCGACAAGAAACTGCTTCTCTTTGAGGCAAGAGTTAATGAGCGCATTGGTAATTCTGTCATTCCTTTCGCTAAGCAGTTGATTTCCCTCTGTCCAGAGTTTCTATCCTCATACACCATGATAAGAAAAGAAGTGGATGCCTTAGGAGTAGAGATTTTCTTTGATCCAGAGGAAGAGCATACAGACATGTTGAAAGCATTTGTAGACAAGAATATTTCAAATCAGGAATTCCAGAAGATGCTTAAACGGTGTGATGATGAGAAAAGCATGAGCAAACTTCGCAGGGCTCTTGCTAATATTAAATAAGATGTGTAACTTAAACAAATTGCTTATGAAGAAAACTTTGTTTGCGTGTATGGCTTCTATGATGATAGTCATATTGGGTTGTGAGAATGAGCCGAGCAGGTATAATACATCGGCTCCGTATGAAATCAATTTCTATGCAGATACTATATCGGGCTATTTGATTCTCACGACAGTCTGTAACAATCCCGATAATACATGTTTGTCTGCTAGTAGTATATCGTTAGGAAAGGTTGATACGGCAGAATAACAGGGATGCAGAAGTGCCTCTTGTGCCCTTTTGGATACTCCGAACACCCCGTTTGGAGTCCGCCAAAATTTAAGGGGCGCAGAAGGGCCAGGAACCTTTGCGCCCCGAGCCGCAGTGTGAAGCTTTTTTGGCCCAGTCCGAAATTCCTGTTGTATACGATAAAGGTTCTTTACGATCGTTGGAATTAAGTTTTCCTGCCGTAGTATTATTCACTACGACCATTGTTATTTTAGTTTTAACACTTGGGATTTTTAGTTGCTCCTATGCGTGTGTCTTATTTAATTATCATACTTCAGAATGATGTGACCCTTCCGACTATTCCTTATATATGCGCGAATGCATGCGAGACTACCCCAGTCTATTCTTGCAACCGACTTTTCGGACTGAGCCGTAATAAGTATAGCCATTCTTAACACCTATAGCCAATTTCACGGTATAATCAACCTCTGCCATCTTCAATCCTACGACATAATATTTGAAGGTATCGTATTCGTTGATGCTCTTCTCGAGGGCGCAAAGGTTCCTGGTCCCAATGCGCCCTTGTTGGTAGATTAAAACATTTGCAACTTGGGGGCCTGGCCCCAAAGTTGCACTAATTACTTTTGTTCCAACATCTCTTGCTGAATTAACTGCTCAATAATCGGCTTAATTTCTGGGTTGTCTGTAACGATAGTCCCCCAAAGTTGGTTTGGACATATCTCTAACCTCTTCTCTCATAGATTAATATTTTATCACGATTGGCAGACTCTACAGCAAAGGGCAGCAGACAGCCATCTTCTACTAAGTCGATGCGACGGCCTGTGCTCTTTTCCAACTCGCCCATCATGTGCGAGATAGTAAGTAAGGATATACGTGCATTCTTGTCGTATTCCACAAGTATATCCACGTCGCTGTCCGCAGTTTGTTCACCTCTGGCGAAAGAACCAAAGAGCCAAGCTTTCAGGACGGGTTGTGTCTTGAAGTATTCAGCAATCTGTTCTGTTATAGCCTGTGTACTCATAATAGCTTGAATAAACAATTTCTGTGGGCAAATATACGAACTATTTTTGAAGCATCCAAAATTTTTGCCCTTTTTTATGGATTATCGTCTTGAAAACTAAAGCAACGACCGAAATGCTGTAGAGACTTGGGGCCTGGCCCCAGAGGAGGTCACTTCTGTATAAAAATGAAGTGAGTTAACTCGATTTGTCGATTGAGTTAACTCGATTGATGATTTGAGTTAGCTCACGGTTTTTGAAGGGCGCAAAGGTTCCAGACCCCATTGTGCCCTCATGTGCCAGTCTACTCTTTGGCTACAACTTTTCATCTATGTCGAACAGTAAAGAAATCGTCTCGCTGAACTCCTCGATGGCTTGTGGAAGAGAGGGGCATGTCAAACGAGAGATGATAGCCACAAAGTTCATTTGACCATCCATCTTGCCTTCAGCCGTCTGAATGTAATAGAGGTCGCGATGCTCGTAGGTGTTAAACCATCTTACGAACAGTCGATTGCGAAAAGCCTGTTTACCGTCACCGGTCGCGGTTACGTAAAGCATCACCTCGTTGTTCTGCTCGAAAAACTCTTCGACAATGGCGAAGACGGTCTGCTTGAGTTTCGTGTCAAGTGGCGATTGTCCATGACGTTCGTTGGTAATGCTAAATTCAAAGGCGCCACTGGGCACAAATGCATAATCCAATTTGAAGTCGATGTTGAATTCGACACCGGAATCACTCACAAAATAATAATGATCTGGCTTCCCAGACTTCTGCCACACCCGATAGGGCGCATGCAGATTAATGATGTTTAATCTGAGTGTGTTCATAATAAAAAGATTTAAGGAGGATGACTATGCAAATATCTCTTCCATTGTCATCCCCGACATTCTCATTTCATGAATCTCTTCGAGTTCACGCTGTTTTTCTTCCATGCGCTTTTTTTTGTCATCTAGATACTCACGGAAAGCGGCGCGTACTTCCTCGCGAGTCCTTTTTCTTTTTGTTGTTTCCATATCGATAAAAAGTTAAAATGATAATATCGGGTGCAAAGATAGTGATTATTTTCATTACTTCCAAATGATTAGGTGATTTATTTCAAAACCAGACGAAAAGAAACAGGGGCGATGTTGGTAGATTAAGACATTTTTCACATTTTGGGTCGAAAAGTTTGGTTATTCAGTAAAAATTCGAGCCATATCAGGATGGAGATTACAGTCTTGTTCATCATTCAATTTTTGTGTTCATATACTTCTGGCTGCAAAATTAAGAAAAAAAATCTATTTCCAAAATTTTTTTTCTCGATTATTATTAATAGAACAGATTGTCGGGGTGAAATGTCAAAAAATGCAGTTTTGTCTATGAATTATTGGCTAAATTTGCACCAGCAAACGAACTACTAATGATAGCATACAAAACTGAGGAAATGAAGATGAAAAAACTTGTTTTGACATTCGGTCTTATCCTGACAAATGTGTTTGCCTCTTTTGCACAAGAGGTGGACATGAGTTTAGAACGGCACAATTTCTTTTATGCCGGACAGAGTAAACAGCGACGGATGTTTATCGTAAAGGACGGACAGGTCAGCTGGAGTTATGAAGATAAGTTGCAGCGTGGTGAAATCAGCGATGCAGTGTTGATGAGCGACGGCCATATACTCGTGGCACATCAGTATGGCGTGGCAGAGGTGACTCAGGATCAGCAGACCGTCTGGAGCTATGCTGCACCAGAAGGCACGGAGATCCACACCATTCAACCCATTGGAAAAACGCACGTGGTGTTTGTACAGAACGGCAAGCCAGCTAAGGCGGTAGTCATGGAAATACCATCCAAGAAGATCGTACGTGAGTTTGATTTGCCCATCTCAGAAAAAGGTTCGGTACACGGTCAGTTCCGCAATGCACGACTGACATCCAGAGGTACACTCCTCATCGCAAACATGGCCTTGGGGTGTATTCATGAATACAACTGCTATGGGCAGGAGGTAGACCGCTGGGAAGGCTTCTTGCCTTGGAGCGTACAGGAAATGCCGAAGACAGGCAACCTGCTGATAACCGGACGCAAGGGGAAGATTCAGGAGATTAACCGGCAGGGGCAGACTGTTTGGGAAATGAGCACGACAGACTACGGCGTGACCCAGCCTCAGAAAACGGTTCGCCTAAAGAACGGTCATCATATCATCAACAACTGGTATAACGAATGGAGCAAGGAGCCGATGGACACGGCGAACGCCCCTGTGCAAGCTATCGAGGTGGACAAGGACGGAAAACTGGTTTGGCAACTGCGCGCATGGAAGAATCCCGACCTCGGTCCTTCGACCACTATACAACTGTTGGAAGAGCCTGTCGATCGTGACCGTATGTTCTTCGGAGCATTCAATCCGCAAGCACCCAAATTGTTTGTCGGTCCAAATGAACCGATAGGCACAGGAGTTGGAATCCATCCAGGTCGCGTGGCTTGGATTCATTCGCCAGGCGTAGCCAGATGGGATGGCAAAACAGGGCTATGGGTGGAAGACCGCTGGAATGATCAGGCAAAGGCAGATGCGATGATACCAGAAGCCGTAATGCAACTGACAGGCGAAGCAACGGCCAAGAAGGCATGGCAAGCACTCTTCAAGCATTTCAACAAGACACACGGACGCGGTCATCGCGGATATCAGCAAGGAGAGACGATAGCCATCAAGCTGAACATGAACAATGCCATCACTCACCACGACACCATAGAACTGAACTCTTCGCCCTATACGACATTAGCCTTGGTGCGCTCGATGGTGAAAGACGGCGGTGTGAGAGAGCAGGATATCATCCTCTGCGAGCCCAGCCGTGCCATTACCGACTCCATCTATAACAAAGTACACCGAGAGTTCCCGCTTGTGCGCATGATTGACAACATCGGTGGCGACGGACGCGAGAAGTGCGAGTACTATCCTGACCAGATTGTCTATTCTGTCGATAACGGCAAGATGGCACGCGGACTGGCCAAGTGTATCGTAGATGCCGACTATCTCATCAACTCTGCGCTGCTCAAGACGCATTCAGGACCAGGAGTGACGCTGACGACCAAGAACTGGTATGGAGCTACAGACATCAACCTGCTCTGGCGACGAAACGCGCACAACAACGTGAGCCAGGATAAGCGTCACGGCAAGCCTGGCTATAAGACCTTCGTAGACTGGATGACACACAAGGACATGGGGCAGAAGGCTCTGCTCTTCCTCATTGATGGCACCTACGGTTCGCGCGACGTGAACGGGGCACCAAACCCCAAGTGGATGAAGGAGCCATTCAACGGCGACTGGGCTTGCTCCATCATCGTCGCTCAAGACGAGGTTGCCTGTGATGCTGTGGGCATGGACATCATTATCGGTGAGTGGCCAGAGTTCCAGAGCCTGAACTACTGCGACGAGTATCTGCGTGAAGCAGCCAGCCTGCCCAACGCTCCCAGCGGTACCACCTATAAGCAGGAAGGCAAGCCCATCGAGAAGCCTGTCGGACTCTTCGAGCATTGGAGCAAAGACCATCAGTATACAAAAATAGACCTCAAATACAAGAATCGTGAGTATGATAGCCCTTGCGCTGCTGGCTACAAGTGTCAAGGCGCAGGTCAGGGATGCCTTTGACGGTATTCTGCCCGTGACAGACCCCAAGATGGAGATGAGTCTGAACGGTGAGTGGCAATTGAAGGTAGTGGAAGGCATCACCGACGACAAGAAGGTGCCAGCAACAGATGATACCTGGAGACAAATCCCCGTACCAGGCTGTTGGGAGGCTTATGGATTCTGTAAACCGAAGTATGATAGTCCAAATGCCTTGACAGGCTATTACCGAACGACCTTTTCCATACCAGAAGCATGGCATGGGCAACACATTATCATCCGATTCGACGGTGTTCTCTATGGTTATGACCTCTGGATCAACGACAAGGCTGTAGGCTCATGGCGCTCAGGTTATAACACGGCGATGTTTGACATTACTCCCTATCTGAATAAAAAGACTCAGCAACAGGTTATCGCCTTACGCGTCGTCTCACAGTTCCCTGGCAGTGACTTCGACTACAATGACGACTGGGCACCCAACGGCATCTTCCGCGACGTGACACTCATGGCCGTGCCTAAGACACATCTGAAGGACATCACCATACGAACCAAGAACACAGGCGAGGTGTACGTGTCTGCCGATATCACCAATGGTGGCAAGGGCACTCAAGTAAAACATGAGATATTCGACAAGCAAGGTAACCTTGTGGGCACGACAAAAGTAGAGCATCCGCTTCTTTGGACAGCAGAGACGCCTCATCTGTATACCCTGCGGACAACGCTGCTGCAGAATGGCAAAACCCTCCAGACATTTGAACATCAGTTTGGCTTTCGTGAACTCACTATCGATGGCAATGTCCTGAAACTGAATGGCCAGCCCATCAAACTGCGCGGTGTAACCAGCCATTCAACAGATCCAGTGACAGTAAAGGTTATCGACGAAGCCAGTATCCTTCGTGATATGCGACTGATGAAAGAGGCATCCATCAACTATATCCGTACATCGCACTATCCGCGTGAACCGCGTTTTTACGAGCTGGCCGACTCACTGGGTTTCTATATCATCGACGAAGTGCCATTTGGCTATGGAGACAAGAATCTCTCTGACTCCACTTTCTACCCTGTTCTTCAGCAACGGGCACAAGCCACTATCCGTCGTGACAAGAACCATCCTTCGGTGCTGATCTGGAGTCTTGGCAATGAGAATCCGCTAACTGATATCTGTGTGAAGTTAGGGGATTATGTAAAGCGCGAGCTCGACCCTTCGCGCCCCATCTGTTATCCGCAGGTAGGCTCGTATTTCCGTCGCTTTAATTACAACTTCCCCAAAGTGGCCGATATTTATACACCTCATTACCCCTCAACGGCACAGATTGCAGATTTCTATCAGCGGGCTGATCGTCCCGTCATCTTCACAGAGTATTGCCATACGCTGGGCATATCATTTGAAGACCACGACCGTCAATGGGAAATCATAGAACGCACACCAGGTATTGCAGGCGGCAGTGTCTGGGAATGGGTTGATCAGGGAATGCCGTTTAATAATGTAAAAATTAAAAAATGTAATACTGAAAAAATGTATGGCTATGAGGAGCGGGTCTTTACTTCTGATGACGGGGGATTTGAGATGTATGGCAATAAAGGTACCGATGGGCTGCTCTACGCTGACCGTACACCCCTGCCCAACTATTACGAGCTTCAGCATAACTATGCCCGCGCCTTCGTGTCGGCGATCGATGGCGATGTGCTACAAATCATGAATCGTTACGACTTCCTGAATCTGAAGGACCACGTGACCTTCCACTGGGCACTGACCAACAATCGCGATACCGTGATGCATGGAGCCTTTAGTCCGGAATGTAAGCCCCACAGCACTGTGCCATACACACTGAACCTACCGGCACAAAACGGACTCAGTATTCTGCATTTTGATATTGAAGATGCTCAGGGCCACGTATTCCTCCACCAGTCGTTTGTGCTAAACAAGCCTCAGATCGCATGGACGGGGCATGGCAGTGGAGCCGTCATGACCAAGGAAGCAACTATCCGTACAGGCCGAAAGCCCACTATGGGTGAGCGCCTGACTCAAAAAGGCCGCTTGCCGGAGAAGTATCTGCTGCCATTAGACAACCATCAAGTGAGAGCCGACATTCAAAGCCGCCCCATCGATGGCGGAGAGGAAGTGACGTTCACGCTGGCTCCTGACACGGCCGACGTCTTCCGCTCAGAGTTAGGACTGGCCTATCTGCTCGATCCCAGCATCGACCGGGTGCAGTGGATTGGATACGGTCCCTTTGCCAGTTATCCTGGTCGCCATCAGGCCAATCGCTATGGCTTCTGGGCAAAGCACATGGACGACCTTTACTTTGAAGGTAATCATGGTGGTATCGATGCGGCATTCCTGTCTGACAAGGAGGGCAATGGCATCCTGATAACAGGTGATTCGCTGTCGCTGAATTTTGAACAGACAGACCAAGGCATCGTACTCACTGTCAATGCTGCGGTCAGCGGACAAGGGCCGAAGTTTGCCAAGACCCACTTCCCTGGCTGGCAGAAAGGTGATCAGCCAGTAAGCGCAACCTTCCGAAGCTACTTTATCAAGGCCGACGTGATGCCTGAGGTAGTCAGTCGGATGTTTGTACCAGCTGCAGAAGTGCCCGTTCCATTCCGGCCATTCGTGACTCAGTATGACACCTATTTACAGAGATACATTCCCTAAATACACGTGGCTGATGCCCTCTTCTTCAGCAATCTGCTTGGCTGCTTTTAACGTCTGGACAGGCGTGGGAGGCATATCCTGCATCTTGAATCTCGGGAAGAAACGGCTGAAGTGAAGTGGCTGGTCAACGAGACCATTGGCGGCTATCCATCGGCACATCTGGCGAATCATGTCCATATCATCATTCACACCAGGGATGACGAGATTTGTCAGTTCTATCCAGACCCCAGCGTCACGCATGGCAAGGATGGTGTCGAGGACGGGTTGCAGATGACCGCCACTGACCTTCATATAGATATCGTCGCTGAATGATTTCAGATCAATATTGGCAGCATCGAGGTAAGGCAGCAGATCCTTCAGCGGTTCCTGACAGACATAGCCAGCCGAGACGAGGATATTCCAAAGACCGTTCTCATGCGCCAGTCGGGCGATATCTACGATGTATTCAAGATATGTCAACGGCTCCGTATAGGTGTAGGCGATGCCTGGACAATGATGTTCCTGGCAGAGTTTCACGATTTGCATGGGGGACAGGTCGTAATGTCCAACCTCTGATGGCGATACCTGAGAGATCTCGTGATTCTGACAGTTCAGACATCTGAAGTTACAGCCTGTACATGCGATGGAAAGGCACTGGGTGCCAGGATGAAAGTGGTAGAGAGGTTTCTTCTCTATCGGGTCGATAGCCAGTGAGCAGGGCCTGCCATAAACCTCACTGACAAGTACACCATCCTGATTGCGGCGACTCCGGCAAATGCCTGCCTTACCATTGGCGATATGGCAATGGTGGGGACAGAGCATACACACCACTCCCCCACTCTCAGACTTCTGATAATACCGACACTCCATCAGAACACGATAGCTTCGTAAACATATAGTTCTGCTGATTTCCAGCCATCCCAACCAATACCAGCCTTATCCTGAGCGCAATGACCGACGAACTCTTCCTTCGTCCAGTTCACTTCATCGGCTACTTGAGGCAGGAACGTTCCACTGCGATAGCCTTTACGGATATAGATGCCATGACGATGCAGCTCAAACTCATCCAGGCTATGAATGCGTCGCATGGGCGTCAGTACAGAGATCTCGATGTCTATGTCGGCCAATTCATCAACGGTAACTGGCATAAATCGAGGATCCTCAAAGGCAGCAGCACGCGCCATTTCTGCTACGATTTCATGCAGAGGCACATCTTCGCCAAAATGTCCGATACAACCACGCAGACGCCCTTGATTATGCAGAGACACGAAAGCCCCACACTTAGAAGTCAGGTTAGGCGTCAACGAAGACTGGCGGGCAATTGGCTTTCCATCCAATGAATCCTTGATGCTACTGAGGGCAATGCCTTTCAGCAGCTGTTTCTCTTCATCAGACAAGGCAAACTCAGGACTTTCCTTACGGACAATGGCGAAAGCATGATAACCGACCACACGGCTATGGTCAGAACCCTCGATATCTCCTGAATTCTGATACATCAGATGCTTCACCTCATCATGGCTGTCCATCATCAGCATCAGTGTGGCAATAGCCAGTTCGCCACATGCACTCGTAGCCAGGTTGCGCTTACCACTGCGGGCATTCTTCTCGATAGCAGCAATAAAAGCCTCCACACGACCACTCTCGATGGCTTGACCCGTCAATGCATCCACTTCGCAAGCATCATCATAGGATGGATAGTGCGAGAAGTCGCTGCTGATGATAAAAAGACTATCTTCAGTAAAATAGGGTTTCAGCACCTCAGCGATGCGCCTCAGTTGACGGAAATCGTTTGTAGAGATGATGATGGGTACGATAGGTGGCACATGCTCAAATCTACGCTGCAGGAAAGGCAATTGTACCTCCAGACAATGCTCCCTGTCGTGAGCCTTAGGCTGATAGGAGAAAACACTATCTGTCGCTGTCAACTTCTGAGCTGTCTCACGATCCACTTTCACTTGGCCCAAGGGCGTAGCATAATAGTCGGCCTCTGTGTTAACCGAAGCACCATCGAGCCATTCATGATGACTCGGTCCAAGCAGGAATATACGCTGATAGGTCTTGTCTGTGGGTATCGACATATAGGCCGATGCTGCCACATGACCTGAATAATAATAGCCGGCATGCGGTACGATAAGTGCAGCCAGATTGCGATATACAGCCTTACCTCTGTGAAGTGCCAGTAAACCGTCCACCTCATCACTCAGTTCCTTGGGGTCACCCGTATAGAAACGATTCGCCTGAGTTGCCGGCCTGACAAGTAGTCTCTCACTTGTTTCCATCTTACATCTCTTTTATTTTCAAACGTATTTTCTTATTTTTATTTGCAAAGATACGAATTATTGCAGATATTTTGTTACCTTTGCAGCAACATTTAGGATAGTTTATGAGACTAAAGACTATATTCATCATAAAATGACAGATCAAAGCAAATGGGTGGCCTGCTGGGGCAATGCCACCTCCATCACCAATCGTCGTGAGGCCATCTACGCCAAAGACCTCACACTGCGCTATCCCGTGAGGATGTGCTTCAGCGGCTCTATGCTGCGTTTTCGGTTTTCCAATCTCACAGGCACTGAGCCCGTAGAACTCACCAAGGTGTTTGTTGGTCACACGCCCATCACCTTTGATGGTGAGACCAGTGTCAGTCTGATGCCTGGCACAGAGACAGAGAGCGACGCTATCAGCTATAGTGTGAATCGTGGCGACACGATAGAAGTGAGCATGTATATGGCAGGCTTCACACAGATGAACAGCGGCACACTCATCACGGGTCCGCTATCCAAGGGCTCTTATGCCTATGGCGACTTTGCCGAGGCCGACGAACTGCCTCTCGACCTTTCACGCCACACGAACTGGTTCTACTTCCTCAACACCATTGATGTGCTGACATCAGTTGAGAATCGTGCTGTGGTGTGCTATGGCGACTCCATCACTGCTCAGTCGTGGCCCGACTATATGGCACAGTTGGCTTTCGGATCCAATGTCGCAGTCATCCGTCGAGCTGTCAGTGGCACCCGTATCTTGCGCCAGTACGACTGCATCACCTATCAGGCTTACGGTTTGAAGGGAGCTACGCGATTCCCTATTGAGATGAATGTGGCGGGAGCATCGGATGTGATCATCCAGCACGGCATCAACGACATTATCCACCCCGTGGGCACCGACGTCAATCCCTTCCGTCCTTGGAGCGACCTGCCAACAGTGGAAGAAATGGAACATGGTGTGGAGGATATCTACGTCAGGCCTGCCAAGGCTATGGGACTGAAGGTATGGAGTGGCACCTTGCTGCCTATCTATGGCTGGCGCACCTACAACGAAGAGCGCGACAAGATGCGACAAGCGTTTAATGAATGGCTGCGCACATCGCCCATCTTCGACGGATGTATAGACTTCGATGCAGCCGTGCGCAGCGTCACCAATCCCAAAGCCTTTGCCGACGGATTTGACAGTGGCGACCACCTGCACCCCAGTGAGCGAGCTTACGAGGCAATGGCTCAGGCTGCAGCGCATAAGTTGATACGCTACATGCCTCGTTACGACCACGAGGAGTTATTTTAAAAGTCTTTGAATCAGTAAAGCGATATTCCTTTTTGCCGTTTCCGGCTTCATGGCTTCCTCAACAGGGAGGTCAGGGGGATTGATACACTCTACCTCGGAGAAACCAGCATCAAGCAAGGTCTGGCGATCCTTGATGCGACCAGCTATCAACATGACTGGGACACGATGCTGCCTGGCTTGACGGAGAATACCAAATGGGAGCTTCCCCATCAATGTCTGACGATCAGCCGAGCCTTCGCCTGTGATTACCAATGAGGCTTCATGCAGATGTTCCTCAAAGCCGATCGCATCAAGCAGAAGTTCAATGCCCGAGCGACTGTCAGCGTTCATGTATTGCAAGAAAGCATAGCCCAGACCTCCTGCCGCACCTGCACCTGGAACATCCTGACGGTCGTAGCCGAAATGCTTGGCGGAGACCTTCGCAAAACGAGAGGCACGACCGTCGAGCTCCTTGACCATGTCAGGCGTTGCCCCCTTCTGAGGAGCAAAGACATGGGCTGCTCCCTGCTCGCCACAAAGGGGATTAGTGACATCAGTAGCAATGGTGAAACGCACACCATCCAAGGCATGCACATCATCCCAGGAACCTTGTTTGGCAAACGCATCGATGATGGCATGAAGCATGCCGATACCACAATCGCTGGTAGCACTGCCTCCAAGACCAACGATGATATGCTTACAGCCTCGACGCACAGCATCGACAACAAGTTGACCTGTGCCATAGCTGGTAGCCACCATCGGATTGCGCTCCTCAGGCGTGAGCAACGTCAGTCCACTGGCCTTGGCCATTTCAATCACTGCCGTATCATCTTGCTTCAGATACTGTGCAACGACAGGCCGTAGCAGCGGATCTCTCACATTGACATCTACCAGCTGGCCGCCCTTAGCCGAGAAGAATGCCTCTAGCCAGCCTTCTCCCCCATCGCTGACAGGAATCTGGACGACTTCAGCATGAGGCATCTTCTGACGGATGCCTCCAGCGGCTGCCTGATTAGCTTCTGCTGATGTCAGGCAACCTTTAAACGAATCTATTGATACGATGACTTTCATGCCAACTTAGATATTATCAGAAACGCCAAAGGCTGGTTTCATCTTATTTACAAATTGATTGAATCAGATTGCAAAAATAGTGATAATTTGCGAAATATCACTAATTTTTATCCAACATTTTACATAATTCACTTATTATTGTCCATAATTGTGTATCTTTGCCAGCATAAAACGATTTGAGAAAAAGTTATAATAGAACTAAATTCGACTAATATGAAAAGAGTGTTATTAAGCCTCATGGCAATGTTGGGCGTGCTGACCCTTTCAGCACAGACAAGTATTTATGATTTCAAAGTAAAGGACGATGCAGGCAGCGACGTGTCGCTCGCCCAGTACAAGGGCAAGGTATTGCTCATCGTGAATACCGCCACCCGTTGTGGATTCACCCCTCAGTACAAAGAGCTCGAAGAGCTGTACCAGAAGTACCAGGCCGCAGGTCTGGAGATTCTCGATTTCCCCTGCAACCAATTTGGCGAGCAGGCACCAGGTAGCATTCAGGAAATCAAACAGTTCTGTACGGCCAACTTCGGTATCCAGTTCCCACAGTTCGATAAGATCGAGGTAAACGGTGCCAACGAGCATCCTCTCTATACTTATCTTAAATCACAGAAATCGTTCGGCGGTTTCGACTTAAACGACAAAATTGGTAAGCTTCTCGACGACATGATGCGTAAGCGCGATGCCAACTACGACAAAAATGCTGATATCAAATGGAACTTCACCAAATTCCTGATCAGCCGCGATGGTCGTGTGGTAAAACGTTACGAGCCTACCGACAAAATCACCGACATTGACATCGACGTTCAACTGGAGCTCAACCCTACCCTCAGCACTATTATGGCACGCCGCTCAGTACGTAAATATCTGAATCAAGCAGTGGAGCACGACAAGTTGGAGGTAGTGGCACGTGCAGGTATTAATGCCCCCAGCGGCGTAAACCGTCAGCCTTGGATTGTACGTATAGTTGAAGATCAGCAGCTCATTGCCGACGTGAATCAAGCTGCAGGTCGCAGTCTGTTCTATGGTGCCCCCAACCTTATTTGCGTTTGTACCCCAGCAGCTGGCGGTGGTGAGCTGGATGCCGGCTTATTAGGCGAGAACATGATGCTGGCAGCCCAAGCCTTGGGTCTTGGCACCGTATGTATGGGTGGTCCTGTCCGCTTCTTGCTCTCTGACGAGAAGTGCAAGTTCTTCATCGACCGTCTCGACATCCCAGCCGACTACAAGCTGAACTATATCCTTGCCATCGGCTACCCCAACGAGCAACCCAACGCCAAGCCCCGCGATGCCGCCAAGGTAAAGTTTATCAAGTCATTGTGAGGTAGAAGATGTAATGAAGAGATGATTATGAAGATCATAGAAACGAAACCCACGAAGGACATCTATCTGGCGGGAGGCTGTTTCTGGGGAACGGAGCATTACTTCAAGCAGATTGAGGGCGTGGCCATCACGGAAGTGGGATTCGCCAACGGACACACGGAGAATCCTACTTATAAGGAGGTCTATACCGACCAGACAGGCTTTGCCGAGACCGTCTTTGTGAGGTTCTATCCTGATGTGGTCAGTCTTGAATTCCTGCTGAAGATGTTTTTCAAAGCCATTGACCCGACAAGTCTCAACAAGCAGGGACACGACGAGGGTACGCGCTATCGTACTGGTGTTTACTATACCGACCCGGAAGACTTGCCCGTCATCGAGAAGGTGTTTGCCGAAGAGCAGAAGAACTACAATCAGCCGTTAGCGGTAGAGAAACTGCCCTTGCAGAACTTCTACACCGCCGAAGAGTATCATCAGGATTATCTCGACAAGAATCCCGACGGCTACTGCCACCTACCCTTGTCGCTGTTTGAGTTTGCAAGGCAAGCCAAAGAGAAATGAATCCGATAGCCATCCGACTTCTCAACCGTACAAACGGTGTGGCAGCCCCCAGGTACATTACTTATTCCCAACGTGGGAACAATTTATTCCCATTGTGGGAATGTGATGTTCCCAGCGTGGGAATATCACTCTTTCTTATTCCAACAACAGGTTGTCAGTATGTACAATATTTCTTTCATCTGTATAAATTGTTTTTTATAACTAATTCCATTTCTTTTCCAGTCCATTCTTCGCCATCTATCGCATAGGTGTCGGTACCAGTCACAACGAATCCTACCGACTCGTAGCAATGAATGGCCGAGGGGTTGTTGTCGAACACCCCCAAAGTAATCTTCTGAACACCCAGTTTATGCTTTGCATGATCGATAGCGAGACGTAGCATCTGCTTGCCATAGCCTTTGCCCCGTTTCGAGTCGTCAACTATCACAAAGCCGAAGCGGATGACAGTCTTATCCTCTGATGGATATCTCAATAGGATATGCCCAATGATGAGATTGTCAACAACAGCTGTGAGAGGATACATGTTATTGCTATTGTATTGCTCCATCATCTCCTCAGGCTTGGCAGGATAATCCTTATACCTGTCGGCACACCATAGCCGGAAGGCATGCTTATCCTTACACCAATTCAGGATCGTCGGAGCATCGTTGATATTGAATGGTCGAAGTGTCATGAAATCTTGCTTATTTATATCGTATTGGATCGATTTCATGTTTCATTTTTTTACTCAATCACGAAACTACGTGGATAGAAATCGCTGTAGAAACGACCGTCGGTGGCGGTGAACTTCAACACGCAGTAGTTGGGATCGGTTACACCGCCGGGATAGTACTGCTCGTCGCCATTGCGCCAGATCATCTCTTTAGAGGCAGGGTCGGTTAGTACCTCCATCGTGCCTCTGAGCATCATACCCTTGAAGCCTTTGGCATCGCAGAAATAGATGCTTGCCTTGGGATTGGCCTTGTATTGAGCCACACGTATTGAGAATGTGTTGGTTGTAAAGTAGAAGATTTTGATACCCTCACGTTTGCGTGGTTTCAACATGGCCTTGGTCCAAGGAAAACCTTCTTGGTCTACGGATGAGATGTAAGCGATGGGCAGTTTGTCGGCCATCTGTGCAATGAGTTCTTTAACGCCTGCCAATGCGGGGTTAACATTCATGACTTCATCGTTACTAATATCCAACGTTTTGCGCCAGCGCTTTAACTGGGGGAAATACGTTTTCATCATGCCGATGTACTCCTCTTTAGTGATGGGTTTATCCAACCCCTCGTTGACAGCACCAACAAACTGCGCACAATGTTCGATCATCTCTTCCATCGTGCAGTCCTGCAAGAACTTTCCATCCCTGTAGCAGTACATACAGTAATCTTCGTTCTTACTTCC
>ONKL01000069.1 GCA_900318395.1 uncultured Prevotella sp.
GGTGGTGGCGTAGGCCAGCGTCAGCTCGTCAAGTTCAGAATCCTCGTACTCAATGCTGTTGCCGTCGAACGAGACAGTCAGAGTCCGCTCCTCCATGTCAACGTGTTCCACCATACCGATGTCGCCGTTGAACACGTCCTTATCGTAGTTGTTGCGGATTTGCATCACGCGGTCACCCCTGCGATACTTGAATCCACCTCGTGAGAGGCTGTCACCCACAGGATTGATAGCCTCCTGAAGGGCGATATTCAGGTTCGTGGCTCCCACCACACTGCGCTGCATCGGGGCCAGCACCTGTATGTCGTTGGTGCTATAGCCGTAAGCCTTGGGAATGCGGTTCTTGACTATATTTACTATGTCACGCGCTGCCTGTTCCGGGTCTTCATCCTTGTTGAAAACTTGGCTCGTAATTGATTATCAACAACTTACGCAATTCTTAACTATTTTTAGCCAAACAAACCGCACTATCAGAGGCGGTCTGACACAATTCGCTGGCGGATTGGACAAACATATTATATGTATGAGGCACTACACTTGAATATGCAAAGTTTAATACACGACAAAGCTAAGCACTATCGAGAAAGAGCTGCAGGCGGTTGATGACATTAACGCTGCTTACCCCGCTGTCGAAGTCGAGACTGAGCAGGTTCAGGTGGGGATAGTGTTGCAGAACAGCTTTCTCGATGCCTTTTGCAACGATTTGATTGGCTATGCAGCCGAAGGGTTGCAGACTGATAACGCTGTTCACACCCTGCTCTGCCAGCTCCATCATGTCGCCTGGCAATAGCCAGCCCTCGCCAGCCTGGGCAGCGGGAGACACGATATGAAAGGCCAGACGCGCCTCGCGACGAATGTCGGTGAAAGACGTGAACTGCGGATAGCGGCTGAGTACACTGTTGAACCGCTGTATGTGTCGCCATGCAAGACGGTAGAGCATACGGACAACCACCGAAGGAAGGTGTGAAGCGGAAAGTCCCAGTCGTTTGTTCTGCACGACGTTGACAAATTCCTGCAGGAAGAAGGGCGTGATGAGCGGCGGTACCACCTCGAACCCCTGGTTGATGAGCACGTCGGTGATTTGCTGATGGGCAAAGTGATTGAACTTCAAGAATATCTCACCAACGATGCCTACCCTCTTCGTCTTCCGGTCTGTGCAGGCTGCATTAAACTCAGAAGCAGCTTGGTCGATCAGCAACATGAGTTGCTTCGTGTCATGCTTTCGTATTACCTCTGAGGCAAGACGAAGATATTTGTCGCGCAGCACGTCAGCTGTACCTGCCTGTTTCTCCCGGCAGACGGTGGCATAGTACATCTTGGCCACGGCATCAGCATACAGCAGACCGGTAGCAAGCACAGGGAAAAGCCTTAGCCAGGGAACGTCGAATCCCTCTTGCTGATTGGCCTTCGTTTCGTTCGTGGTCACACCAAGCGTAATGAGCGGTATCTGCTGGAAGCCCGCCTGCACCATTGCCCGCTTGATGAGACCCGCGTAGTTGGTGGCACGGCATTGTCCGCCTGTCTGCGACATGGCTACGGCAATCTCCTCCGGGTGGTAGCGGCCTGACTGTAGTGCCTTGATGATGTCGCCCACAATGAGCGTAGCAGGATAGCACACTTCGTTGTTGGCATATTGCAGTCCGACAGCGGCCGACTCGGCATCGCTGGGTGGTAACACCTCGATGTCGTAGCCAGCCACATGGCCAAAGGCAGGCAGCAAGGGTGTGATGAACTCAGAGATATGTGGAACAAGAATCTTCCGACGACGGTCGTTACGAGTATAGGTACGGGTAGTCTGAAAGGGTAGCACAATTGGGTTGTCGCGACCCGATTGCAGACGCAGACTCTCAATGAGCGAGCGGACACGTAGTTTCAGAGAACCGATATTGCTCACGTCGTCAATTTTCAGCAGGGTGTAGGTTTTATGATGGCGGGCCAATAGCGAACGCACCTCATCTTGTATGAAAGCATCGGGACCGCAGCCAAAGGAAGTCATCTGGACGAACTGCACGTCAGGTGCCATGATGCTTACCCAATGTGCGGCCTTGATAATTCGGTTGACGTAGGCCCACTGACGCACGCTGTTGGTCTGGCCATCGGCAATGTCTTGACGGTTTCTGACGATGTCTTCGCTGATGACACAGGCACCCATCTGGCTGATGGTCTCACTCAGACGGTGCTGGATGAGCGGGTCGGTGTGGTAGGGCCTGCCAGCCAACAGAATGACCATTTGTTGCTTCCGCCGTCCTTCCTCCAGCATTTCTTGGGCCAGCTCGCGAATGCTTGTCTCGTAGTCATCCTGTGCCTGCAATGCCTGACGGAAAGCTTGATTGGCTTTCTTACGGCTGATGCCGAGCGACAAGAGGTAGTCCACTACCTGTTTCTTGAGCAGATGCCTGTTAGCGAAGTTGATTACAGGAGAATCGACAGGTGCGGCGGGCGACATACTGCTGCGGATGACATCGGAATAGCCCGACACAATGGGACAGTTATAACTGTTGACAGCCGTCTGGCTCTCCTGCTTGTCGAACACCACGTAAGGCATCAGGATGCGTTCTACCCCCAGATTCTGCAGTTCAGCGATATGGCTGTGTACCAGTTTCGCTGGGAAGCAGATGTTGTCACTCATCACGGTGCAGAGGGCACCTTCGTAGCGTTGCATCTTCGACTCTGATGAGAGCACGACCTGTAAACCGCAACAGGCGAGCAGACGGTGCCAGAACGGGTAGTCCTCGTACATGTTCAACACACGTGGAATGCCAATACGGCGTGAGGCGGAAACGTCGCTCTGGCGGTCGAAGAGCAAACGAAGTTTCTCGGGATAGATGTTTCGTCCCGGCTGACAGGTTGTGGCTGCATTGGTAAACACCCGCTCGCACTTGTTGCCGCTGTGATAGCTGCCACCGCCTGCAAACCTGTAGCGCGTCACCTGGCAGGCATTCTCACAGCCATGGCATTGCAACTGGCGGGTTTCGTAAGTGGCCGATTGCATCATCTGCTCTATTGAGCGTGGAGCGGAGAGACTGCTGGCAGCATGGAGTGCGCAGCCGTAAGCCCCCATGATTTCGGGCATGGAGCTGCGGACAACCTGACAACCCGTCAATAACTCCAAGGCTCTCACTACAGCATCGTTGCGCATGGTGCCTCCCTGCACCACTATCTTACTACCCAATTCGCTGGTGCTTTTCAGCTTCAGCACCTTGTAGAGACAGTTGTTCACCACCGAGTAGGCCAGACCTGCCGCGATGTCAGCGACGCTGGCCCCTTCGCGCAAGACTTGCTTGATTTTAGAGTTCATGAAGACGGTGCAGCGAGTGCCCAGGTCGCAAGGATGCTTGGCGGTGCAAGCCTGACGGGCAAATGCTGTAATGTCGAGTCCCAGGCTTTGCGCAAAGGTCTGCAGGAAGGTGCCACAGCCCGACGAACAGGCCTCGTTCAGCTCCATACGTGTCACCACGCCATTCTCCACGAAGATGGCTTTCATGTCCTGTCCACCAATATCGAGGATGAATGACACATCGGGCATCAGCCGGCTAGCTGCCTGGTAATGTGCCATGGTCTCGATGATGCCCTCATCGAGCGCGAAGGCGGCTTTGATAAGGTCTTCGCCATAGCCTGTTGAGCACGAGCCGACGACACTCAAAGCGCAGCCTTGTCGCTGTGCAGCCATCTGCAGTTGCCGCAGTCCTTCACGCACAGCCTCGATGGGCTTGCCAAGACTCTGTGCATAGTGTGTAAAAAGTATTTCGCCGGTAGGTCTTGCGGCTAAAATTTTTGTCGTGGTAGAGCCAGAGTCTATGCCAATGACGACTTGCTCATGACGCTGCATCGGCACCACTTGGATAGCATTCTTCTTTTTCTCCTGTTGCCAGGCTGCAAGGGTCTCTTCATCGGCAAAGAGAGGCTGTAAGCCAGTCTTGATGTTGATTTGCTGCTCAGCCTTCAGTCGCTCCTTCAGCTCTGGCAGTGTGAGGGTAGCATCCTTACAGCGCAGGGCACAGCCAATGGCAGGCACCAGACAGTTGTCCTGACCGACAATGAAGTGGCGCTCGTCCCAATGCATATAGTCGGCAAAAGCTTTGCGAAGTGCAGGGAGGAAGGTAAGGGGGCCCCCGCAGAGCAATATGGGTGGTTCGATGGTCTGTCCGTGAGCCAGTGTGGTGATAGTCTGCACGGCTATCGAGTGGAATACAGAGGCACATATGTCGGCCACGGGTATGCCACGGCTCATCAGATTCTGTATGTCGGTCTTGGCAAACACGCCGCAGCGGGCGGCAATGGTGTGATGGTGGGTGGCTGTCAGGGCCAGGTCGTTCATCTGCTGATTGGTCAGCCCAAGCAGTTGTCCCATCTGGTCGATAAAGGCCCCTGTGCCTCCGGCGCAGTTGCCATTCATGCGCAGGTCGGTACGTCCCTCGTTAAAGAGTACTACCTTGGAGTCCTCGCCGCCGATATCAATCAGAGCTTTCGCTTCAGGGAACCGCTGGCGGGCGAAAAAAGATGCCGCCACTACCTCCTGTACAAACTCGGCACCGAGCAACTCTGCCGTCTGCATGCCAACAGAGCCTGTAACTGCCACGGACACATGGCATCCGCCAACTATTCTTGCAGCATCGGCAAAGAAGCGTTGTAGCAACTCATATACACGTGCATTGTGCCGTTCATAGCGCGACCATACGATGCGTCCGTCGCCATCGGTTACCACCATCTTTGCTGTGGTAGAGCCTATATCTAAACCTATTCTGTATGCCATGACTATCCCTGTTTCTCTGAATTACATCTGTCTTGCCGGAACTCCTGCGGCGTCATGCCTGTAAGCCGTTTGAAGAAACGACCGAAAAAGACAGTGTTGGGAAATGGAACTGGGCAGAAATTTCCTTTGCCGTCATTTGAGTGTGTAGCAGCGTGCTCTTAATTTCGTCAATGGTTTCTTGCTCTATCAGCTTCAGGGCAGTCTGGCCGCTGACTCTCTTGACAACAGAGGTGAGATATTTCGGCGTGATACAAAGGATAGCAGCATAATCGTTGACGGTATAATGTTCACGGACATACTGCTTTACCGCCTGGCGGAAACAAAGATAGATTTCAACGTCGCGGGGACGATAATCTGCTGCTTCAGGCTTGGGTAGATGGTAATCCTCGTTGACGCGGAAATACTGCACGCCATTCTCCATACGATAGACTATTTCCCGCCCCCGAAGGAGTCCAAAAAGGACTGTCGGGGCAATCAGGAAATTAACATTGGCCTTTTCCAATAGCATATTCAGTTCCATTTCGTGGCCTGCCTCAATAAGCGTACTGAGCACGGCGTTAGCCTCTCGGGTGTAGTATATCGTTTCCATCGCTCAATTGTTTTTCTTATAGCTCTGCACAGCCCAGAGACTCATGACGATGCCAATGCCGAGAAGTGCGAACACCTGATGAGCCACCTCGCGGAAGGCGCCGCCACGAATGAAGACGGTGCGGATGGCATCGATGAAGTAGTGCATGGGGTTGACGTAGGTGGTCATATAGGCCCAGGAGGGCATGGAGCGTGTGGGCGTGAAGAGTCCGCTGAGCAGCATGATGGTGACCACAAAGAACCATATAACGAAGACGGCTTGCTGCATGGTGTCGGAGTAGTTGGACACGATGAGTCCGAACGACGAGAAAAACAGCGCCAGCAGCATGGCGAGCACATAGACGAGCCAGAGTGGACCGGCGGGCGTGAGGCCGTAGATGAGCCAGGCCAGCAGGAGACAGACGGTGACGACAAAGAGGGCGATGAGCCAGTAAGGAATGAGCTTGGAGAGAATGAACGCCCACTTCGACACAGGTGTGACGTTGATCTGCTCGATGGTGCCTGCCTCCTTCTCGCCGACGATGTTAAGCGTGGGCAGGAAACCCGTCATCAGCATCATCACGATGGCCAGCAGGGCGGGAATCATGTAAAGCTTGTAGTTCTGGTGCTTGTTGTAGAGAAGGAGGGTGGAGGGCTGCGATGATATGGCAGCATACGGAACCGACCGGGTGACGATTTGCGAGAGATAGGCCGAGCCCATCGAGCCCTTGGTGCCATTGACGGCATTGGCAGCTATCAGCACCTGAGGCATCTTGCCCATTTCTATCTCCTTGCCGTAGTCCTGTGGAATGACGAGCACCACGTCGGCTTTGCCGTGTTCTATCTCTGCGAGTGCATCGTGGTAGGCGGGCTTCTGGCCCCCAAAGATGAAGTAGTCGCTGGCTTCGATGCTGTGGACAATCTGCTGCGAACGAGTGGAGCGGTCGTTATCGACCACATCGACGACGATGTTCTTCACCTCCATCTGCATCACCCACGGCATGACGCACATGATGACGATAGGAAACATGATGATGAGCTTGGGCAGGAACGCGTTGCGGCGAATCTGCAAAAACTCCTTTTGTATGAGATATTTCAGTGTCATAGCTTACTCCAGTCTTACGTTAAACTTCTTGAGGGCGATGGTCAGGAAGATGACGGTCATCAGCGCGAGGATGATTACTTCCTTCATGACCTCACCGATGCCTACGCCCATGATCATCAGTTTGCGCATAGCATCAATGTAGTAGCGGGGCGGAACCACGGCAGCAATCCATTGCAGCACGATGGGCATCGACTCCACGGGGAACATCATGCCTGAGAGCATCACGACAGGCATGAGCAGCACCATGGCCGAGAGCAGCAGGGCTACAAGCTGCGTCTGTGCCACATTGGAGATAAGCAAACCCAGCGAGAGGGCCAACAATATATATAAAGTAGAGACGGCCAGAATCCAGAACAGCGAGCCTTGCAGCGGCACACCTAACACATAGCGGGCCATCAGGAGGATGGTGATGAGAATGCCGAAGGCGAGCACCAGATAGGGCACGGCCTTGGCCATGATAACCATCAGTGGGCGGACAGGCGAGACGAGCAGCACCTCCATCGTGCCCTTCTCCTTCTCGCGGACTATCGAGATGGAGGTCATCATGGCACAGATGAGCATCAGCAGCATACCCATGATGGCGGGCACGAAGTTGTAGGCCGACTTCATCTGAGGGTTGTAGAGGAGCTTGGTGTTGACCATACTGCCTTGCATATTCACCAGCACGCCCTGCGCATAATTCGTCCACTGCTGTGCCATGTTGGGGTCGGAACCATCGACTATGAGTTGTATGCCCTTCTTCATGCTGGCAAAGTCGTGGGCGAAGACCACGGCCATTTCAGCCTTCTGACTGCGGATAAGCCGTTCGGCTTCCTGCGGCGTGCTGACGGTTTGGGTGATGGTGAAGTACTCCGACTGTGCCAGTCGATCTACAGCCGCCTGCGTCAGATGGTCCATCTGCGAGGTGACCACCACCGTGCGCACGTTCTTCACGTCCGTGGTGATGGCAAAGCCGAAGAGCAGCATCATCACTACGGGCATGCCGAAGAGGATGAGCATCGTACGTTTGTCGCGCATAATGTGCTTGGCTTCCTTGATGACGAATGATATAAACTGTTTCATAACGTTTCAAAATTAATCGCTGCTTCTTGTTGCCTGTCGTGCTAAATAGGTAAAGACGTGGTCCATGTCGGGCTGATTGAATTCCTTTTTCAAGGCGGCAGGCGTACCCATTGCCTTGATTTTCCCATCAACCATGATGGAGATACGGTCGCAATATTCTGCCTCGTCCATATAGTGTGTGGTCACAAATACGGTGATGCCACGTGCGGCAGCGTCGTAGATGAGTTCCCAAAACTGGCGGCGTGTAGCGGGATCGACACCACCCGTAGGCTCGTCGAGGAACACCACACCCGGCTCATGGAAGATAGACACCGAGAAGGCGAGTTTCTGCTTCCAGCCGAGCGGCAGCGAGCCTACGAGGTCGTTCTTGTGCTCCGTGAACTTCAGCCGTTCGAGCAGTTCGTCGGTCTTGCACTTAATCTCATCGCCTTTCATGCCGTAGATGCCGGCAAATAGCCGGATATTCTCTGCTACTGTCAGGTCTTCGTAGAGCGAGAACTTCTGCGACATGTAGCCGATGTGCTTCTTGATTTCTTCGTGCTGGGTGCGAATGTCGTAGCCCACCACGGTGCCTGTACCGCTGGTCGGCTGGTTCAGTCCCGTCAGCATGTGCATGGCGGTGGTCTTGCCTGCGCCGTTGGCACCGAGGAAGCCGAATATCTCGCCACGCTTCACCGAGAAACTAATGTCATCAACAGCATGGAACGAGCCAAAGGCCTTGACCAAGTGAGAGACCTCAATCACATTCTCGTCGTTTGTCTCCGTGGTTTTCTCGTGCTCGATACCTGGCGGATTGAAAATGTCCCTAAAGTGGTCGAGAATGACCTCCGGCGTGTCGATGCCCCTCACACGTCCGTGGTCGAGGAAAGCCACACGCTCGCAGCAGCGCACCTCGTCGAGGTAGGGTGTCGAGGCGACGATGGTGATGCCGCGCTCCTTCAGCGCCAAGAGCATCTCCCAGAACTCCTTGCGACTCACAGGGTCAACGCCCGTGGTCGGCTCGTCGAGGAAAAGCACGCTCGGACTATGTACCAGCGCACACGACAGGGCTAGTTTCTGCTTCATACCACCCGAAAGTGCCCCCGCCTTGCGGTCTTTGAAGCGCTCAATCTGTGAGTAGATGGCCTTTATCGAGTCGTAGCCCTCCTCAACGGTGGTGCCAAAGAGCGTAGCGAAGAAGTTCAGGTTCTCCTCAATAGTCAAATCTTGATAAAGCGAGAACTTGCCCGGCATATAGCCTACCCGGCAACGCACCTGCCGCATCTGTTTCACCACATCAAAGCCGTCCACCGAGGCCGTCCCCGTCTCTGGCAACAGCAGCGAACAGAGAATGCGGAACATTGAGGTTTTGCCTGCTCCGTCGGGGCCGATGAGACCGAACACCTCGCCCTTGCCGACAGAGAACGACACATCGTCGAGTGCCTGCACACGTCCATAAGACTTCGAAATATTATTAACAACAATTGCATCCATTGCGGTAGCAAATTATTCACTTTTCACTCTTCACTTTTCACTAAATTTGACTTCCCCGTACATCCCAATCTTCACGAAGCCATCGTTCTTAATGGCAATCTTCACGGCATACACCAGGTCGGCTCGTTCGTCATCAGTGAGGATGGTCTTTGGCGTAAACTCCGAGCGTGAGGAAATCCATGAGATGGAGCCGTCATACTCCTTCCGCTGGTTATCGCCATAGTCGGCAAAGACCTTTACCTTCTGGCCCAACTTGATGTTCTGTAGTTGTGCCGAGGTGACGTAGGCCCGCATGTACATATCCTCGGTATCGGCAATCTTGAACAGCGGTTTTCCGACAGCGACGAACTCGCCGCGCTCCACATATTTCTCCAATACAGTCCCTTTGGTGGGTGTCGTGATGTGGCACTTGCGCAGCATGTCTCGCAGCTGGCTCACCTGCACGTCGGCAGCAGCCGTCTGCTTGTCTAGTGCTCGGGTGCTAGTGGACAGTGATGAGATCTGTGCGTCGAGCTGCCGCTGCAACACCTTCACCTGACTGACGACATCGTCGAGCATCTTAGAGGGTGCAGCACCGTCGGCCACCAACTCTCTGTAGCGCTGTTCCTCCTGCTGTGCTTTGACCAGTTGTTGGCGGATGGCAGCAATCTGCCGCTCCATGTCAGGCTTCTGACTTTGATAGACTTCCTTCGTTGCGCCCAGATGCTGAATCTTCAGCCAGGTCTGCGTGGTGTCGATGAGTCCCACCTCGTGTCCCATAGCCAGTTCATCACCCTCGTTAACATGGAAGGCCAGCAGTGCACCGCTTTGTTCGGCAAACACGGTGGTTTCCGTAGCCTCAAACGTGCCAGTTGCATCATACGTTTTCTCTTTGTTTCCGCAAGCAGCCATTATCAGTGCGACACTTGCCATGAATATTGTCTTTTTCATATCATTAATTATTAGTCGTGAATTTATTGTCGTAGATTTGTTTCAGCATCTCAATTTCGTGCATCGACTGCTGAACGCGGGCAGCATTCTCCTGATTGATTTCGCGCACCAGATCGTTCACGTCGATGATACCATGTGAGAGTTTCGACTCCGAGGCCTTGCGGACTGCTGAGCGCAGGGCGATAATCTCCTCGTCGTCAGCCATCAGCCGCTGGTATCGGGCTATCTCCTCGTTCTGTTGAATCTGCTCCAGACGGTTGTTGAAGAGGAACACCTCGCGGTTCGACTCCGTCATGTCGCGCTGCAGGTGCAGTTTCGCCTTGTCGTTCTTACGAGTATAGAGCGCCCCGATATTCCAAGTGAGCCTGGCACCAATGATGCCATTTAGGCTCCAGTCGTGCGACATCATATCCTCGAACATATTGAGGCCTGGATAACCGTAGTAGCCCTGGGCGAATACACTGAGCCGTGGCATCAGTGCAGCATTGAGTGCCTTCTCCTGAGCATCAGCCAAACGCAGTTGTGCGTCGAACATGCGCAACTCAGGACGGCTGTTCGCACCACTTATCTCTGCCATGGCAGGCTTTCTCGCTTCCTTCACTTCAATGCCGCAGAAAGTGCTCAGCATTGCCGTCAGCATCCGTTTCTGCGACTCCAGGTTGGTGGCCTGCTGCACCACGTTCAGCCGCTCGGCCTTCACGCTCTGCCAGTCACTTTCTGCTGCCGTTCCACCTTTCACCATGGCCTGCAGTTTCCGCTCGTTGGCAGCTAAGAGTTCCTGAAGGTCTTGGTTCAGCACTATTTGTTCATCAAGCATCAGGAGGGCAAAATACATCTCGTTCACGCGCTTGCGCACATTATATAAATTAACCTCCGTCTGCGTCTCATGAACCCTACCCTGCTCACGGGTAATCTTCTTCTGACTGCTGATGGTACCGCCGTCATAGATAGTCTGGCTGACATCAATCCCCACGCGATATTGGTCTTTCTTCAGCCCCTTCATGTCGATGCCCATGCCCTTCATCATCGTACCCATCTGCTCCGGCCACGAAGCCACGTCACTCTGATACGTAGCCTGTGCCGAGACAGACACCTGTGGCAGCCAGCCCTTCTGGATGTTGTCAACGGTCAATTCCGTTGTTTTCGTAATGAGGTCATACTGCTTGATCAGCGGGTAGTTGCGTTCAGCAGCCTGCTGACATTCTTCTAATGTCTGCCCCAGTGCTGTCAGACTTGTGACAGCCAAAGTGAAAATCAGGATTTTCTTTCTCATGTTCAAACGTTTTTTTGATTTCCTTGCTGCAAATTTACATAGGTTTTCCCGGATTTTGATTATGAAATTGTACGAAAAGATTATGAATTTGTATGATTTGCCATTTCGCCCTTGGTCGTCTCAAATAAATGTACTAATTTTGTAATCGAATCATACAAATTCATAATTTCGCTCTATGGGCAAAACAAAAAACATCAATTACTTTTCCGTTGCCAACATGGATTTGCGACAGGTAGGAGGCAACGAGTGCCACATCATCAACAATGATGATATAACTATCATCCTGAATGGATGTCCACGCAATGCCACCTTCTTGCGTGAGGGAGAAATTTACCAACTGCCAGAGCCTCGCCTGTTGTTAATAATGAGTGGCAAAGCCGACATTCAGCTGGATTTGGAGCATTATCACATTGAAAAAGGCATGCTCATACTCACTACGCCCAACACCATTATGGAGTGTACTCATTGCAGTTTAGACCTTGTAGTATGCGGCATTGCTATCAAGGAGCATAGCCATATTCCAGAAAGAGTTGTTATGACTTGTCCTGCTAAAGATGCAGAGCAGTTGCTCCGTATGATGTATCTTCTTTGGGACATCGCCAGCCAGCAGCCTTACCGTCATGACACTGTTAAACAATTGACAGAGGCCATGATCAGCAATGCACAATATATAAAACATACCGCAGAAACAGTCGACAAGGCCGATGCTCTGCCACGCAGCCAACAAATTTTCAGCCAATTCAAGATATTGGTGAGCAAACATTGCGAGCGAGAGCGCAACATTCCCTTTTATGCCTCCCAATTGCGGGTCAGTCCACATCATCTTTCGACTGTCATCAGTAAGGCCAGTGGCCACAGTGTAATGTATTGGATAAACAGCGCCGTCGTCCTCCGAGCCCGTGTGCTGCTAAAAACCAGTGACCTGATGACCTACGAAATAGCCGATCGCCTGAACTTCCCCAATTCCCCTGCCTTCAACAGTTTCTTCAAACGCGAAACAGGTCTGACACCCAAAAAGTATAGAGAAATACACTTTCCCGTGGAGAAATGAATAAAAGCCACTTCTGTAAATCGGGAAATCCAAAAAAGGATGTCACAACGTATAGGCTGTGGCATCCTTTTTTGGATTAACCAACACCCCAACTCGTCTTTTTCTTGGTGCCGTCCCAGTTGGTAAGCTCACCGTTGGAACCGCCCCCACCTGAACTAATGCCAATCCTGCCGCCAGCAGAGAGGAGTAAATCTATGCGGTATAAGTCCTGCTCCTCAATGGCAGGTTCCTTGCCATTAGCGTATAGAGGAGTATATTTGAACATCTTTTCATACCACTAGCCAGTTATTCAAAGATATCGTAAAAAAAGAAGGATTTATTTGGTGGGATAAAAATTTATCCCTATATTTGCATCAAAAAGTGAATATATGCCTACAATACTCTTAGCGTTTGGATTGCGATTCTACTTCTATTCCGAGGGGATGATAACGATGAATAATTATGGCCAAGATTGAAAAATTATGGTTTGACGCCAATCGCATTTATTTGTTGACAGATGCAGGCGAGACTTTAAGTCGTCCGCTGGAAGCATTCCCTGTATTGAAAGAAACTTCCGAATCAGAGCGACTTGATTTCAAAATTGGACGATTTGGTGATGACATACGTTGGGAGAAGTTGGATGAAGACATTCACTTATCCAGTTTCTATGATGTCGTTGAACCTAATCCTGATAATGAGGTCGCAAGAATCTTTGGCCGATTCCCTCAGATTAATGTATCAGAAATGGCCAAGTATATCGGTATTAACAAAAGTCTACTGGCCAAATATATTTATGGTATCAAAAAACCCAGTAGTAAACGAATGCAGGAAATCAAGCAAGCATTTCATCTGATGGGGCAGGAATTGATTGCCATTTGATACTCTAAAAACACCAGCGAGACAAACAAATAAAATTTGCTTATCTCGCTGGTGTTAAATGGCTTAGGACTTAAAGAAGCCTATTAGTACTCATCCTCGTTGAAGAAGAAGTCGGACTGTCGCCCATTGCTGATGTCGGGGAAGATGCCCTGATTGATCTTGTGGGCATTGGTGACAATGCGGCTCGACTGTGCCTGACGGAAGATGCGCGTCAGACGGATGACGGGTACTGCGCCGGAGTCGATGATGTCGCGGAGCACGTTGCCCGCTCCTACACTGGGTAGCTGGTCGATGTCACCGACGAGTATCAGACGCATCGAGAGCGGTACGGCCTTCAACAGCGAGTTCATCAGGATGATGTCGATCATCGACGACTCGTCCACTATCAGCACGTCACCGTCCAGCGGGTTCTCGTCGTTGCGCCCGTAGCCCTCCGCAGGGTTGAACTCCAGCAGTCGGTGGATGGTCTTGGCTTCCTTGCCCGTTGCCTCACTCATGCGCTTGGCGGCACGACCCGTCGGGGCAGCCAGCAATATGCGCTGGCCAAGGGTCTCAAACGAGGCGATGATACCTAATGTCGTGGTGGTCTTGCCAGTGCCCGGCCCTCCCGTCAGCACCATCACCTTCGAGCCGATGGCTTTCCTGATGGCTGAAAGCTGCACTTCATCGTAATCTATCTGCCCTTGCCGTTGCGATACATCGTCGGTTACGGTACCTCCATTATCGAAGATGTTACCCATCGGCGTTTCTATCAGTCGCCGGAGCTTATTGGCCACGCCCACCTCCGCATAGTAGAACGGTGGAAGGAAGATGGCATCCTCGTCGAGCATCAGGTCCTCTTTGGCTATCATATCGTCAAGGGCTTGCGTAATCGGTTCTTCATCGGCCTGAAGCAGTTCCTTGGCCGACTTGACCAGCTGTTCGCGCTCGGCGTAGCAGTGGCCGTCCTCCGAAAGCTTGCCCAGCGTATAGAGGATTCCGCTACGGCAGCGGCGAGGGTCGTTCCTCTCGTAGCCCAACTTCTCGGCGATGGAATCTGCGGTTTTAAAGCCGATGCCCCAGATGTCATCAGCCAGACAGTAGGGA
>ONKL01000070.1 GCA_900318395.1 uncultured Prevotella sp.
CATCCGCAAGCATGAGTTGCCCAGTGCCAGCAGCATCAAAAAAGCACTGGCGCTATTGCAGGATAAGGATCTCGTCTATCAGACTCCGAAAGGCTATATTGTCTATGACCGCTTTCTCGATCTCTGGCTGAAGCGAACATTCATCTGAAAAGAGCACAACCATGTACGATCATCAAACACAGGGAGAATTCTTCTATGCGATGCTTTACGGGGCAGTGGCCATGATGTCTTTGATGGCATGTTGCTATCTGCTGTTCCGTCGGAGCAATGCCGTTGCTCCTGATGTCACGTCGTCAGTTCGCCTGCGCCGTTGGACAGCGACCTTCTTTGCCTGCATAGCGCTGAGCCATATATGGTATCTGCCGATATTCTTTCTCAGCTCTAATGAGGAAATCATGCTGAATTATTTTGTAGGTGCATTGCTCGACTTCATGACGCTCATCCCTTCTGCGATAGCCCTGTTGCTTGTCATGCTGCAAGACCGCAGACGGCCGCTGTGGCCCATCTGTGTGATAGTAGCGCCACCCATCGTAGTCCTGGCGGTTGGCTTTGCCAGCCGTAGCTTAGCCCTGTTGCCGCTATTATATGTCTATTATCTGTTGCTGGGTAGTGGACTAATTATATATATGGTGCACGAGGTAAGGCGATACGGGCGTTGGCTGCGCGACAATTATGCCGACCTGGAGCACAAGGAGGTGTGGCAGAGTTTGGTGGTATTGGCGATTCTTCTGCTCGTGTTCGGCATCTACTCGTTTGCCTTCAATAGTATGATACGTGAATACATTGTGCAGGTGAACAACATGATACTGATCTGCTACCTCCTGTGGCGAGTAGAGACATTAAGCGATCTGAGCATCCAGAAGCTTCCTGGTTCCGAGGTTGCTCCACCCATTCCCGAGCAAGGATTGCCCATTCCCGCCTATGCGCCTATCTCCGTACCGGGCTGTGAGGTGACATCACCCGACAACGTTAGAACCTCACCAGCCCAAGACCTCACCCTATTGCTACAGAAGTATTGCATAGACGCGCAACTCTACCTGCAGCACGACCTGACCATTATCCAGCTTGCCAAGGCCATTGGTACCAACCGACTCTATCTGAGTCAGTATTTCTCCAGCCAGGGCATGAATTATAATGCTTATATCAACGATTTGCGTATCAATCATTTCATCAGACTCTATCGCGAGGCTGTTGCCGCCCAACGCTCTTTCGCCATCAAGCAACTGGCTCATGAAAGTGGCTACCGAAGCTACAACACCTTTAGCGATGCATTTAAGCGCAAAACGGGACTACCGGTGACGGCTTGGATGAAGGCTGCGAGTGAACGAGGGCAGAGCTAAATTGGCTTGGACTCTGCCAAAGAAGCCTAAAATACCGAAATCAGCAAAAATAGTAACGAAATCGGCAAAATCAAGGCTCAATACATGGGCTCTGATTCATTTTTGTGGGAAAATATCTACCTTTGCAGCATAATTGCGATAATATGAAAACAAGATTTAAAAAGAAAATCAATATTTTCAACGTTGCTGTTACTGCTATATCGGGAATGCTCTCGGTAAGTATCATGTTTTATGCCGTCGGCCATTTCGGACTGAGTGTGGCTTGGCCAGAGCTGGTTCTCAACACGTTTTACGTAGCCAGTCTTGTCATGATGTGGATGTACTTCTTCAACCGACTGGAGACCCAGCAGTTCAACTACTGGAGTTCGGTGTGTCTGGGTATAACGGTACTTTTGCGCGACATTCTCTTTCCACCTCGGCTGGTTAATTACCCTCTCCATCTGTCGTGTCTTACGCTTTCGGTGCTGCTGCTACTCATGCTCACCTTTTTCTATGCTCGGAAGAATTGGAAGACTTATTCGAAGGCCAACCTTTGGTTGATTTTTATCGTTGATGTGCTCATAGCCACACTCTACAACTATGACCTCTTGATTGATACTATAGACGAAGCCACTGGCTATTTGATGACTGAAATCTGGATTCGTCCCACCATCACTTACGGGCTCGTGGCCTGTTTCGTGACGGAAACAAATGAGAAATAGTTAATACGATCAGACAAGTTTAATCAAAAACAAATATTATTGTAAAATGAGAGAAATGAAAAAATGGATGCTTGCCGCCATCCTTGTCTGCGGCACGAGTGTATTCACGGCTTGTACGTCTGACAATGATGACACCCCAGCTCCTGTACAGCCTGGGAGCGAAACAACCGACAATGAGTTGGCAGTAAAGTGCATCAACGGAACCTTCATAGGCAAAAAGACCGACAATGTCATTGCCTATAAGGGTATCCCGTTTGTGGGTCAGCAGCCCGTAGGCAACCTGCGCTGGAAAGCACCAGTGGAATATACTGCGGACAACGGTGTGTATGAGGCCTACGAAAATGCAAAAGGTGCGTGCCAGGCTGAGGGAATCGTACCCTCTATGGGTGAGGACTGCCTGTATCTGAATGTATGGAAGGCAGAGGATACATCGGCTGAAAAGAAACCAGTCATGGTATGGATTCACGGCGGAGCCTTTGTAGGCGGCGGAACGGGCATGGACCTGTTTGACTGTACCAATCTCATTAAGGAGAATCCCGATGTCATCGTGGTGACCGTAGCCTACAGACTTGGCGTCATGGGCTTCCTCCATCTGTCTCACCTGTCTGACGGCAAGGACTATCCTGATGCGCAGAACCTGGGACTTCTTGACCAGAAGATGGCACTGAAGTGGGTGCATGAGAACATCGCAGGCTTTGGTGGCGACCCCGACAACGTGACCATCTGGGGCGAGTCAGCCGGTTCGGCCAGTTGTACGCTGCAAGCGCTGATTGAAGGTTCACAAAATTATTTCCAGAAGATCATCGCCCAGAGCGGTTCCCCCGCTGTCACGCGTTCTACAGAAGAGGCTATCGCATGTACAGACGGCATTATGAAATCGCTGGGCTGTAAGACCGTAGCCGACCTGCTGAAGGTCGATGCTAAGAAGCTGGTTGAAGCTGCTACCCCGTATGCATTGAACACATTCCCGGAGAGAGACGGGAAAATCCTGCCTTCGGAGCCGCATAAGGCTTACGCAAACGGTGCGGCGAAGAACATCACATTCCTGCAGGGCTGCAACAAGGATGAATTCAATTTCTTCGCCTTGACTATGGGTACGGACAACTTCATTGCTTGGGCCGCTGATCGCAAGGAGAAGAAGTTCGCCCAGATGACGGAGGATGAGGTGGCGCTTGTCAACAGCTACCTCAGCGAACAGCAAGGCGAAAACTGGGAGCCAGACAGCCGTTTGTTTAGCCAGAGCTGGTTCCTTGCACCGTGCATGAGAATGTCGGAGAACCAGACCAATGCCGGCGGCAAGTCATATACCTACTTCTACAGGGTTGAAGCTTCTGAACCAAAGCTGAAAGCCGCACATGGTGAAGAGCTCCCCATCGTATTCTGCCATCCAGATCAGACTGACATTGACCCCACCTTCTGCAAGACCATGCGCAAGATGTGGGTACAGTTCGCCAAGACCGGCAATCCATCGCTCACGGCAGCTCAGTCTCCCGATGGCACAGCCAAGGAGTGGCCGCTCTACGATACAGGGAATAAGCAGGTGATGGTGCTTGATGTGAACAACATCCGTCCGGCAAAGGAATCTGAGGTGAAGATTGTTGATTGGGACAAAACTTATTTCCTGACCAAGTATTACATGTTTTAAGCACAGGGGAGGAACGATGTAATCCTAAAAACACCTTTAAGTGTCTAAAAAACATACGCTCTACTGTCAAATTTTTAGACAATCTGCTTCCGCCAGGGTGAAAAACCTTGGCGGATTCGTTTTTATGGCGTAACTTTGCAGTGTCATTTTTAGACATAAGAACAAAAGAACATAATGGCGGCTTCTGAGAATCCGATTAATAATATTAAGACAGAATAAATAATGATTAAACTTGAAAACATTCAGAAAGTGTTCCGCACGGAAGAGGTGGAGACCGTAGCATTGGGCGGTGTATCGCTCGAAGTGAAGAAAGGTGAGTTTGTGGCCATCATGGGGCCTTCGGGCTGTGGCAAGTCTACCTTATTAAATATATTAGGCTTGCTCGACAACCCTACCAGTGGCAAGTATTGGCTCGATGGCGAGGATGTAGGCTCGCTCAAGGAGAGTCAGCGCACGAAGGTTCGTAAGGGTCAGATCGGTTTTGTGTTCCAGAGCTTCAACCTGATCGATGAATTGAATGTAGAAGAGAATGTTGAGTTGCCATTAACCTATCTGGGCGTGCCTAAGAAGGAACGCAAGGCGAGGGTGGAAGAGGTGCTGCGCCGTATGGCCATCAGCCATCGCGCACACCACTTCCCCCAACAGCTCTCTGGAGGTCAGCAGCAGCGTGTGGCCATTGCCCGTGCCGTCGTGATGAACCCCAAGCTGATTCTGGCCGATGAGCCTACGGGTAATCTTGACTCGAAGAATGGTCTGGAGGTGATGCAGCTGCTCACCCAACTGAATCAGGAGGGCACCACCGTGCTGATGGTGACGCACTCTGAGCGCGATGCCGGCTATGCTCAGCGCATCATCAATCTGCTCGACGGTCAGGTGGTGCCCGAAGTTAGTCTTTGAGCACCCTGATAATGACGTTTTTTGGTGCTGAAACGAAAAAACTGGCCAAATAATATGCTGTTCTCAATTAAAATGATTATCTTTGTGCACAATTATTACGCAAACTTCAAAACAATAAAGAAATCATGAACAAAGAACACTTGGTTATGAATGCCAATCCTATCGTGGTGGCACTAGAAAAACCTTCGGCTGAATTTACCAAGGCCGACATTATCGACTACATCGTAAAGAACGACATCCGCATGGTGAACTTCATGTACCCAGGCGGTGACGGTAAATTGAAGACGCTCAACTTCGTCATCAACGACCTAGCTTACCTCGACACGATACTTACTTGTGGCGAGCGTGTGGACGGCAGCAGCCTGTTCTCGTTTATCCAGGCAGGTTCGAGCGACCTTTATGTATTGCCCCGCTTCCGTACAGCTTTTGTGGATCCTTTCGCAGAGATTCCTACCGTTTCGATGCTCTGTTCGTTCTTCGATAAAGACGGCTGTCCGCTGGAATCATCTCCCGAGCACACGCTCCACAAGGCTGCTGAGGCATTCCGCGAGGTAACGGGAATGGAGTTCCAGGCGATGGGCGAGTTAGAGTATTATGTGATCAGCGACGACGAGGGCTTGTTCCCTGCTCAGGATCAGCGAGGCTATCACGAGTCGGCTCCTTACGCCAAAGCCAATGAGTTCCGCACTCGTTGCATGCAGTATATCGCCCAGGCTGGTGGACAGATTAAATATGGTCACTCTGAGGTGGGCAATTTCTGTCTTGACGGAAAGAACTACGAACAGAATGAGATAGAGTTCCTGCCCGTAGACGTAGAGCAGGCTGCCGATCAGTTGATGATCGCCAAGTGGGTTATCCGCAATCTGGGTTACGAACTGGGCTACGACGTCACCTTTGCCCCGAAGATTACAACTGGCAAGGCTGGTTCAGGACTCCATATCCACATGCGAATGATAAAGGACGGCAAGAACCAGATGCTCTCAGGCGGTGTCCTCTCAGAGAGTGCCCGCAAGATGATTGCAGGCATGATGGATCTGGCGCCAGCCATCACGGCGTTCGGCAACAAGAATCCTACTTCCTATTTCCGTCTGGTTCCTCATCAGGAGGCTCCTACCAATGTATGTTGGGGCGACAGAAACCGTTCTGTACTGGTGCGTGTACCATTAGGATGGGCAGCAGATGTGGATATGTGTCATGCAGCTAATCCGCTTGAGCCAAGAGCCAATTATGACACCAGCATCAAGCAGACCGTAGAGATGCGTTCGCCTGACGGAAGTGCCGATCTGTATCAGCTGTTGGCAGGACTCTGCGTGGCTTGCCGTCATGGTTTTGAGATGGAGAATGCGCTCGAACTGGCAGAAAAGACCTATGTGAATGTGAACATCCATGCAGCCGAGAATGCAGACCGTCTGGCCACATTGGCGCAGCTCCCCGATTCATGCGTAGCTTCAGCAGACTGCTTAGATCGTCAGCGCAAGGTATTCGAGGAACACAATGTGTTCTCGCCCGCCATGATCGACGGCATCATCGATCAGTTACGTGCTTACGATGACAAGATGCTCCGCAAGAACATTGAGAACTACCCCGAGGAAATCCAAAAGTTAGTGACCCAGTACTTCCATTGCGGATGAGATTATAGAATGTACCAATTGTCTAATTGTTTTTCTTATAGCTCTGTACAGCCCAAGCCGCCATAAAGAGGCCGATGCTAAGCAGAGCTAAAACCTGATGTGCGACATTTGCGAACGTACCGCCTCGGATAAAGACGGTGCGCATGGCATCGATGAAATAGTGCATGGGGTTGATATAGGTGGTCAGATAGGCTAAAGCAGGCATAGAACGAGTAGGCGTGAATAGTCCGGAAAGCAAGAGGATCATCACCACGAAGAACCACATCACGAAGATGGCCTGTTGCATGGTATCGGAATAGTTGGAGATGATGAGTCCGAACGACGAGAAGAACAGTGCCAGCAACATGGCCAGAACATAGATGAGCCAAACGGAACCTGAAGGAGTAATGCCATAGACGAGCCAGGCCAGTAGCAGACAGACGGTGATGACGAAGAGGGCTATCAACCAGTAAGGTATCAGTTTCGATAGAATGAAAGCCCACTTCGAGACGGGTGTTACATTCATCTGTTCGATGGTGCCAGCCTCTTTCTCGCCAACGATATTGAGCGTAGGCAGAAAGCCTGTCATCAGCATCACCACAATGGCAAACAAGGCAGGAATCATGAAAAGCTTATAGTTCTGGCCCTTGTTATACAGTGTAAGTGAACTCGCTCGGGTGTTTGCTGCCCTATTGACAACCTGCGAAAGATAGGCAGAGCCCATTGAGCCCTTGGTACCATTGACAGCATTAGCGGCAATGAGGTACTTGCCATCACGAATCTCAAGAATCACATCTGCCCGACCTTTCTCAATATCCTTCAAAGCCTCATCGTAGTTTGCTTTCTGACCATTGAAGATAAAATAGTTGCTGGCAGCAATCTGCTGGATCAGACGCTGCGACTCTACGGTATGATCAATATCCACCACATCTACCACAATGTTCTTCACCTCCATTTGCATCACCCACGGCATCACACACATAATCATGATGGGGAATACGACGATGAGTTTGGGCAGAAACGAATTGCGGCGTATCTGGATAAACTCTTTCTGTATGAGATATTTCAGTGTCATGACTTATTGCAATCTAACATTAAACTTCTTAAGTGCGATGGTGAGGAAGAATGCTGTCATCACAAACAGGATGACCACCTCCTGCATCACGTCTGCAATGCCCACACCCATAATCATCAGTTTGCGCATGGCCTGAATGTAATAGCGAGGAGGAATCACGGCTGCCAACCATTGCAGCACGCGAGGCATCGACTCCACAGGAAACAGCATACCTGAGAGCATCACGACAGGAATCAGGAGCATCATAGCCGACATGAGCAAGGCCACCAGCTGTGTCTCTGCAATATTCGAGATAAGCAAACCCAGTGAGAGTGCTAACAATATATATAAGGTAGAGACGGCGATAATCCAGAACAAAGAACCAGCCAGGGGAACACCCATCACGAAGCGCGCCATCAACAAGATGACGATCAGGATACAGAAGGCAAGCACCAGATAGGGCACGGCTTTGGCGATAATCACCATCAGCGGACGAATGGGCGATACCAACAGCACTTCCATCGTCCCTCTCTCCTTCTCACGCACAATTGAAATCGAGGTCATCATGGCACACACCAGCATCAGCAGCATACCCATGATGGCAGGCACGAAATTGTAGGCTGACTTCATCTGGGGGTTGTAGAGAAGTGAGGTGTGCAGTGCCAACTGTGAAGCGCCAGAACCTTGCTTGCCTGCAACCGAAGGGACGCTAGGACTTGCTGTCGCTATGGTTTGCTGGGCATAGGCAACCCATTGTTGCGACATATTGGGATCAGAGCCATCAACGATAAACTGGATGCCATTCTTTTTTGAGGCAAAGTCGTTGGCGAATACCACAGCCATATCCGCCTTCTGACTGCGTATCAGATATTCTGCCTCGCTTGGGGTGCTGACGGTTTTCGTGATGATAAAATACTCTGAGACAGCAAGACGTTCAACGGCCTGCTGCGTGAGATGATCCATCTGCGAAGTAACCACCACAGTCCGAACGTTCTTGACGTCGGTAGTAATAGCGAAACCAAAGATGAACATCAGCACAACAGGCATGCCAAACAGGATTAGCATCGTACGCTTGTCGCGTAGGATGTGCTTGGCCTCCTTGATGACGAAAGATAAGAACTGCTTCATTTCATTGAACATTAGTCTGACGACCTTGTAGCCTGACGGGCCAAATAAGTAAATACATGGTCCATATCAGGTTGATTGAACTCCTGTTTCAAGGCTTCTAGCGTACCTATAGCCTTGATTTTGCCATCCACCATAATCGAGATGCGGTCACAGTATTCTGCCTCGTCCATATAATGGGTGGTTACAAAGACGGTGATACCGCGACGCGCTGCCTCATAGATCAACTCCCAAAACTGTCGGCGTGTGGCAGGATCGACACCACCCGTGGGTTCATCGAGAAACACCACACCAGGCTCATGGAAGATTGATACGGAGAACGCAAGTTTCTGCTTCCAGCCGAGTGGCAGCGATCCCACCAGGTCGTCCTTATGTTCTTCGAACTTCAGCTGGTGCAACAACTCATCCATCTTCTTGTTGATAGCCTCTTGCTTCATACCGTAGATACCAGCGAACAGACGGATATTCTCAGCAACTGTCAGATCCTCGTAAAGCGAGAACTTCTGCGACATATAGCCGATATGTTTCTTTATCTGCTCATGTTCAGTGCGTATATCATAGCCCACGACCCTACCTGTTCCGCTAGTAGGCTGATTCAAGCCTGTCAGCATGTGCATGGCTGTCGTCTTTCCTGCGCCATTGGCACCCAGGAAACCGAATATCTCACCTCTCTTTACTGAAAACGAGATATCATCCACCGCATGGAAATCGCCAAAGGCTTTCACCAGATGTTCTACTTCTATCACGGGTTCCGTCTGCTGCTGTGCCGCGGCAACTGGCTCGATACCTGGTGGATTAAACACGTCCCTGAACTGTTCAAGGATCGCATCTGGGGTATCAACGCCACGAATCTTTCCATGATCGAGGAACGCCACGCGTTCACAACAACGCACCTCATCGAGATACGGTGTAGAAGCCACAATAGTGATGCCCCGCTCCTTCAGCATCAGCAGCATCTCCCACAGTTCCTTGCGGCTCACAGGATCCACGCCCGTAGTGGGCTCATCGAGAAAGAGCACGCTGGGCTGATGTACCAACGCGCAACTGAGCGCCAGTTTCTGCTTCATACCCCCCGAGAGAGCCCCAGCACGGCGATCCTTAAACCGCTCTATCTGAGAATAGATGGCCTTGATGCTATCGTAGCCTTCCTCGACGGTGGTACCGAAGAGCGTGGCAAAGAATTTCAGGTTTTCCTCGATGGTCAGATCCTGATAGAGCGAGAACTTGCCAGGCATATAGCCTACACGGCAGCGAACCTCGCGCATCTGCTTCACCACGTCATAGCCGTCTACCGTTGCCGAACCAGTTGCGGGCAACAACAGTGAACAGAGGATACGAAACATCGTGGTCTTGCCTGCTCCATCAGGGCCGATGAGTCCAAATACCTCACCTTTGCCCACAGAGAACGACACGTCATCGAGTGCTCGCACTTTGCCGTAGCCCTTGCTTACATGATTAACCTCTATCGAATACATGATTCTTCACTCTTCACTCAACACAACCTCCCCGTACATTCCTATCTTTACGTATCCGTCGTTCTTGATGGCCACCTTCACGGCATACACCAAGTCGGCACGCTCATCGTCAGTCAAGATGGTCTTGGGCGTGAACTCCGAGCGGCTCGAAATCCAACTAACCGTTCCATCATACGCCTTCTTTTGCCCATTGCCATAGTCGGCAAACACCTTCACATGCTGTCCGATCCTGATGTTCTGAAGTTGGGCTGAGGTGACATAGGCGCGCATAAACATCTGTTCTGTATCGGCTATCTTAAAGAGCGGTTTGCCGATGGTCACAAACTCGCCACGCTCTACATACTTTTCGAGCACAGTGCCCTTGGTGGGCGTCACGATGTGGCACTTGCGGAGCATATCACGCAGTTGCTCTATCTGAACATTGGCTGCAACTGTCTGCTTGTCAAGTGAACGGGTGCTCGTGCTCAGCGATGATATTTGCGCATCGAGCTGTTTCTGCAATACCTTCACCTGACTGCTGGCATCGTCGAGCATCTTTGACGGTGCTGCACCGTCAGCAACCAACTCACGATAGCGCTGTTCGTCCTGCTGCGCCTTTGATAGTTGTTGGCGTGTGGCAGCAATCTGGCGCTCCATATCAGGCTTCTGACTCTGATACACCTCCTTGGTGGCATCCAATTGCCGGATCTTCAGCCATGTCTGCGTGGTATCGATAAGCCCCACTTCCTTGCCAGCCTCAATATGGTCGCCCTCATTGACGCCGAACGTCAGGAGTGCACCGCTCTGCTCGGCATACACTGTTGTCTCCGTAGCCTCAAACGTGCCCGTGGCATCGTACGCTTTCTCGTTTCCTCCGCAGGCTACCATCATCAATGCCACACCTGCCAATACGTATATCTTTTGCATATCCTTAATTGTTTGTCGTGAATTTGTTGTCATATATCTGTTTCAGCATCTCGATTTCATGCATCGACTGCTGTACGCGGGCTGCATTTTCGGCATTGATCTCACGTACCAGATCGTTTACGTCGATGATGCCGTGCGAGAGTTTCGACTCGGCAGCCTTGCGCACAGCCGAGCGAAGTGTGATGATCTCTTCATCGTCAGCCATCAGTTTCTGAAAGCGCGCGATGTCCTCGTTCTGCTGAATCTGTTCCAAATTGTTATTGAATAGGAACACCTCGCGATTCGACTCCGTCATGTCGCGCTGCAGCTGAAGTTTCGCTTTATCGTTCTTGCGGGTATAGAGGGCGCCGATGTTCCACGTCAGTCGTGCTCCGATGATGCCGTTGAGACTCCAGTCGCGCCGCATCATATCCTCAAACATATTGAGGCCAGGATAGCCGTAGAACCCCTGCGCAAAAAGGCCCAGCTTTGGCATCATGGCTGAGTTAAGGGCTTTCTCCTGAGCGTTGGCGAGGTTCAGTTGAGCATCAAAAAGCCGCATCTCAGGACGAAGAACTGTTTGTTGCTGGGGAACAGTAACAGACAGGATCGGTTTTTCGACATGCGTCACCTCTATCCCGCAGAATGTTGAGAGCATCCGCTGCAGCATCCGTTTTTGTGACTCCAGACTGGTGGCTTGCTGCACGACGTTCAGCCGCTCTGCCTTCACATTCTGAAGATCGCTCTCTGCTGCCGTACCTCGCCTGACCATCGAGGCCAGCTTCAGTTCATTGCCGTTGAACAGTTCCTGTAAGTCATGGTTCAACTGTATCTGCTCGTCGAGCATGAGTAGAGAGAAATACATCTCGTTCACGCGCTTGCGGACATTATATATATTCACTTCGTTCTGGGCAGCCTGCACTTTTCCCTGCTCACGGGCGACGGCTTTCTGGCTGCTGATGGCGCCACCGTCGTAAATGGTCTGGCTGACATCAATGCCTACACGATACTGATCCTTCGTCAGTCCTTTCATGTTGAGTCCCATCTGCTGATAGACTGCCTGCATCTGCTCCGGAAAGGCAACGACATCACTCTGATACGTAGCCTGTGCCGATGCCGACACCTGCGGCAGCCATCCTTTCTGGATATTCGCCACAGTCAGCTCCGTCGTCTTCTCGATGAGTCCATACTGACGTATCAGCGGGTAATTCCTTTCCGCTGCCTGCTGACATTCTTCCAATGTCTGTGCAGTCACCATCATTGGCAGTATCATCAAACTCAAAAATAGTTTCTTCATATTGCTCTCAGTTGAATTTCTAATCACGCTGCAAAGTTACGATGAGTTTTCGGATAATAGGTTATCTTTCAGAACCAGAAAATGTTCTTTTTGTTCGATTTGTGCAAAAACAGAACTAAATATCACGGGAAATGATTATCTTTGCAAACAAAAAGGACAGGATATGAACAAACAGCCTCAACTGATGGATCTCTCACGCATGCGTGACATCCTTACTCCCCATCTGTCACAGATCAGCGAGAGTATCTTCTTTAACAGTGAACTGGGTATGGTTCGCGGCGACCACACCGTGTTTCGCCTGCTGATGCGCCAGAAGCCGCCTTTCACCATCAATGACCATCGCTTCGGTCTCATCTTGAATGGAGAAGCCCATATCAACTTCAACCTGCAAGAGCGGCATGTCACAGCAGGCACACTGGTCTATATCGGCCCTGGCACCATCATCAACCCCATCCGCCTTTCCGATGACCTCCGCATCTTCGGCTTTGCCCTCTTCGCCAACTTTCCCATGCCTTTTGCCCAAGGACAGATGCCGTCGGCCTTCAATGGTCAGGTACGCGACTTCCAACTTCCGGCAAACGAGACTGACATCAGTACAGCTCGCCACATTCTCGACACCATCTGGCATGTAGTCCATAGCAGCGACTATCATCGCCCCGTCGTCATGTCGCTCGTAGCCGCCCTGATGCACCACTACGACCATCTTTTCCGTCAGCAGTCAGACATGCAGGCTGTTTCACGTTCTCGCGAACAAACCATCTTCGATCGTTTCATCCAACTGGCAGGCCAACACTGTGCAGAGCACCATCAGATAGGCTACTATGCCGACCGTCTTTGCCTTACCGAGCGTTACCTCAGCACTGTTATCCGCCAAACCAGCGGCACCACCGCCAAAGACTGGATAGACCGTGCCCTCATCACCCGCATAAAAATAGAACTGCGCCACACGGATAAACCTGCGGCGCAGATAGCTGAGGAGATGCATTTCGCCAATCCCTCGTTTTTCGCAAAATACTTTCGCCGTCTCACCGGCCTGACTCCCATGGAATACAAGAAGCAGCCGTAATTGTCAATATGCCATTTCATGGACGCCCTTGACGGCACGGCCTGAAGGGTCATTCATGCCCTTGAAGGCGGCATCCCATTCGAGGGCGATAGCCGTTGAGCAGGCTACGCTGGCCTCGCTGGGGACACTGAGGGCGGCGCTGTCGCTGGGG
>ONKL01000053.1 GCA_900318395.1 uncultured Prevotella sp.
TAGCTCACGCGAGGGTAGTACTTGCCGTAGCCCACGCTCGAATTGTTGTTGTTTTGTGAAAGATAAAGTTCAATCATGTTTGTAAAATTTTAATGGTTAAATAATTTTGTTAATTTGTCTCGATTCATCTCCAGCCTGCGCACTGCCTTTGATTCCTTTTGACACTGCGAAGGTACGAAATTTATTTTCGGTTTTTCCAGTTCTTGCAAGTTATTGCAAATTGTTGCAATATTTAGTATGATTTTCTTCGTTTTTCTCGATTATTTTTTGTACCTTTGCAGATGATTTTGAGAAAAGCATGCGAGCCTGGAACATATTAATTAAAAACAATCATATAATGGAAAAACTTACAAGAACATTCGGGCGCTCAGAGCTTGCCCAGCAGTACTTCCCTCAGTTATCAGCCATGTCTGCCTGGAGGAAATTCAAGGAGTGGTTGGAGTACAATCCACAGCTACGCCATCTACATGGCCTCACGCGTCGCACGTTCACGCCCGCAGAGGTGCAGCTGATCTACACACAATTGGGCGAGCCGTAGCGAAGCGAACCCACTTCTCAGAAAATAAGAGAATCTTATTTTTCAGTAAGAGCCATTTGTCACACAGATAAATGGCTCTTATTAGTAAGGGGGTTCAAAGGTTCAAAGGTTCAAAACGTGTTTGTAGAAGGTTCACAAAAAGTATAATATTTATATTATATTATATATATATTATAATATATATATAATATAAATACATTTTGAATATTCCATCAATGATAAATTTAGCATTTTGAACCTTTGAACCTTTGAACCTGAAAGTGTGTTTTTAAGACAATACTTTTGGTACAAAAGATGTAAGGTGCTGATTTAGTCTTTATCGACAATCACAGTGGGTGTTTCGTGATGGCGGCCTACGACGAGAACAGTCTTCTGGGTTTTGTAGCGGTAGAGACCTGAAAGTGTTGATACGACCATTTCGTAGCTGCGGCCGATCTCGAGCTGGTCGAGGGTCAGTAGATGATCGTAGTTGGCAGATTCCTTGGGCTTGAATTCGTAGAAGACACTGTCGGGAATCAGTACCGTCTGCGGGTCGTCGATGTTCAGCGTCGTGGAGAAGGTCCCTTCTGGCGAACCGATACCTGTGAATACGAAGTGGACCTTATTGCCGCAATAGGTGCGCAGCAGTTCAAAGCTGGCACTGAGATGGTCGACGTCGAACACCATGATACAGTGCAGTCCAGGCCAGAGCTGTTCTGTTATCTGCGTTCCTATATGGTGGTTCTCCATGATTTCACGGATGGTGTTGGCTCGCTCAGGATCGGGGGTGATATGGCTGTTGCCCAGTTCGATGTCTTCAGCCAGCTTGGGCCAGTTTTTCTCGATATGGCGCAACAGTCGGATCATGTTGTCGTAATGTTCACAAAGGGCCAGTGATATCTTTTTCTGTCTCAGGGCGTAGAGTGCCTGTAGATAGAGAATATTCGTGTCTTGAGACGATTTGTTGACATCCAGTGGGATGACGTAGACCTGATCGTAATCGAAATCACGTCTTGTCAGTAGGCGCCCGACCAGATTGCCGATGTTGACACCCGATGGCAGCTGCTCGACGTCGTTGTCGACGAGGTTGAGCGTCATGCCGTCTGTCAGAAGGCCTTGATTGCCGGCTAAATAGAATCCCAGAGAGAAACTGTAGTCGTAACAAGCCTGTCTACCCCATCGTGACAGGGGGAGTCTCTTATATCCGTCGTAGGTGGAAATATGCTCTGTGAGGTAGGCTGCCAGCACGTTTCTATTGCCACTGGCTATGCGGTCGACGTAGGGGCGGTAGTCCTCATAGGCTGTCAGAGGGACGTAACGACGGTAATCATCAAGACTGCGGATATGATCAAAGCCGTGAATACGTCCGTAATCCGTATTGGCATTCTCACGTACCAGGCGCATGACAAACTCTTCCTGACATTGCATGGGGTTGAAGGTGATCTCCTCCAGCCTGTTCCATACCTTTTGGCCGTCAGTCCACCTTGCCTCGTTGACAATCTTGATTGTTTTCTCGTCCATGAATAATCGTGTTATAGTTCTTTCTCCTTGATCAGCTTGGGGCTGGTCATTTCTACTTCAAGGGGTTCTATGTTGCCTTTCATCTTGTAAGTCAGTACGGCGCTCTCGGTGGTCACGTCGAGTGAACATGGTGCCCCCTCGATCAGTGGAATACAACTGTTACTGCCCACAGGGAAGCCGCAGCAGACGGGTATCTCGTATTCTTGAAGATGCGCAATGAGCATTTGCTCGACGCTGCCATACTGGAGATCGTACTTGATGGAGCTGAACGTGCCGAAGATGATGCCTTTCACCTTGTCAAAGTTGGGTTGCAGGGTGAGTGCGTAGAACAATCGGTCTATAGTGTGCAGCGACTCTTCCACCTCTTCTAAAAACAATATGATGTCCTGCTTGGGTGGGAGATTGAAGCGGGTTCCTGTAATGGCACAAAGGCTGGTGAGGTTGCCGCCGACGAGGATGCCTTCAGCATGCCCGCTACGATTGTAGGGATTACCTGGGATCTTGTACTGCGGCAAGGTGCCGAAAAGGATATTCCGGGTGATGCTGGTGGCAGGCTCCTGACAGCTGGCAATCTGGAAGGCCATCGGCCCGTGGATGCTCATCAGGCCAGCTCCTGCAACGGCATAGAGCAGGATAGTGATATCGCCATGACCGATCAGCCATTTCGGGTGTTGCAGAAAGCTTTCTTTCGGGATGCGGTTCAACAGGTGGATGGAGCCATAGCCGCCTCGCGAGCAGACAACGGCCTTAATACTATCATCCTCGAGTGCCCAGAGCATGTCGGCAGCACGCTCGTCGGCTGTCCCTGCGTAGGCGTTAACGTTTAAGTTGTTGGAGTTAGGGCCTATCACAGGCTGCAGGCCCCAGCTCCTGATGGTCTCTGCTGCCATCTGTAAGGCCTCCTGAGGCACCCAGTAGGCGGGTGATACAAGGGCTACCTTGTCACCTGCCTTTAAGTAGGGTGCCTGAACAATCTTCTTACCTTGATACATTATGAAGCAAACTCATTATTTAAAACATTTATTAGTTATTCTGAGAGTCGAGCGCCTGACATCGCATCCACGAGGTGACGGTTTGGCCGTTAAACTGTTTGAAGGCGGCGGCGAAGGTGCTGTAGCTCCTGAACCCGCACTTGAGGGCCAACTGCTGGGCTGTAAACGTGCGATGTGCTTCCACATTCTCGCGGTAAAGTTGCTCGAAGTGAGTGATGCGCAGGCGGTTGACATAGGCGTTGTAGGTAATGCCTTGCTGGGCGAAGTATAGGCTGAGGTAGGTGCGGTTGGTTCCTATGGCCTTGCCCAGTTGTGCCAATGAAAGGTCGTGCTGCAGATAGAGCTGCGTAGCCTCGCATCGTGTCTGAAGCATGGTGCCGATGTTCGTGTAGATATTCGTGGGGATAGTGGCATAGGTTGTCTCTTTTTCCTCATCCTCCTCCTTGACTTCCAGTTCCTGCAGTGTTTCCACGCGCCAGAGCAGGAAGACGATGATGATCAGCGTGTTCACCTGCGACAGATACTCTCTTGACATATCGCCAGGGTTCGTCGCATAGATCTGATAGATGATGAAAAGGACGACAGCAAACAGCAGGCTCTGCCACACTTCCTTGTGGTCGAGGTCCGCATAGTTTTCGTTTAGCCAACGGTTGTACTTGACCAACATGTATACAAAATAGATGATGAAGATGATGATGATACCTATTTGGCAGGTGTGCATCAGATCAAGACCTAATTCGTTATGGGTGGCTATTCCCCATGCAGCGCCCCCAATGACTATCACTTCTGTCGCAGCCCAGGGCCATATCTTGCGCTGGCAGTCCTGCAACATGCGCACCAGTAATGCCATCACAAGTGGCACCAGCGTGATGTGGTCGAGCATGATGCAGATGATATTCCGAACCAGTCTGTCGTCAGCCAGCCAATATGTGCCGAGTACAAACCACCACACGTGGCTCATTGCTGCCGTGACGAAGAAAGCCGCCGTCCATTGGCGCAGTGCCTTCGGGGGATTCACGGATGGCGCGATGGCGTTGCTGCGTCTCAGTCCAAGATAGATGCCTGCCATCAGGGCGAGCATGGCAATGCTGCTATAGAACATTAAAAAGAGAATATCCTGGAGGCTCTGAGGTGCGTACATTTGATTTAGGAATAATGAAAAATTCAAACATCTTCTTCAGGATCTTCGGGAGGGATGAGGCCTGCGCGGTATTCGGCGGGGGTGATGCCATAGCAACGTTTAAACTGTTCGCGCAGATTGGGAGCGGTGAAGCCTACCTCGCTGGCTACGTCGGCGATGGACATTTCAGGACGGTTGGTCAGAAGGTCGTAGGCCACCTCCATGCGGATGGAGTTGATATACTGGGGAAAGGACATACCGTCGGCAAAAGTGTTAAGCTGGTCGTTCAGACGATGGCGACCAATGCCGAAACGATTCATGATGTCCTCACGCATCAGATTAACTTGTGCGTAAAGACGTTCCTTGCGGATGATGGTGTCGATGGTTTTGAATAGTTCCTTATCCATTTTGGTTTCTGATTTTCGTTTGCAAAATTAAACAAAAACCAACTAATTCGATAAAATATCATGCACGCATTTGGTAGGTGTCCCAAATGCGTGCATCAGAAACGGTAGTTTTGTATTTTTTGAAAGTTTTTTGTATATTTTGAGAGTGCCTGATGATATAAAAGAAATCTGTTTTTTTACTGATTCTGACGGTAATCAACAGGTGTCATACCATATTTGCGCTTGAACTGCTCGCGCAGGTTGGCGGGGGTAAATCCCACTTCTGTAGCGATAGCGGATACGGTCATCGTGGTCTCATGGCGTAGCAGACGGAGTGCTTCTTCCAGGCGAATATTGTTGACATATTGCGGGAAGGAAAGCCCGTCGGCGTGTTCTGCCAGCAGGTTGTTCAAAGTGTGACGACTGATGCCGAATCGGTCGCAGATGTCCTGGCGCTGCAGATTGACATTCTTAAAAAGTCGCTCGCTACGAATGGCGGTATCGATGTCATGGAACAAATCCGCGCTTTCGTTTTTGTCCTCACTTTGATCCTCAGGCTCTTCTTCCTCCTCGGGCTCTTCCTCGGGCTCAGGAGGCGTGCCGTTGATCATGCGTACCAATGCGCGGTTTTTCTCGCTGACGATGCGTTTCTGACGGAAGAAATAGATGGCGAAGGCGATGGCCAGCAGGGCGACGATGGCCACAGCGAGACTGACGATGTAGGAGCGCTCAGCCTCGGCCTCCTTTTCCTGTATCTCCAGTTGCTGTTCCTGGGCATGATAGCGGGCGGCGTAGTCGTGAGCCTCACTTGCATGGAGGCTGTCGCTGACGATCTTGGAAAGATTGGCGTAGCGCGTCTGGAAGTCGAGGGCTTCTGCGATGTGGCCTTTGGCACGGGCGGCTATCGCTCGATGGCGCAGAATGGTGGCATAGTCTTTGTTGAGCGTGTCGCCAGCCATGCGGCGCTCTATCTCGTCGTAGGTCCTCAGGGCTTCGTCATACATGCCCAAGGCCACCTGCGTAGGAGCAATCATACGTCGGCCCATGAAGGTCTTGCCATACCCGCTGTTATCAAAAAGCGCCAGATACTCTTTTGCTTTTTGGAGTGAATCGCTATGTGCATAGGCCTGCGCCAAGAACCCCCAAGCCTGTGAACGGCTGAAGTCGAGATAGCGGTCGCGGTCGCTGGGATTGTCGCTCCACGACAGGCGGTAGCTGTCCTCGGCATAGTCCTTGGCGTGCTGCTCGTAGTGGCTGAGACGGTCTAGGGTGCGCTGTGCCAGCGGGATGACGTCGGTAAAGCGATGCAGGTCGTTGAGGGCATTGATTTTACGCTTGACGGCGACGATGAAGGCATCCATGCGGTCGATGCTGCCAGGAGCATCGAGGTGACTGATGGCGTCGTCGAGTTTTGCCAACCCTTCATCAATCTGCCCAAGTTGAGTCATCACCAATCCTATATCAGCCTCCGTGCGCCAGCGCTCGTTCTCTTCGCCTTGCTGCTGACAGAGTGCCGCCTTCTTTGTGGCCCATTGCAGATAGGCTTCGAGGTCGTACTTGATACGGCTGGTGTTAATGAGCATGTCGTAGATGTTCATCTGCTCCGTAGCGTTATTGCGCACGGAGTCGTGGCTGAGCAGCGACTTGCAGATGAGGATGGCAGAGTCCTGCTGTTGCTCCACGAGCGACTTGCTGTAAATCCTGGCGCGTATGAACTGGCTGCGGTAGTCGCTGATGTTGCCCAAGAGCAATGCCGAGTCGAGCAGGGTGAGTGCCCGCTTGGGATTAGTGGCGTATGTCACCAGCACGGAGTCCTGCTGATAGGGCGTATCACCCAGATGGGGAATTTGTCTGACGCTGTTGTCTCCTCCACAGCCTGTCAGCGACCATGCGATGATTATAATAATAAGGTGTAAGCAATGTTTCATAATCCTTTGGTTTTTTTCTGCTGCAAAGGTAATCAATTTTACGAAGATTCCTCCATAAAGACATGCACGTTTTTGGGAAGTGTTAACAGGTTTAACACACGAAGGCGTTTGTCGAAGAAATCTGACCCTTTGTTTAAGAAAAAGCACTGTTTAGTTTTTTTAAGGTGCTTTTTCGTTGAATTTATTTGGCGGTTATCGGTAAAAAGCGTAACTTTGCAGATGAAAATTAAAAAGCTAATGGGAAAATTTAGATTTATGAAAAAAGGAATATTATTGATAGGATTGATGCTACTGACGCTCTCGACGGCGTATGGGCAGAAGCAATGGACCCTGCAGCAGTGTATCGACTATGCGATGGAGAATAACATCACGCTGCAGAAGTCGAAACTGCAAAAGGAGAGTGCTACGGAGGATCTGAAAGGTGCCAAGGCTGCACTGCTGCCGACGCTGACGGCTTCGACGAACCAGAACCTGGGCTACCAGCCTTGGAAGTCGTCGGGCATGGCGTATGTGACTAACGGAACGGTGGACACGAAGGTCGACAAGACCTCGTATAACGGCTCTTATTCACTGAATGGGAGATGGACCGTGTGGAATGGTAACAAGAACTTTAACAACATAAAACTTAACCGTCTCTCGGAGGAGCAGGCAGAACTCCAAGCCCAGGAGACTGCCAACTCCATCCAAGAGAAAATCGCACAGATCTTTACTCAGATACTCTACCTCGACGAGAGCGTGAAGGTGAACGAGCAGATGCTGGAGACAAGCATGAAGAACGAGGAGCGCGGTAAGGAGATGCTGGAGGTGGGCAAGATGTCGAAGGCTGACCTCGCCCAGCTCTCTGCGCAGCGTGCCAACGATGAGTATGCCATCGTGGAGGCCAAGAGTGAACTGATGAACAATAAATTGCAGCTGAAGCAGTTGCTGGAGATTACCGACGAGGAGGGATTCGACGTGGTTATCCCCGAGATCAATGATGAGGTGATCATGGCTACCATCCCTGAGCTGCAGACGGTGTATGAGCAGGCGCTGCTGAGTCGCCCGGAGATAGAGCGCTCGCAGCTGGCCATCAAGAGCAGCGGCGTGAGCGTGGCCATCGCCAAGTCGGGATGGATGCCGAGCGTGAGTCTGACGGGAGGTGTCACCACTTCGACGAACTCGCTGAACGGCAGTGGCTGGGGAGACCAGTTCAAGAGCAACGTGAACTCGCAGCTGGGACTCGGAGTTACGATGCCTATCTACGACGGACGTACGACGAAGACCTCGGTGAACAAGGCCAAGATTAAGGAGCTGGAGGCGAAGCTCGACCTGCAGGACAAGCAGAAGACGCTCTACTCTAATCTTCAGAAGTATTGGCTGAACGCCTGGACTAACCAGCAGAAGTATCAGGCTGCGAAGAGCAGTGTGGAGAGTGCCCAGGAGAGCTATAACCTGTTGTCGGAGCAGTTCCGTCTGGGACTGAAGAACATCGTGGAGCTGATGACGGGTAAGGACAACTTGCTCTCGGCGCAGCAGAACCAGTTGCAGTCGAAGTATCTGTCGATCTTCAATCAGCAGATGCTGCAGTTCTATCAGAATGGGGAGATCCGCTAGGCGGATCTGTTTACTGTAAACAATAAACAATAGAAATATGAAGAAGATTGGAAAGAAAGGTTGGATTGGCATTGGAGTGGTGGTTGTGATCATCATTGCATGGATGCTCATGAGGGGCGGAAAGAAGGAGGAGACGATTTCGTTTGAAACTGCCAAGGTGGAGAATACCAGTATCCACACGAGTATCACGGCTACAGGCACCATCGAGCCTGTGACGTCGGTGACGGTGGGTACGCAGGTCTCGGGTATCGTGAGCCGCCTCTACGTGGACTACAACTCGATCGTGAAGAAGGGGCAGGTGATTGCTGAGTTGGATCGCACGAACCTGATCAGTGAGTTGAACACGGCGAAGGCTAATCTCGCGAGTGCTGAGAGTACGGCTGCCTACGAGCAGGCAAATTATAATAGGTATAAGACGCTCTACGACAAGGGACTCGTGAGTGCCGACGAGTTTGAGAGTGCCCAGCTGTCATACCAGAAGGCCAGGCAGCAGGTGAACACCTCGCGCGAGAGTGTGCAGAAGGCGCAGACGAATCTGGGCTATGCCACGATTACCTCGCCCATCGACGGCGTGATCCTCTCGAAGGCTGTGGAGGAGGGACAGACGGTGGCCGCCTCGTTTAATACCCCGGAGCTCTTCGTGATTGCGCAGGATCTGACGGACATGCGCGTGATAGCTGATATCGACGAGGCTGACATCGGCGGCGTGAAGGAGGGGCAGCGCGTGAGCTTCACGGTGGATGCCTTCCCCGATGACAAGTTTGAGGGACGCGTGACTCAGGTGCGCCAGGATGCCAAGACGGAGAGCAATGTGGTGACCTACGAGGTGGTGATCTCGGCTCCTAACAACGACCTGAAGCTGAAGCCAGGACTGACGGCCAACGTGACGATCTTCACCTTCGAGAAGGACAATATCCTCGCCGTGCCTGCTAAGGCGCTGCGATTCCATCCTAACGATGCGCTCCTGCAGAAGGGTGAGACCATCGACGACTGCGAGGGCGACCATAAGCTCTGGACGAAGGAAGGAACCGTGTTCAAGGCTCACAAGGTGGAGGTGGGTACCTCTAACGGTGTGATGACGGAGATCACGGGTGGCATCGCTGCTGGTACTGAGGTGCTTGCCGACTTCAATATCTCGGGCGGCGGCATGCCTGAGCAGGCGCAGCAGGGCGGTAATCCCTTCATGCCGCGTCCAAGAAACAGGAACGCCAACAGCAGTAACAACAAGAGCGGCGGCAACGCGGCTCCCCCAAGACAGTAAGGACTATGGCTGAAGACAATAGAAAAGTCGTCATCGAGCTGCAGAATGTGAAGCGCTACTTCCAGGTGGGCTCTGAGACGGTGAAGGCTCTGCGCGGCGTCTCGTTCAAGATCTACGAGGGCGAGTTCGTCACCATCCAGGGCACTTCGGGTTCAGGCAAGTCGACGCTGCTGAACCAGTTAGGCTGTCTCGACACCCCCACCTCGGGCGAGTATTTCCTCGACGGCATCTCTGTGCGCACGATGTCGAAGACGAAGCGGGCCCATCTGCGTAACCGTAAGATAGGCTTCGTGTTCCAGAACTACAACCTCCTGGCTAAGACGACGGCTGTGGAGAATGTGGAACTGCCGCTGATGTATAATTCGGAGTACTCGGCTGCCCAGCGTAAGGAGAAAGCCATCAAGGCGCTGCAGGCCGTAGGACTGGGCGATCGTTTGTATCACAAGTCGAACCAGATGTCGGGAGGTCAGATGCAGCGTGTGGCCATTGCCCGTGCGCTGGTGAATGATCCTGCCGTGCTGCTGGCCGATGAGGCAACGGGTAACCTCGATACGCGTACTTCGTTCGAGATGCTGGTGCTGTTTCAGGAGCTCTACAAGCAGGGCCACACGATTATCTTCGTGACACACAATCCTGAGATTGCCGAGTATGCCAGCCGCAACATCAACTTGCGCGACGGTAAGATCCGTGAGGATACGGTGAATACGAATATCAAGTCGGCTGCTGAGGCGCTCGCCCAGCTGCCTGTTCCACAGGATGATTAATTTGGGGAAAAATGAACATTCTAAATCTTTTCAAAGTAAGTCTGCGGGCGGTGGCGAATAATAAGATGCGCTCGTTTCTCTCGATGCTGGGTATCATCATCGGAGTGGCGGCGGTGATCATCATGATGTCGATCGGTCAGGGCTCGAAGGAGAGCATCCGTAAGGAACTCTCCACGATGGGTACCAATCTGCTGACGATTCGCCCGGGTGCCGATATGCGAGGCGGCGTGCGCCAGGATCCGTCGGCGATGCAGACACTGAAGATGGCCGACTATGAGCGCATCGTGCGCGAGAAGCGGTTTGTCACGAAGGTGTCGCCAGAGGTGACGGCCAGCGGACAGGCTATCTACGGCAGTAAGAACACCAATGCCTCGATGTATGGCGAGTCGATCGACTATCTCGATATCCGTCTGTGGACGATAGAGGAGGGCGAGTGCTTCACAGAGGAGGACATCAAGAAAGCCGCCAAGGTGTGCGTGGTGGGTGCCACCATCGTGAAGGAGCTCTTCGGCGAGGGTGCCGACTGTATCGGTAAGACCATCCGCTTCAAGTCGATACCTATGCGCATCGTGGGTGTGCTGAAGTCGAAGGGCTATAACTCGTGGGGTATGGATCAGGACAATGTGATCATCGCGCCCTATACGACGGTGATGAAGCGTATCGCTGCCCAGACCTATTTCTCGAGTATCGTCTGCTCGGCGGTGACCGAGGAACTCTCTGACGCTGCCATCGAGGAGCTGACGCAGATCCTGCGCAGCAACCATAAGCTGAAAGATGAGGCCGACGACGACTTTACCATCCGTTCGCAGGCCGAGATGATGGAAACGATGTCGTCGACGATGGACACGGTGACGATTATCCTCGTGGTGGCTGCTGCCTTCTCGCTGCTCGTGGCGGGTATCGGCATCATGAACATCATGCTGGTGAGTGTGACGGAGCGCACGAAGGAGATTGGTCTCCGCATGGCCGTAGGTGCCACAGGACCTGTCATTTCGCTGCAGTTCCTCATCGAGTCGGTATTGATATCCGTCACGGGAGGTTTGATAGGCGTCCTTGTGGGCGTAGGGGCGAGTGCGTTTGTGTCTTCTTTCGGCATGCCCTCGAGTGTGCCTGCTTGGAGCATCTACGTGTCGTTCCTCGTCTGTGTGTGTATCGGCGTGCTCTTTGGTTATATCCCCGCGCAGAAGGCAGCGAATATGGATCCCATCGAAGCTATAAGGCATGAATAGTGAATAGTGAATAGTGAATAGTGAATAGTGAATAGTGAAAAGTGAAAAGTGAATAGTGAAAAGTGAAAGGTTATGCTTGACAGAAGGTTAAAGATATTCTTGCACATCGTATTCTGGTTGTTCATGTTCCTGTCGCCCATGCAGTACATGAGGGGAACGGGCATGCCGATGCTCCAGTATCTGATGAACTGTATGTCGTCGCTGCTGCTGATGGTGGTGTTCTACGCGAATTACAAATGGCTGACACCGAAGTACTTCGTGTCGGGCAAACATCGCTATTACACGGTGATCAATTTCGTGATGATCGTCAGCTTTGCCATCTTCCTGCATTACTGGATGGACTATACGCGCGACTTGTTCCATCCTGTCGTGATGCGCTACCGTATACCCGATACGCTCGACGACTTCCTTTTCTTCGTGCGTGATTGTGCCAACTTCTGCATCTTCGCCACTGCAGCTACCTGTATCGCACTGGCGCAACGCTGGCTGTGGGCAGATACAGCCCTGAAGGCTGCTGAGGCTGCCCGTGTGAAGGCTGAGCTCAACAACCTCCGTTCGCAGATTAATCCGCACTTCCTGCTGAACACGCTTAATAACATCTATGCCCTCACGGCCATTGACTCAGAGCGCGCTCAGAGTGCCATCGAGCAACTCTCGAAGCTGCTGCGCCACATGCTCTACGACAACCAGTCGTCGGAGGTGCCCCTGAAGGATGAGGTGCAGTTCCTCGAGAACTATATCAACCTGATGAAGATACGTCTGCCCCAGACGGTCGATGTGTCTTTCGTGTGCGATATGCAGAATCCCGAAATCCGCGTGGCTCCCCTGGTGTTTATCTCGCTGATCGAGAATGCTTTCAAGCATGGCATCAGTCCGACGGCACCCAGTTTCATCCATATCGTCCTGACGCAGCACGACAAGGAGCTCTGTGTCAATATTGAGAACTCTAATTATCCGAAGACAGAAGATGACCGCAGCGGGCACGGTATCGGGCTCGAGCAGGTGCAGCGCCGCCTCGATCTGGCTTATTACGCCCGGTATGAGTGGAATCAGAACGTCTCTGACGACGGAACCGTTTATTCATCCATCATAAAAATCAAGTTATGACCATTACATGTGCCATCATCGATGATGAGCCTCTGGCAGCGGGGCTGCTCGAGAGCTACGTGAAACGTATTTCGTACCTAAAGCTGAAAGGTGTCTACAACAGTGCCATAACAGCGATGAAGGATCTGCGCGACGATCCTGTGCTCCTTCTGTTCCTCGATATCCAGATGCCTGATCTCTCTGGCGTCGAGTTCGCCAAGATCGTGAATAAGGATACCCGTATCATCTTCACCACCGCCTTCTCGCAGTATGCTGTTGAGAGCTATAAGGTGAATGCCCTCGAGTATCTGTTGAAGCCCATCTCCTACCAGAGCTTCCTTGCGGCTTGCGAGAAAGCACTCGACTATTTCAACGTGCAGATGCGCCAGGCTGCCTGCCTCCGCGATCGCTATATGTTCGTCAAAAGCGACTACAAGCTGGTGCGTATCCGTCTCGACGACCTTCTCTATATCGAGGGCTTCAAGGATTATGTGCGCTTCGTGATGAAGGACGGCGTGAAGGTGCACTCGCTGATGGCGATGAAGCGTCTCGATGAGTATCTGCCCAAGCCCGAGTTCCTGCGCATCCACCGTTCCTACATCGTCCACATGCCCGAGGTAGAGGCCATCGACCGCTTCCGCATCGTCTTCGGTGATACGTTCCTGCCCATCTCCGATAACTATAAGGACGAAGTGCAGATATTCTTCGACCAGCATACGTTAGCATAAAAAACGTTAAAAGCGGTGTGAGGTGCACCGCTTTCATGCTTTTTTTATACCTTTGCAGGCGTTAATTAGATTATTACTCATTTTAAAACGTATAGTAATATGGTAAACTACAAAGATTTAGGTCTCGTAAACACTCGCGAGATGTTCAAGAAGGCTGTAGCCGGTGGCTACGCTATTCCCGCTTTCAACTTCAACACAATGGAGCAGATGCAGGCCATCGTTCAGGCTGCTGTTGAAACCAAGTCACCTGTTATCATGCAGGTTTCAAAGGGTGCTCGTAACTATGCTAACGCTACGATCCTCCGCTACATGGCTGAGGGTGCTGTGGCTTATGCCAAGGAGCTGGGCTGCCCCAATCCTCAGATTGTACTGCACCTCGATCATGGTGACAGCTTCGAGCTCTGCAAGGATTGTATCGACATGGGCTTCTCTTCAGTGATGTACGACGGTAGCTCACTGCCTTACGAGGAGAATATCAAGATCTCTCGTCAGGTTGTAGAGTATGCTCACAAGTACGATGTGACTGTAGAGTGTGAGCTCGGTGTGCTCGCTGGTGTTGAGGATGAGGTGGCTTCTGAGGTTAGCCACTACACCAAGCCTGAGGAGGTTATTGACTTCGCTACCCGCACAGGCTGCGACTCTCTGGCTATCTCTATCGGTACTTCTCACGGTGCTTACAAGTTCAAGCCCGAGCAGTGCACACGCGATCCGAAGACTGGCAAGCTCGTTCCTCCTCCACTCGCATTCGACGTGCTGGCTGAGATCGAGAAGAAGCTGCCTGGATTCCCCATCGTGCTCCACGGTTCTTCTTCTGTTCCTCAGGAAGAGGTTGACACGATCAACAAGTTCGGTGGTAACCTGCCCGACGCAGTAGGTATTCCCGAGGAGCAGCTCCGCCTGGCTTCTAAGAGCGCTGTCTGCAAGATCAACATCGACTCAGACTCTCGTCTGGCTATGACAGCTGCCATCCGCCAGTATCTGGCAGAGCATCCTGATCACTTCGATCCTCGTCAGTATCTGAAGCCCGCACGTGAGAACATGAAGAAGATGTACATCCACAAGATTGTGAACGTACTGGGTTCAGACGGAAAACTCTAAATCTTGCATATAGCCTGGGCAGCGGTGAAGGCCGTGGTCCAGGCTGCTTGAAAGTTAAAACCTCCGGTGACGCCGTCAATGTCGAGCAGTTCACCGGCGAAATAGAGAGCGGGCACATGCCTGCTCTCTAATGTTGTGGGGTTCACACTCTCGAGGCTGATGCCGCCACAGGTGACGAACTCCTCCTTGAAGGGAGCCCTGCCGCGAATGTCGTAGAGGTCACCGCCGCTGAGCACGTTTGCCAGGCGGTTCATCTCCTTCTTGTTCAGCGATCCCCAGCGCCCCTCAGCGCGCTGCCCCAGGCATCGTGTGGCCAGATAGCCCCAAAGCCTTGTCGTCAGTCCGCAGGGGGCTATCGTCAGCAGTTGCTTCTGTGGGAACTTCTGTGTCATCTCCGTCAGCGCCTCCAGTGCTTCGCTGTCGTGCAGCCCCGTCCAGTTCACGGCCAGTGGGGCTTTGTAGTCCAGCTCTGCCAGATAGCGGGCTGCATAGCTCGATAGTCTGAGGATGGCAGGTCCGCTCATGCCCCAGTGGGTCACCAGCAGTGCTCCCTCTGCCTTCAGTTTCGTACCGGGTATCATCACCTGCGCCCCTTCCACCACCGTTCCCATCAGGGCGTGCAGCTGCTCGTCGCCAGTCTCAAAGGTAAACAGCGAGGGCACGGGTTTCTGTATCTCATGCCCCAGTGCCTTCAGCCAGGCAAGGCTCGCTTCCGTCGCTCCTCCCATCGTCAAGGCCACGCAGTCGTAGTCCTTCAGGTCGTCCATATTCCTGATGGCTGTCTCTGTCTGTATCCTGACGCCGAGTCTTCGGGCTTCTGCGAGGAAGCAGTTGATGATGGTGGCGGAGTCTTGCGAGGCTGGGAATACACAATGATCCTCCTGTATGGTCAGTCTTACCCCGTGCTGCTCAAACCAGTTGTAGGCATCGCGCTGCGAGAAGCCTTTCATCAGGCGCTTCAAGAGTCGATGCCCGCGTGGATAGACTTGTTGCAGGTCCCTGACGTCCTCGAAGGTGTTCGTACAGTTACAGCGCCCGCCACCGCTGACGGCTACCTTCCTCAGCACGCGCTTGCCGCGCTCCAGGATGGTCACCTCAGCCTTAGGCCGCTGCGCCTTTACCGTGAGTGCCAGAAAGAATCCTGCGGCTCCTCCGCCTACGACTGCTACCTTCATTGTCCGCCCAGTCTTTCGAAATAGGTTGCTACTTCATCCCACGTCTTGAAGGTGTCGCTGCCGAAGTCGATGTGTGTGGCCATTCCTTTCCAGTCGGTCTCTCTGCCGATGAAGTAGTCGCCGTATAGCAGTTCGCGCTGGTTGGTAAACACGGTGTGTCCCCAGGCAGGCACGTTCACATACAGCTCCAGCCACTTCACGGTCTCCTCGTAGTAGTCTGCCTCCTGAGGTGCCTCTGCCGCAAAGTAGAGCTGGTAGTTCTCCAGCAGCCTGCGGATGGTCTTCTGCACTGAACTCAGCGGTTTGTCCCAGTTGTCCTTCAGCGTGTCGATACCGATATAGATGATGGGGCGCTCGCGCCCTTCCTGACGATCGTCGATCCAGCGGATCACGGGGACGACGGCGTGCATGAAACTCTTGTCGTTCATGCGGTGCTCCCCGTGGAATCTGATGGCCTGCGTGTAGTGTTCATGAAAGAGGTCGTAGGTGTTCACCGTTGTGTCCTCATCGCCGAAGAGACCGAATACGCGCCTCTGTTCCTCGTCGTTCACACCGCCGAAGCAGAGCTGTGTCGCCTCCTTATAGGCCTTCACCAGCGTTTTTGTCACCATAAAGTCCTGCTGGCCGTCAGCTCTGGGGTTCGAGAAGTGCTGCGCGCCGATCATACCGTGCTCCTTCATCGTCTCTCCCATCTCCAGCGCGGGGTTTACGAGGATGCGGTCGTAGCCGTAGAGCATCTCTGCATACATGCCGCCCATCGAGGTGCCGATAATGAGATCGGGCTTTTCCCGCTCACAGGTGTCCTTCAGCAGCTGGAGAGCTTCCTGAGGCTCTATGGGCAGGTCGGGAGCTATCACTTCTGCCTGTGGCAGCACCTCACGGATGCGTGTCACCGTACCGCTCTGTCCCGATGATCCGAAGCCGTGTACGTATAGGATTTTCTTCCCCTTCATCAATTCGGGGAACTGCTTGATGTATTGATTTGTCTGTTCCATGCGGCAAAGATACAAATAATCGTTTTAAAAACCAAAATAAAAGCTAAATGATTTGGTAGTTACATAAAAACTATATAAATTTGCAGAAAAGTTTCAGCTTGCTGTATCCTAAAACATGAAATATGTCGCATTACCCTTCCAGGAGCCCCGTCGCCTCTCGTTCTATCTGGCGATGGAGGAGTTCGTGGCGCGCCATACCGACGAGCCCGATGCGTTCTTCATGTGGCAGGTGGAGCCGAGTGTCATCTTCGGGCGGAATCAGGTGCTCGAGAACGAGGTGAACGTGGCTTATTGCCGTGAGCACGGCATCAGTCTCTACCGAAGGAAGAGTGGGGGAGGCTGCGTCTATGCCGATATGGACAATCTGATGCTGTCGTTCGTCACTTCCGAGGAGAACGTCAACTTCGCCTTCAACCGCTTTGTGAATATGGTGCTGCTGGTGCTGCGCAAACTGGGCATCGCCGCTACGGGTACCAGCCATAACGACATCATGATAGGCGACAGGAAGGTGTGCGGCACGGCCTGCTATCATCTTGAGGGCCGCTGCATCGTTCACAGCACCATGCTCTTCGATACGAATATGGATCACATGCTCAACGCCATCACGCCCAGCAAGGAGAAACTCGCGAAGAAGGGCATTGAGAGCGTGCGACAGCGCATCACACTGCTGAAGGACTATACGACACTCGACAGCGTGGAGGCGCTGAAAGCCCTCATCCGCGAGACGCTGTGCGAGGGTGAGCGAATGCTCACAGCCAGTGAGGTGGCGGGGATTGAAGCCATCGAGGCGACTTATCTGAAAGAAGAATTCATCAATTTATTATAATCAATCTATGGGAATTAAACAGGAATTAGAAAAGAAAGCAAAGCGCACGTGCTTGTACGACAAGCACTTGGCGCTGGGTGCTACGATGGTCGAGTTCGGTGGCTTCGACATGCCGCTGCTCTACCAGTATGCAGGCATCGCCCCCGAGCACATGGCTGTCCGTGAGCATGTCGGATTGTTCGATGTCTCTCACATGGGTGAAGTCACGGTGAAGGGTCCCGATGCCGAGCGTTACGTGCAGCATATCTTCACCAACGATGTGGCTGGTGCCCCTGTGGGGAAGATATTCTACGGCATGATGTGCTACGAAAACGGTGGAACCGTCGACGATCTGCTGGTGTATAAGATGGGCGAGAACGATTTCTTCCTCGTGATCAATGCGGCGAACATCGATAAGGACTGGGCCTGGATGCAGCAGCATGCCGAGGGCTTCGACATCGATCTGCAGAACCGCTCCGACTACTACGGACAGATAGCCGTTCAGGGACCAGAGTCAGAACATATCGTCGAGACGGTATTGGACCTGCCCTGCAAAGAGCTGACTTTCTACACCTGCAAAACTATCCTCATTCCACATTCCACATTCGACATTCCACAAGAAATCATCATCTCCCGCACAGGCTACACAGGCGAGGACGGCTTCGAGATCTATGCCTCTCACGAATATATCAACGACTGCTGGGACAAGCTGATTGCTGCTGGAGTGCAGGCATGCGGACTGGGATGCCGCGACACCCTGCGCTTCGAGGTGGGACTGCCCCTCTACGGCGATGAACTCTCTGAGGATATCACCCCCATTATGGCGGGTCTCGGCATGTTCGTCAAACTCGATAAGGCGGAGTTCATCGGCAAGGAGGCTCTCGCCAAGCAGAAGGCAGAGGGACCTGCCAGGAAACTGGTGGGTATCGAACTCGCTGACAAGGCGATTCCCCGTCACGGCTATGAGGTGCTGAATATGGAAGGCGAACCTATCGGAGAGGTCACCACTGGCTATCGCACGCTGTCGACGGACAAGAGTGTCTGCATGGCGCTCATCGATGCGCAGTATGCCAAACTCGACACCGAGGTACAGATCCAGATTCGCAAGAAGGTCTTCCCCGGCAAAGTCGTCAAGAAACAGTTCTATAACAAAAATTATAAAAAATAACAAAATAAAAATTATGGCAAAAGTAATTGAAGGACTCTACTACTCAGAGTCACACGAATTTGTAAGAGTAGAAGGAAACGTAGGTTTCGTAGGTATCACCGACTATGCACAGAACGCACTGGGTACGGTGGTGTATGTGGATATGCCTGATGTCGACGACGAAGTGGAGGCAGGCGAGGAGTTCGGTGCCGTAGAGAGCACGAAGGCTGCCTCTGATCTGATCTCACCCGTGAGTGGTACTGTCATCGAAGTCAACGAGGCTCTCAACGATCAGCCCGAGCTTATCAATGAGGATGCCTTTGAGAACTGGATTATCAAAGTAGAGCTCAGTGACACCTCCGCCCTCGATAATCTCATGGACGCCAAGGCTTACGAAGCTTTCTGTGCGAAATAATTATTAGGCACGCCAAGAATAGATGCCAAGACATAGAATAACAATGGATTTCAAGTATTTTCCCCATACGGATGACGATCTGAATGCGATGCTGGCGAAGGTGGGCGTGAAGGGACTCGACGAGCTCTATGCCCAGATACCCGACGGTATCCGCTTCCAGGGCGACTACGAGTTGCCTTGGTCGTGCAGCGAGATGGAGGTGCGACAGATCTTCGAGAAACTCGGTTCCGAGAACAAACAGCTCACCTGCTTTGCAGGCATGGGCGTCTACGACCACTATACCCCTTCGGTCGTTCCCAGCCTGCTGCAGCGCTCAGAGTTCCTCACCTCCTATACCCCCTATCAGGCAGAGATCTCACAGGGCACGCTCCACTATATCTTCGAATATCAGAGTATGATGGCCGAACTCACGGGTATGGACATCTCCAATGCCTCGATGTACGACGGTACGACCGCCTGCGCAGAGGCGATGATGATGGCTGTCGCTGCCGGTAAGAAGCAGCGCAAGGTGCTGGTGTCGGGCTGTCTGAATCCCAACACCTTCGAGGTGCTCAAGACCTATGCCCTCCATCAGGACATCACTCTCGAGGTGCTGCCCGTCAGGGATGGCACGACGAGTCTCGACGATGTGAAGGCCCGCCTTGCTGAGGGCGGTGTGGCTGGTGTCATCGTGCAGCAGCCCAATCTCTATGGTATCGTCGAGGACTTCACGGGCTTCGCTGCGGCTTGTCACGAACAGAAGTCACTCTTCGTCATCGACAGTGTGGCAGCCGATCTCGCGGTGCTGAAGACACCAGGCGAGTGGGGCGCAGACATCGCTGTGGGCGACGGTCAGAGTCTGGGCATCCCCATGCAGTGGGGTGGTCCTTACGTGGGCTATATGTGCTGCACCGAGAAACTCATCCGCAAGATGCCAGGCCGCATCGTCGGCATGACGAAGGATAATCGCGACCAGCGCGCCTTCGTGCTCACTCTTCAGGCCCGTGAGCAGCATATCCGCCGCCAGAAGGCCACGTCGAATATCTGTAGTAATCAGAGCCTGATGGCCCTCTTCGTCACGATTTATATGTCGCTGATGGGCAGGCAGGGTCTGAAGGAGGCAGCCCAGCTCTCATACGCTGGCGCCCATTATCTCTGCGACGAACTGCTGAAGACCAGGCGCTTCTCACTCGTCTACGACAAACCCTTCTTCAATGAGTTCTATGTGAAGTACGACGGTGATGCCGATACCCTCTACCAACGATTCATCGAGGCAGGCATCCTGGGCGGTGTCCGCGTCGACGAAGGCTTCCTCTTCGCCGTCACCGAGAAGCGTACGAAGGAAGAAATCGATAACCTTGTAAACATGGCAGCGATATGAACAACAAGTTATATGGAAATCTGATCTTCGAACTTTCGAAGCAAGGCCGCAAGGGCTACAGTCTGCCCAGAAACAGCTTTGGCGATTACGAGATACCACAGGAACTCTGCCGCAAGGAAGAGGCAGCACTGCCTGAGTGCGACGAGCTGACGGTGGTGCGCCACTATACGAACCTCTCCAACAATAACTTCGGTGTCGATACGGGCTTCTATCCCCTCGGCTCCTGTACGATGAAGTACAATCCGAAGATCAACGAGGAGATGGCCTCGCTGCCCCAGTTCCAGAACCTGCACCCCCTGCAGCCCGAACCCACGGTGACTGGTGCACGTGCCCTCGTCGTCCTTTTGGAGAAGTCGCTCTGTGCCCTCACGGGTCTGGCTCATTTCACCTTCAAACCCTATGCAGGTGCCCATGGTGAGCTGACGGGACTGATGACGATCGACAACTATCACCGTTCGCGTGGCGACATGGCCCGTAAGAAGGTGATCGTACCCGACTCTGCCCATGGCACGAACCCCGCTTCGGCAGCCGTCTGCGGACTCGAGATCATCGAGGTGAAGTCGAAGGCCGACGGTACCGTCGATGTCGAGGATCTGCAGCGCATCGTCGCTGAGCAGGGGGCCGAGATTGCAGCGATGATGATGACCAATCCTAATACGCTCGGCCTCTTCGAGACGAGCATCCCCGCGATAGCGAGTCTCATCCACAACTGCGGTGGTCTGATGTATTACGATGGTGCCAATCTGAACCCCATGCTCGGTGCCTGCCGCCCGGGCGATATGGGCTTTGACGTGATGCACATCAATCTTCACAAGACGTTCTCCACGCCTCATGGCGGTGGCGGTCCTGGCAGTGGTCCTGTCGGTGTGCGCGAGGGTCTGCAGGAGTTCTTCCCCTTCGTGTCGCCTTATCAGGGCAACTATGCGGTGATGATGCGCGCCTATGCCTATATCCTCTCGCTGGGTCGCGAGCAGCTGAAGCTGGTGGGTCCTCTTGCCACGCTCAATGCCAACTACATCAAGGAGTCGCTCAAGGATGTCTACGAACTGCCCATCGACGGCCTCTGCTGTCATGAGTTCGTGTTCGACGGCCTGAAGGATAAGTCCACCGGTGTCACCACGATGGATGTGGCCAAGCGCCTGCTCGACTATGGCTATCATGCCCCGACGATCTACTTCCCGCTGCTCTTCCACGAGAGTCTGATGGTTGAGCCCACGGAGAACGAGTCGAAGGAGACGCTCGACGGTTTCATCGCCGTGATGCGCCAGATAGCCCAGGAGGCCAAGACCGATCCCGATCTCGTGAAGACGGCTCCTCACGACACCCCCATCGGCCGTGTCGACGACGTCCTCGCCGCCAAGCATCCCGTAGTCACCTACAGACAGATGGAAAAAGACTAATTATTTTTTTGTTCTTTTGTCTATAATAAATATTTATGTTCTTATGTCCTTTTTATCTAAAATAAGTTCTTATGTCAAAAGAAGCAGATTTGATCATCATCGGCGCGGGGCCAGGCGGTTACCGCGCCGCTGAATATGCCGCCAAGCAAGGCCTGAAGGTCGTCATCTTCGAGGACGCCGATGTCGGAGGCACCTGTCTCAATGTCGGCTGTATCCCCACGAAGACCTATGTCCACTCAGCCACCTTTGCTGAGGCCCGTGAGCGCATGGCGCAGGTAGTGACCCAGCTCCGCCAGGGAGTCGAGGGCATCCTTTCGCACCCCAACATCACACTGGTTCGTGAGAAAGGAGCATTCGTCGATGCCAGCACGGTCAACGGCTACACCGCTCCCCATATCATCATCGCCACAGGCTCCGAGACGAAGTGGCTCCCCATCCCCGGGACTGACGATCCCCGTGTGGTCGATTCCACAGGCCTGCTCCAGCTCGACACACTCCCCAGGCGCCTTGCCATCATCGGTGCAGGTGTCATCGGCATGGAGTTCGCCAGCGTCTTCCATCGCTTTGGCTCAGAGGTGACGGTGATCGAATATCTGAAGGAGTGTCTGCCCGCCCTCGACAGCGACATCGCCAAACGCCTGCGCAAGCAGATGGAGAAGGAGGGCATCACGTTCCACATGCAATGTGGTGTCAAGCAGATAGCCGATGGTGAAGTGTTCTTCGAGGATAAGAAAGGGAATACACAGAGCATAGAGGCCGACATCATCCTGATGGCCACAGGCCGCAAGCCGCGAACAGAAGGTCTGAACCTCGAAGCCCTCGGCCTCACTCTCTCCCCCAATGCCCCCCTCCCCGCCGATCCCACCACCTTCCTCATTCCACCTTCCACATTCCACCTTCCACCTTCCACATTCCACATTCCACCTTCCTCCAAAATCTACTCCCTCGGCGATGTCAACGGAAGGCAGATGCTGGCTCATGCAGCCGAGATGCAGGCAGTCCGCATCGTGAACCAGATTCTCGGCAAGGCGGATGCGATAGATTTCAATATCATGCCAGCAGCCATTTTCACATCTCCCGAAGCCGCCTGCGTCGGACCCACGGAAGATCAGTTGAAAGAACAAGGTGTTGCCTATGTTTGCAAGAAGTCCTTCTGGCGAGCCAACGGCAAGGCCCTTGCGATGGGAGAGACAGAAGGCTTGCTGAAACTGTTTATCGCGCCACCTTCGGAAGGGCAGGGTGGAGGTCTCATCCTCGGCTGTCACGCCTACGGAGCCCACGCTGCCGACATCATCCAGGAAGTCTCAGTCCTCATGTGCAAGCATACCACCGTCAGTGAACTCGCCGACATGATCCACATCCATCCCACGCTCTCCGAGATACTTAGAAACGCCGTAGAATAATCACAAAGAAATCTCGCCTAATACTGTGGGCGAGATTTCTTTTTTCATTTTTTCATTTCCCTACATTCCCATGCAGCTCGTAGCCCCAAGGGCGGTGAGGATGGCAGACGCTATTGATGCGATGATCTGCACAACCCATTTAAAGGTTTCTTTCTTTGTCATACGCTTTTAAGATTTTAATGGTTAAAGAATTTTTTGGCACGGATTCCACGGATTTTCACTGCTTTATTTTTTCAACTGAGTGTAACCCGCAGGCCTCGGGTCTGGCGCAGCCCCCGGGTCTGGCGCCAAAGTACAGTCGCGAGCGACTTTACTTTGGGGCCTGACCCCAGCGCCCCCCAGCGTGCCCTCGATTAAGGATTGACAGGTCCGTCGCCGCTGTCGTTAGTAGGCCCGTCGCCCGAGTCGTTGCCACCCTGAGAGCTTCCACCCGAGTTAGCCCCACCGCCGATGGCCTCGGCCTTGGCAGCTGCGATCTCGGCAGCAGCCTTGTCAGTCCAGCCCAGCTTCGCCACCTTGTTCAGCTCCTCACGAGTGTACTCACCAGTAGCCTGTGCCAGGAGCTTCAGGCTCTGCACGGCAGCACCCGTCTTGTCAGTCTTGCTGATGGTGCCGATGCTGGCAGAGATGGTCTTGTCGGTCTCAGGATCGTACAGCTTGGCACAGCCGTTGCCGATCACGCTCACCTTGAAGATA
>ONKL01000080.1 GCA_900318395.1 uncultured Prevotella sp.
TACCATCGGTAACAACAAGTGTTATTTGGTATTGCCGACTTCGATGGTAGCCGTTTCTTCCACCCGTAGTGCAGAGGACAGCTTCATCTTTGAGGAGCCCGAGGTGATCAAGTTGCCCATCGAGTTCAAGAGCATCGGTTCAGAAGGTGACGGCACGACAGGCGTTAAAGAAGTGAAAAGTGGAGAAGTGAAAGGTGAAGAGTGGTACACCCTCCAAGGCCAGCGCGTCGCTAAGCCTGGCAAGGGCCTCTACATCAGGAATGGTAAAAAGGTCGTGATTAAGTGAGCGAAGAACCAAGCTTGCTTGAGTTCTTCCGAACGTGAACGAGCTCGAGTATGGCTCAAGGTCATCGTTAGATAATCTCCACACCTTATTAATGTTAAAAATCCCGAAATGCTTGGTCGTTTCGGGAATTTTTTTTATTTTCCGAAATTACCTACACTTCCTACATCATTGTTTATATACCTGATTATTAGCATGATGCGTGGTGTATGTAGTAGTGTATAGTGTAGGTGCGAAATATAATTCTTTCGAAAAAGCTTGGTTTTTACTTAAAAAAGTATTACCTTTGCAGCCATCGAGGATGGCAAGTGCTGATTTCATCAGAAGGCAGAGAAGGTGGTGATGGCTCAGGGCATCGCTGCTGTCAGCAAGCCATTAGGAAGGTGGTGATTTGTCCCAGGCCCTGGGACACATTGTCCCACCCCTTGGGACAAACAGTCCCACCCCCTGGGACAAATCTTAAACCAGTAGTAATGATGAAACTATCAATCGTTAGAACAGATAAGAAGAACGTCAGGCATCTGACAGTGAAGCCCATAGAGTGGTTTCTGCAACGCATCAAGACAGACACGAAGGCTGAGGACATCGGCAAGTTCCGGCATTACATCTCCCTTTATGGCGACACGGGGCATTACGAGGGAAGTGTTCCTATGGCTATGATCCATCCCTTGGTGGAGATGGTGAAGACTGAAAATGGGAACCTCGAAATTACAGCCTTCAATAGCTTGACTTGGTTGCATGTGGGTAATCTGATGAAGCCTGAAGAGATCGGGGTCGTGAAAAAAGCTTCGAAGATTCTGCCCATGACTTTCGCAGCCTTCACTGGGGCTGACGGTAAGAGTGTGGAGATATTGGTGTCGGTAGTCCAGCAGGATGGCGTAGCCAAGCCTCAGACAGAAGCCGAGATGGATGCCTTCTGTGCTGCCGCCTACGAAGTGGCATTCGGTGCCTATAGCGGTGTGCTTCCAAAGCCCATTGAGCGACAGACGGTTAAGTCGAGAAGCTGCTTTCGCATGACCCTCGATGCGCAGCCGTATTACCATCCGCAGGCGACACCAATTATGGTTCAGACATTCAGGGATGTGGCAAAGGCTGAAGGCGAATCAGAGCCTGAGCAGCGCGAAATGGACTACCGCCTCTACGAAGACTACGAGCTGCTCTACAAACAGGCTGTCAACGAGGCGTTTGATGAGACGGAAAACATCGTGGAGTCGCAACGCTTTGATGCTTATATGACTTTGCTCGCCCGTAAGCTCTATGACATGAACTTTCCTGAAGAAGAAGCCTTCGTGCATATCCGTAACCATCACGTTTACAAGCCGATATACGACGAATCGAAAGCCCGCGCGATTCTCAGCGCTGTCTATTCTGAAGAGAAACCCAGGCATAGGAATGAAGGCGAGATGGTGAGCGTTGAGACGCGCAGGCTGATAGAACACCTGAAAACCAGATACGTGTTCCGCTATAATCAGGTGATGGGCTATACGGAGTATCGCCCCAACAACACTTGGGTGCAAGACTGGGCACCATGCGATGAGAATGTCATCAACGGCATGACCATCGAGGCGCGCCTGATGAACCTCGATGTGAAGGATAAGGACGTGCGACGCTATGTCCACTCGAATATGATTCGCAGGATGGATCCTGTCAGTGACTTCCTGGTGTACTGCTACGATAAATGGGATGGAAAGACGGATCATATCGCGATGCTGGCGAAGTGTGTGCCTTGTCAGATACCACAATGGGAGAAGTGGTTCAAGAAATGGTTCCTCTACATGGTGGCCCAGTGGGTGATGCCTCAGCAGGAATATGGCAACTCGGTGGTACCTCTGCTGATTTCGCCTCAGGGAGATGGCAAGACCACGTTCTGTCGCATGATCCTGCCTAAGCAACTCAGATGGGGATTCCTCGAGAACCTCGATGTGAGCGAGAAACGCACGACGCTACAGGCGATGCACAACTTTCTGCTCATCAATCTCGACGAGTTCAATTCCATCAGTCCGAAATTGCAGGAAGGATTCCTGAAGAATGTCATCCAGCTGCCCAACGTGAAGATCAAGCGTCCATACGGCAAGCATGTCGAAGAGTTCAAACGGTATGCCTCTTTCATCGCGACCACGAATGAGACGAATGTGCTGAACGATCCCTCTGGCAGCAGGCGATTCATCTGCGTGAGCCTGACTGCTCCTGTCGATACAGACTATAAGCCAAACTACGAGGCTCTCTATGGGCAGGCGTATCAGATGGTACTCAACAGGGAGATGGACTGGTGGTTCAGTGCCGAGGAGGTGCAGGAGATCATGGCGCACAATCGCCAGTATCAGGTGACGCCCCCTGCCATTCAGTATTTCAACGAGTATTTCGAAGCTGTCAGCGACGAGTCTGATGGTGTGTGGATGTCACCAACGGCCATCTATGATGAGCTTCGCAAGGTGGCGGGCTCAGGACTGAAGGCCTCAGGTGTGCTCTCTTTCGGAAGGTACCTGAGCAATATGTCTGATCTTCAGCAGAAACGGACGAAGAAGGGTAAGTCCTATCTGGTGAGGAAAAAGCCTCAGGATTAATCCGAACCTACACCTCTTACACCATACCTACACCCGACAATATGTTGGATTTCAATCTGTTAGGGTATGGTGTAGGTGGTGTAGGCTGTTTTTTAGACAATCTATATCCTTAACGTTGCCTATCGGGGCTATTTTTATAAAAATCTCAAAATGCTTGGTTGTTTCGGGATTTTTGCTTAACTTTGCAGCGTTCAATCAAAAATTTAATTCACTATGGAGAATATCAAAGTAAAAGAAGCGAAAGAAAACGCATGTATGAGTGGTAAGTATTTGGATCCAAAAGCAGATCTGACTTTTAAGTTGGTGTTTGGCGAGCATCCTGATTTGGTGATGAGCTTGCTGAATGCCTTGTTGCCACTCGCCGATGACGGTCAGATTACCAGTGTGGAATATATGACGCCAGAGATGGTGCCAGAGAATCCCGGAAAGAAGGACAGTGTGGTCGATGTGCGTTGCATTGATGAAAAAGGGCGCCAGTTCATTGTTGAGATGCAGCTCTACTGGAACGAGTTCTTCCAGCAGCGGGTGCTTCTGAACGCCTCTAAGGCGGTGGTCAGGCAACTGAATAAGGGTGAGGACTACAACCTGATTCAGCCGGTGTATTGCCTGAACCTTGTGAATGACGTAGGCTTCGAGAGTGGTCCCGATGAGTTCTACCACGACTACGCCATTGTTAATGTGGAACATTCCGACCGCATCATCGAGGGTCTGCGATTTGTATTCGTGGAGTTGCCGAAGTTTAAGCCCAAAAGCATTTCAGAGAAAAGGATGTCCGTGCTGTGGCTTCGTTTCCTGACAGAGATCAGTGGAAACACGGAGGATGCTCCTGCTGAACTATTAGAGAATGAACTGACGAGCAAAGCTCTGAGCATTGTAGAGAAATCAGCGATGAGCGAGGCTCAGCTCTATGCCTACGAGAAATTCTGGATGAGCATCACTGACGAGAAGGGCTTCCTTGAGGCTCGCTACAACAAAGGCCGTGCAGAAGGTCGTGCAGAAGGTCGTGCCGAGGGTCGAGCAGAAGGTCGTGCTGAAGGCAAGGAAGAGGCTAATCGTGATAATGCCCGCAAGATGAAGGAGCTGGGTATGACTGCCGATGTCATATCTCAAGTGACAGGTTTACAAGAAGAGGAGATAAAGAATCTTTGATATAATTTTACTGTAATAAATCCCGAAACGCTTGGTCGTTTCGGGATTTTTGCTTATCTTTGCAGGCAGAAATTAAAAACTTAAAATAAAACAATCATGAAAAAAATCTACTTATTATTCTTGTTAATTCTCCTGCCACTGCTGGCAAGTGCTGATCCTTTGGGGTACTATTTGGTTGATGCGTGTTAATCAGGTTCCAGCCAAAGAGGGCATCCTGATTATTGGAACTCCTGGAGACTATAAAGTACCCCATAAGAGCACAGGTACCTATTATGTGAATATGATGAAGGGAACGCTTCAGCCTATCACCATCTATGAGACGGAAGGGGATTACACGAATTATTACCTGTCGAGTGGAACATCTGGTGTTGGTTTCTATAGAGTGAGTGGCAGTGTAAATCTAAAGGCCAATCGTGCCTATCTGCCTCTGCTGAAGGGAACGACTCAGGCTGGTACCAGATTTATCAGCCTTGGATTCGAGGATGATGGAACGACGAACCTCACTCCGGCCCTTTCCAAAGGCGAGGGAGAAGGAGCATGGTATACCCTCCAAGGTCAGCGTGTCGCTAAACCTGGTAAGGGGATCTATATCCGGAATGGCAAAAAGGTCGTGATTAAGTGAGAATAAAGCTGAGCTCGCTCATACTTTATCGAACATGAGCGAGTTCGAGCGTAGCTCAAGGTTGTGATAAAGTAATCTTCTTGCCGTTAGGGAGGCGAAATAAGGGCTGGTCGAAGGGCCAGCCCTTAACATTCCGTAATAATGGTATTTTTTCCCCTTATATTGGTTGCTGCTTATACAAATAATATGCGTAACTTTGCACCCAGAAATCATTTAAATAAACAAGTTGGATATGATAAAGAAGATTCTTACCCTTATTTGCCTGATGCTTACGATGATGAGCATGGATGTGACTGCAAAGACGCTCGTGGTTTATTACAGTTATACGAACCACTGTCACGAAATCGTCACTTCGCTAACCTTACAGATTACTGCCGACGTTGTTCGTATCGAACCTGCAGTAAAGGACCAGAAATACGAGGCTGACAACTATGCTCTTGGCACCCAGTTGCTGAATGCTATCAAGGCAGCTCCAGAATCAGCAGACAGCTACCCAGCCATTGATCCAGTCAATGTAAATCTGTCGGATTATGATAACATCATTATCGTTACTCCGCTATGGTGGAGCCAGATGGCTGCTATTATGCAGACATATCTGTTTAATAACGGCTCTCAACTGGCAGGTAAGCATGTAGGGTTAATAGTATCGAGTCATTCAAGCGGCATTTCCCAAGTGGTGAGCGATGCTCAGCGTCTGATTCCCAACGCCATCTGGATGGGTGATGCTCTCTGGATCAACAACAGCAATCACTCTAACCGTGGTTCATTAATAGAGAACTGGCTGGCCACTCTTGAATTTGCATCAGATCAAAGCGGTATGACGGACAAAATCTATATAACAATCGATGGAAAAACTCAGTCAGCCAGGCTCGCAGGGAACTCAGCTACGCAAGCACTTGTTACGGAACTGCAAAAAGGCCCAGTTACCTTGACACTCATGGATAATAATTTTGAGATATGGGGACCATTAGGCTTCTCGTTGCCAACGAGCAATGAACAGATAGATGCACAGTCTGGCGACATCGTACTTTACAATGGTAGTAACATCTGCATTTTCTATGGCTCTAATTCATATAGCTATACTCGTCTTGGAAAGATTGAAGGTCTTTCGGCTGATGATCTTAAATCTTTTCTTAAAGCTGGGGAGAACAATATCTCTGTTGTCTTATCTGCTTCTGATCCCGAAGAAGAGACGGTTGACGAGGATGTGATTACCATCAAGGACATTGGCAAGACGACATGGTGTAGTGAGTATGATCTTGACTTTACGAATGTGGCGGGCATCAAGGCCTATACCGCGACTGGGTATGATGATATTGACAAGACCATTTGGTTGACTCGCGTGATGAAGGTCCCTGCAGGTACAGGAATCCTCGTTAAAGGCGATGCAGGAAGCTATAAGATTCCTCATTCGACAGTGAGGGCTGTCTATGCAAACTTCTTTAAAGGCAATCTTGGCGAAGCAATCCAGATTGAAGAGACTGACGGCGACAAGACGAACTATTACCTCTCAGGCAAAGATGGCACCTTTGTGAGCGTGAATGGTAACGCCAACATTGGTAAGAATAAGGCTTACCTCCAGCTGCCCACTAACATCTTTGCAGGCACCCGCTCCATCGGCATCAGCTACGATGATGAGGACGGTACGACAGGCATCAAGGATGTGAAGACTGGAGATATGAAGAGTGGTGAATGGTTCACCCTCCAAGGCCAGCGCGTCCAGAACCCAGGCAAGGGTCTCTATATCCACAATGGTAAAAAAGTCGTAATTAAGTGAGCATAAAGCTGAGCTTGCTCATGCTTTATCGAACGTGAGCGAGTTCGAGCATAGCTCAAGGTCATTGTCAGATAACCTTAACCTTGATTAAATATTGAAAAATCTCGAAACGTTTGGTCGTTTCGGGATTTTTTCTTAATTTTGCCCTCAGATAATATAAACTTAAAACAAAACGATTATGAAGAAATTGTACTTTTTATTCCTTTTGGCATTCCTGCCATTGCTGGCCAATGCCGATCGCGTGGAAATTGATGGCATTTATTACAATCTAAATGCAGAGAACCACACAGCAGAAGTGACTATCAAACCTGGAGGCTATATGGAGGCCTCGGCTTTTTCTAATTACTCAGGCGACATTGTGGTACCAGAAACTGTCACGTATGAAGAGGTAACTTATAACGTAACCTCCATTGGTCTTAGAGCCTTTAGCGCCAGCTTGAATCTTACTTCGGTTGTTATTCCTAACAGTGTGACTACTATTGGCGATAATGTTTTTGAGCAAAGCCGACAATTGACTTCTGTGACCATCGGCAACGGCGTAATCTCTATCGGTTGTAATGCTTTTCAAGACTGTAGTGCCCTGACATCCATTACAATTCCTAAAAGCGTCACTTCCATTGGTGATGAAATTCTTTTAAGATGCTCTGCCTTGACATCCATAGTTGTTGAGTCAGAAAATCCTAACTACGATTCTCGCGACAATTGCAATGCACTGATTGAAACGGCAAGTAACACCTTGATTAATGGATGTAAGAACACCGTCATCCCTAATGGGGTTAAAGTGATCGCAGGAAGTGCTTTTTCGTATTGTAGCAGTCTTACTTCTGTAACGATTCCAAATAGTGTGACGTCAATTGGCAATAGGGCTTTCATAGGTTGTAGCGGTTTGACTTCTGTAACCATTCCCAACAGCGTGATCTCCATTGGCGAATTTGCTTTCTCGTGGTGCAGTGGCATGACTTCTTTGGGTCTTGGTAGTGGCTTGACAACTATTGGGTCTAACGCTTTCTACGGATGTAGCGGATTTACCTCTGTCACCATTCCTGCCAGTGTCTTGTCTATTGGAGAAGGTGCTCTCGCAGGTTGTATAGGTTTACAGTCTATTCAGGTTGAAAGTGGCAATACGAAGTATGATTCGCGCAATAATTGTAATGCCATTATTGAGACGGCAAACAATAACCTGATTATTGGATGTAACAAATCTGTCATTCCCAGTAGCGTGACCTCTATTGGGAAGGATGCTTTTAAAGGTTGTAACGAACTGACCTCTGTGACCATTGCCAGTGGCATAACTTCTATCGGTGAAGGTGCCTTCTCTGGCTGTAGTGGTTTGGCATCTATTGTTGTGGAAGTTGGCAATCCTATTTACGATTCTCGTAACAATTGCAATGCCATTATCGAAACAGCGAGCGGTGTCCTTTTAGCTGGTTGTAAAAACACGATTATTCCTGATGGCGTAAAGACTATAGGAAAGAATGCAATCTCTGGTTGTAAGGATCTGACATCAATCAGTATCCCCAATAGTGTGACAACAATAGAGCAAAGTGCTTTCAGTGGCTGTGGCCTAACTTCTGTCACTATTCCCAATAGTGTAAATTCTATTGGAAAGTATGCGTTTCAAAGCTGTGGGAGTCTGAGCTCTCTGAGCATTGGCATAAATGTGACCACTATAAATGAGTGCGCTTTCGATGATTGCAGCAGTTTAACCTCCATTACTATTCCCAATAGTGTGGCGACCATCGGCAGTGAGGCATTCATGAATTGTGGTAATGTGACTACAATAACAATTGGAAGTGGCATAAAATCTCTTGGTTATTTAGCTTTCAACACTTACAAGTTAACAGATGTATATTGCTTAGCAGAGAATCTTCCAACAGATAATGGCGCTTTTACGTATTCTGGAATTGGCAACGCAACGCTCCATGTTCCTGCTGGTAGCGTTGATGCCTATCAGGCAGCATCGCCTTGGAGTGGATTCAAGGAGGTTGTTGCCATTGAGACCAAAAAGACGATTAACGTTGAAACGGCAGGAACATTGCCCATATTAATTTCTTATGCAGAGAAGTATTCTATCGAAGAGTTGACAATTACGGGTGAACTCAATGGTTCCGATATCCGTCTACTACGCGATATGGCAGGCAATAATTATAAAGGAGAAGTGACAGAAGGTAAGCTGAGAGTATTAGATCTCTCAGGAGCTAGTATCGTTGAAGGTGGGGATCCTTATCTTGAATCAAGTTCAATCAAAACTAATGTTGGAGCTACGATGTTTCCAATTTATGGGTCCAAATATTCAACCAGCAAAGATGTGATTTCGTATTATATGTTTGCTGGGTGTAATTGTCTGCAATCTGTCAAACTTCCTGCAGGGATCACATCTATTCATTTTAATGGATTTGCCTATTGCATAAATATGGAGTCAATTTCTATCTTTGATAAAGTGACATATCTTGAAATCTCTGCTTTCCAAGATTGTAGGAAGTTGGCATCAATAAGGATTCCTAAAAGTGTAACGAATATTTCTGGTGGTAGTTTCAGTGGTTGTGACAACTTGAATTCCATTATCGTAGAAGAGGGTAATCCCAAGTATGACTCGCGTGATAACTGTAATGCTGTCATTGAAACCGAGGACAATAGATTGATTATTGGCTGTAGGGCAACAACAATCCCCAATACAGTTACAGCCATTGGAATGCAGGCCTTTTACGGTTGTCAGTTTACATCGATTTCTATACCTTCGAGTGTCAAGACTATAGAGTATGGCGCTTTTGATGCAAGTGCGCTTACTTCTATAATTATTCCCAGCACTGTTGAGTCTATTGGCATCCAAATCTTTAGATCATGCAATCAGTTAACTTCTATTGTCGTAGAGAGTGGAAATCCCAATTATGACTCAAGAGAGAATTGTAATGCGATTATCGAGACGGCAACCAATAAGTTGATTGCTACTTGCAGCACTACTGTCGTACCTTCTTCTGTAACTGCTTTAGGCGAATATACCTTCCAAAAGTGTAAAGAATTGCCAGTAGGTCTTTTGGAGCATGTTAAGATTATATGCGATAATGCCTTCTATAACGCAAGGTTTGCCTCACTTGTAATACCAGAAGGTGTCGAAAGTATAGGTAAGGAGGCGTTTAGTATTTCTGATCTCTTGAAATCAGTGGAACTTCCTGCAAGTTTGAAATCAATAGGAGATAATGTTTTTGCAAGCTGTTCCAGACTAGAGAAGATCATTTCTCATCAGACAGATCCTATAGAGATCTCAGACAACGTGTTCGGCTCGATGATCTGGGATTATTCTACAAACCAGAATGTGAAACTTAGCAGCAAGGCTACACTATATGTCCCAACTGGCTGCAAGGCGGCTTATGAGGCTGCTGAGTACTGGAAGGATTTTAAGGAGATTATTGAGATGGACGAGACAGCACCAATCACTATCGGCAAGAGCGGTAAAGCTTCCTATTGTGGCGATAAGTCTTTGGACTTTAGCTTCTCTGATGAAGTGAAGGCTTATATCGCAACAGGCTTTGATAAGGATGAGGGTACCATC
>ONKL01000081.1 GCA_900318395.1 uncultured Prevotella sp.
CCAATGCCAGATTATGATTTAACAGGGAGGCAAGTAAAATGCACCATTCAAGGTAATGTCTTGGATGAGAATTTTGCCAAGATCCTGGTCAATAATCCAGATTTGACACTTCAGGAAATCATGTTGTTAGACTCTGTCCAAAAGCATAAACCCCTGACAGATGACAGCATTGGCTATCTAAGAAAAAAGAAGTATATTGAAGGGCGAAAGCCTCATATATATTTGTCAATGTCTGTTGTAAAAGGCACCAAACATATTGGTCTAAAAACATCATACATCAAAAACAAGAGTTTTGATGATGACTATTTTAAACGACTGATTGTTGATTATATATCAAAATTTGGGAAAGCCTCGCGCAAAGAAATAGATGAATTACTTAGCAATAAGTTGTCTGAGGCGTTGACTGACCGTCAAAAATATGATAAGATAACTAATCTGTTGTCTTCATTGAAACGTAAGGAGAAATTGGGTTCTTGTAAAGTAACAGATTAACAAGAGAAATGTATGGTGATTTACAAAAGGAACTTGTAAATTGTTGATAATGAGAAAGATGAAGATTAAGAAAATAACAAGAGATTTTTTTATGTTAGCAATGGGGCACAAAAGAGAAATACTACCCCAAAATGACTAGAAATGAAGAGCCTTTGGAATTAATCATATTAGGCTACCCCGTCGAAAAAACGATACACTCAAGCAAGCTCATTTTTGAAGACTCGTTTGATGAGCTTAAAGTTGTTGTCGTTGATGATGGATATGTTTCAACTTGCAAAGGATGAGTGGAAAATTTTTACAAAAAATCACCTGGTGTCTCAGAGCACCAAAGACAATATCTCATTATCAGGAAATTACAACTTGACATCACAAATTGTGATTTCAAGATTTCCCGACAAACCTGAGTCCAAGACAAAATCTTGACAAGGATATCACCCCATCACTACATCGAGAACCATCATGAGGACGAAGCCAATGGCAAAGCCGATGGTGCTGAGATTGGAGTGCTGGCCGCTGGAGGCTTCGGGTATCAGTTCTTCGACCACGACGTAGAACATGGCTCCTGCGGCAAAAGCGAGCATATAGGGGAGAACTGGTGTCAGTAGGGATGCCAACAGCAATACTGCAATGGCGCCAATTGGTTCTACAGCTCCACTCAGGGAACCCAGCAGGAACGAGCGCCATCGGCTGTTACCTGCTGCTCGCATCGGCATCGAGATGATGGCTCCCTCTGGAACGTTCTGAATGGCTATACCTAAAGAGACGGCAACGGCGCTGGCCAATGAGATGTGGGCCGCTCCGTTCTCTGCTCCGGCAAACACCACTCCGACTGCCATTCCTTCAGGCAGGTTGTGGATGGTGACAGCCAGAGCGAGCATCGCTGTGCGCGAGAGTTGCGACCTGGGGCCTTCGGGCTTGTCTGTGCCAATATGCAGGTGCGGTGTCAGTTCGTCAATCAGCAGCAGGAATCCCATGCCTAACAAGAACCCAATGGCTGCAGGCAGCACCGCCCACTTGCCGCTGTCGGCCTCCATCTCCATCGAAGGGATGAGCAGCGACCATACTGATGCCGCTACCATCACACCTGAGGCAAAGCCCAACAACGACTTCTGCACACGCGCAGACATCTCGTCCTTCATCAGAAAGACGAACGCCGAGCCCAGCATCGTGCCCAACAGCGGAATCAATAGTCCGATGATCAGTGTTGTCATGACCATCAGGAACTAACAAGGGTCTGGAAGAGGGCGAGGTAGAATTCGGCCATGGGGATATCGGCAAATCCAGGTCCGGCTTTGGAATCAGTGCCCTTCACCTCGACACAGCGGCCAGAATCGTCGAAATAGTAGCGCCACTCAAGGGCAGAGCCGTCGTTCTGAGGCTGCTGGCTGAAACAGAAGATGAGGCGCGAGGTCTTGGGATCGGGGAGGTACTCGCTGTAGACGTGATGGTCGCCCAAGTCGCAGGTCGTGGAGATGAAATAGCAACGGGGGGTAGGCTCCGTGCCATTCACGACATAGTCGAACCAGAACTTCACGACCATCTTACTTGCTGGCAGTTCCATGTCTTCCTGATCATGGATTTCAATCGTGATGTTACGAGGCACCTCAGACTTGGCATCCTTGTCAACCTTCTGTTTCGCCTCTGCGTATGTAGCGCGGATCTGTTTCAGGAGGGTTGCCTTATCGGCTGTCTGCACAGCTACAGAACTTCCTGCGCTCAGATCCTTATGCGACATCAGACCATCGAACATCTTCTGATAATCTTTTGCCTTTTGGAGGTCACCCTCGCTGCTGCTCCAAGTATGATTCTGCACAGAACTGCTCTCACCGTCGCCTGTCTTGTGCTTCTGGTCGATGAGACGGCCCTCGGCATCGTAGTAATAGCGCGACTCGATGACAAAGCCTACATGGGTCTCGGCATGCATAAAGGAGAACATCAGGTGATTGTCGAATGGATCGAAGAGCATCTCACGATAGCTGCTATGCCCGTTGGCACCCCATTTCTCGATGATGAAATAGCAATGGGGATCGAAGAGGTCGGTATCCGCCTGCTGACGAATCCGCTTGAAGTAAATGCAGACCTCCCCCTCGTCGTTGATGACGAAGTCCTCACTCACCTCTGTACCGTCGTTCACGGATATCTTGATATCCATACGCGGGAGGCCGTTCTTGCCATTATCGGCCATATCCTTCTTCGCCTCGGCATACGCCTTGCGGATAGCCTTCAGCTGACTCTCCTTGTCCTGCCCCTGCACTGATGTGGCAAGGAGCAGCATGACAAGGATGTTCAGCAACAATCTCTGATTAATCATCGGCGAGGGTAAAGTCAAGTTGTTTACGTTCGAGATTAGCACGGGCCACCTGGATGCGGATAGGATCGCCAAGCTGATACTTCGTATGGTGACGGCGACCCACAATCATGAAATTTTTCTCGTCGAAGTCGTAGTAGTCATCACCTAAGTCGCGGATAGGGATCATACCCTCGCAATGGTTCTCGTCGATCTGGGCATAGATACCATAAGAGGTGAGACCAGAGATATGGGCATCGTAGGTGTTGCCGATCTTATCTGCCATAAACTCCACCATCTTATATTTGATCGAGTCGCGCTCGGCATTCTGAGAGATTTGCTCCATATCTGAGCAGTGCTCACAATACTCCTCGTACTTATCCTTATTGGCAGAACGAGCACCATCCTGATATTTCGTCAGCAAACGGTGAACCATCATGTCGGGATAACGGCGGATGGGCGAAGTGAAATGGGTATAATAGTCGAAAGCCAGTCCGTAGTGTCCGATATTATGGACACTGTATTTCGCCTTCATCATCGCACGCAGGGCTACCGTTTCGATGGCATTCTGCTCACGGGTGCCTTCAGCATCCGCCATCAGCGCATTCAGCGACTTGGTGATGGCACCCTTCGTGCCACTGGTCTTCACCTTATAACCAAACTTCGACACAAACTGACGCAGGTTCTCGAGTTTCGCAGGATCGGGTTGGTCATGGATACGGTAAGGCAATGTCTTGGCTTTCTGCCCCTTCTTCACACGTCCGATCGACTCGGCAACGGTCTTATTAGCCAACAGCATGAACTCCTCGATGAGCTTGTTGGCATCCTTCGAGGTCTTGAAGTAGGCTCGTATAGGCTTACCCGTCTCATCAATATCGAAATGAAGTTCCTCGCGGTCGAACTTCACGGAACCGTTCTTGAAGCGAGCCGCACGCAGTTTCTTGGCGAGGGCATCGAGGGTGATGAGCATCTCCGCATTCTCACCCTTATAGGGATTCTTCTTCGTAGCAGGGGGCGCAGGTTCACCCGTGCCATCCTTCACACCATTGTCCTCCAGAATCTGCTGTACCTCCTCATAGGCATAACGACGGTTACTCTTAATCACCGTATGAGCCAGGTGCCACTTCTTGATGTTCGCCTCATCGTCGAGCTGGAAGATCACACTGTAACATAGTTTCTCCTCATCTGGACGGAGGGAGCAGATAAAGTTACAGAGACGCTCGGGTAGCATTGGGATAGTGCGATCCACGAGGTAGATACTCGTCGCACGGTTGTAAGCCTCCTTGTCGATGACGGAACCCTCCTTCACGTAGTGTGAGACATCGGCGATATGCACACCCACTTCCCAGAGACCGCTATCGAGTTTGCGGATACTCAAGGCATCGTCGAAGTCTTTGGCATCCTTGGGGTCGATGGTACAGGTGAACACATCGCGCATATCCTCGCGACGGTCTATCTCCTGAGGAGTGATACCCGGATCAATCTTCTCTGCGGCATCCTCCACATTCTTAGGATACTTATAGGGCAGACTGTACTGCGCGAGGATGGCGTGCATCTCGGCATTGTTCTCTCCAGTCTTTCCGAGGATATCAATGACAGAGCCGATGATGTTCTTATGTTCGGCATCGGGCCACTGCACCACCTTCACCACAGCCTTGTCATCAGTCTTACCGCCCTTGAGCTTACGCTTGGGGATAATGATGTCGTGGACAAAAGTGGAATCGGGTGTAACGAGGAAAGCCATATCCTTCTCGACGCGCAGTTTGCCGACAATCGTATCATGAGCACGCTTGACAATCTCGATCACCATCGCCTCCTTGATATGCTTATCGCGACGCGCCATATAGGACACCTTCACACGATCGCCGTCCATTGCCGACATAGAATTGCGCTCTGCCACGAACACTGGCGTGCCGCCATCATCGGGCAGGAACGAGTTACGGCCATTGGCCTTACGACGGAACACCCCCTCCTGAACCTGTGTCTTCAGGTTCAGACGATAGGACGTGTCGCTCACCTTCGAGAGGAAGTCATCCCATGCCATCTCCTCCATCGTATCGATGGCGAGCATCTTCAACGGATGGGTATCAAACTTCAGTGCTTTAAAAATCTGCTTAAACGAGAATGTCTCGTTAGGATGATGCTGGAAGAGGTTCTGCAGCAGTTCGCTGACTTGCTTCTTCCCTAACCTTTTGCCTCCTTTTTTCTTTCCCATAGACTCAATTTTTTAGTTCTTTGCCGCAAAGATACTCATTTTTTTTAAACAAAAGAACAAAAGAAACATAAAAATTAGTTCTTATGTTCTTATGTCTAAAGTTTTTTGTAACTTTGCACCCAAAATTAAGTAAAATGAAAATATTAATCACGGGTGCGAGCGGATTTATTGGCTCATTTATCGTGGAGGAAGCCCTTCGCAGGGGTTTCGAGACCTGGGCTGCCGTGCGTAAGAGCAGTTCGAGGGAATGGCTGAAAGACGAGCGCATCAACTTCATCGAACTGAACCTCTCGTCGAAGGAGCAACTGAAAGAGCAGCTGAAAGATAAAGCCTTCGACTACGTGGTGCATGCCGCTGGTGTGACGAAGTGTCTGAACAAACAGGACTTCCGACGCATCAACACCGAGGGCACCAAGAATCTGGTGGACGCCCTGCTGGAGGTGAAGATGCCCCTGAAGCGACTGGTCTTCGTGAGCAGCCTCAGCGTGTTTGGTGCCATCAGGGAGCAGCAGCCCTATGAAGAGATCCGTGAGAGCGACACCCCTCAGCCCAATACCGAATACGGGCGCAGCAAACTGGCTGCAGAGCAATATCTCGACTCCATCGGCACGCGTATACCTTATATTATATTAAGACCTACAGGCGTATACGGTCCCAAGGAGAAGGACTACTATATCATGGCGAAGAGCATCAAGCAGCACTCTGACTTCGCTGTGGGCTATCGCCAGCAGGACATCACTTTCGTCTATGTGGAGGACGTGGTTCAGGCTATCTTCCTTGCCTTGGAGAAAGGTGAGAACGGCAGGAAGTACTTCCTCTCTGACGGACAGGTCTATCAGAGTGCCACTTTCAGCAAGCTTATCCATGAGGCGCTGGGGCGCCCCTGGTGGATTAGGCTGACAGTGCCTGAGTGGGTGCTGCGCATCGTAACCTTCTGTGGTGAGTACACAGGTCGCATGACGGGTAAGGTGACGGCACTGAACAATGACAAATACAACATCCTGCGACAGCGCAACTGGCGTTGTGACATCGAGCCAGCCCGCAAGGAACTGGGCTACGAGCCCAAAGTGATGCTCGAAGAGGGTGTGAAACGGACCATCAAGTGGTATCAGGAGCACGGATGGCTGTGAGGAGTGTGGAGTGAGGAGTGAGGAGTGTGGAGTGAGAAGTGAAAAGAGAAAAGTGTGAAGTAAAAAGTAAAAAGTGGATAGTTTAAAGGATTTATTCAAAATCGAGAAAAAGCCTCGCAAGGGACTGATTCCTATGGAGTGGGTTGTCGTGAGCTATATGCTACTGACGACACTGGTGATACTCTTCACCTATACAAAGTTGGTCAACCCTGAGTCGATGCTATGGGGGCGCTTCCGTATACTCGCCACCATCATTGCGCTTTGGGGCGTCTATCGCATGATACCCTGCGGATTCTTGATGTTCTGGAGGATTGCAATACAGATGTTACTATTGTCGTGGTGGTATCCTGACACGTATGAGATCAATCGCATCTTCCCCAACCTTGACCACATCTTCGCCTCGTGGGAGCAACAGTTCTTCGGCTGTCAGCCTGCCTTGTTGTTCTCCCAAGCCTTCACGAGTCCCATTTTCAGCGAACTGATGCACATGGGCTATGCTTCGTATTATCCGCTGATCTTCTTGATATCGCTCTTCTATTTCTTCTGTCGCCGTAAGGAGTTCGAGCGCATCACGCTTATCATCCTCACCGCATTTTTCATCTATTACGTCATCTTCGTCTTCCTGCCAGTGACGGGACCTCAGTATTACTATCTGGCAGCAGGAGTAGAACAGATTGCCCATGGTGTATTTCCTAATGTACACGATTATTTCGCCACCCATACAGAGGCCCTGACCATACCTGGTTGGAACGAGGGATTCTTCTACAATTTTGTGGCGGGTGCCCACGCTACGGGCGAGCGCCCCACAGCAGCCTTCCCCAGTAGCCATGTAGGTATCACCTCTATCCTGATGCTACTGGCCTGGCACTCAAAAAACAAGAAATTGTTCTTCGGCATTCTCCCCTTCTATATCCTGATGTGTTTTGCCACCGTCTATATCCAGGCACACTACGTCATCGACGTGTTTGCGGGGTGGATATCGGCCATTACCATCTATAGCGTTTTGTTTTTTTTCACAAAAAAATTTGTTTGATTCAGAATAAATGCTTACCTTTGCAGCAGATTAAGTAAGGATAAGACATATTAAATCAAGGATTCCGACACGACAACTTTGTCGGAATTCTTTGTTTTATGTCTGTCTAAACAACAAGTTAATTAAAAACAAATAAAGAATAACTATGGCTTATATGTCACAAGAAGGCTACGACAAACTGATAGCCGAACTGAAACGCTTAGAAAGTATTGAGCGCCCCAAGGCCTCAGCAGCCATTGCAGAGGCGCGCGAGAAGGGCGACCTGAGTGAGAATTCCGAGTATGATGCCGCCAAGGAGGCTCAGGCACATCTCGAAGACAAGATCAACCAGCTGAAGGTGACGATCTCAGAGGCAAAGGTGGTAGACACCAGCCGTCTGAGCACGGATGCCGTGCAGATCCTGTCGAAGGTAGAGATGACCAATCTGGCCAACAAGGCCAAGATGACCTACACCATCGTCAGTGAGAGCGAGGCTAACCTCCGCGAGGGAAAGATCTCTATCAAGACCCCCATTGCCCAGGGCTTGCTGAACCACAAGGTGGGCGACGAGGTAGAAGTGAAGATTCCCCGTGGCACGATCAAACTGCGTATTGACAAAATTACCGTTGGATAACTATGGATATTTTCAGTAAGATTGCTGCAGGTGAGATTCCCAGCTACAAGTGCGCTGAGAACGAGAAGTTCTACGCATTCCTCGACATCAATCCGCTGGTGAAGGGTCACACATTGGTGATTCCTCGTCGCGAAGTGGACTACATCTTCGACATGGAGGATGATGAGATTGCCGAGTTCCAGGTGTTTGCCAAGCGAGTAGCCAAGGCCATTGGCAAGGCGTTCCCTTGTAAGAAGGTCGCCCAGGTGGTGCTTGGTCTCGAAGTGCCTCATGCACATATCCACCTCATTCCGATGCAGTCGGAAGGGGATGTGGATTTCCGCCGTGAGAAGTTGAAACTCACGCCAGAGGAATTCCAGGAAATTGCTTCGAAAATCCGTGATGAGTTTGTGTGATTACACAAACTCATCACCGTATTTGATCCTTACTTCATTCACGTATTTCTTCACCATCGAGCTGTTGTCGCTCTTCTTGCAGATCATCAGCACGTCGCCCTCCTCGGCCACGATATAGCCCTCAAGACCGTTAAACACACCAAGCTTTCCCTTAGGCAGACGGATGATGTTGTTATGACAGTCCTCAAGCATCACCTCCGAGCCCATCACCACATTGTCGTCTTTCACCTTGCTCATCACCTCGTAGATAGAGTGCCACGTGCCGAGATCAGCCCAGCCGAAGTCACATTTCATCACATACACGTTGCGATTCTGCTCCAGGATGGCATAGTCGAGCGACAGATTCGGATAGCGGGGATAGTTTTCTGCCACGTAGTCCATCTCCTCTTCGTAGGTATAGTCAGGCTTCTCAAACTTCAGGTTACGCAGTACTGGTGGGAACACCTCTTCGAAGGTATGTATCAGGTGGCGCGCATTGCAGATGAAGATGCCCGTGTTCCAGTAGAACTCGCCACTCTCCATGAACATCTTTGCGAAGTCGCGCTCAGGCTTCTCCGTAAACGACTTCACCTTGTAGACATCCGGTTTGCAACTCAGGTCGCCCAGCTGGATATAGCCATAGCCAGGCTCGGCTCTTGTAGGCTTCACGCCCATTGCCAGGAGCACATCGTTCTCTGAGACATAGCCTACACCCACATCGACACTGCGGGTAAACTGGTATTCATCGAGCACCAGCTGGTCAGAAGGCGAGATGATGATATTCGCATCTTTGTTCTGCCGAAGGATACGCATCGTGGCCCACGCCACACTCGGAGCCGTGTTCCGATGGATAGGCTCTACGATGACGTTTCGCTCGGGCATCTCGGGTGCCTGATTCCTTACCAGGTCGAAGTACTCCTTACACGTACATATAAATATATTCTCCTTGGGTAGTAGCCTGGCAAAACGGTCGACTGTAGTCTGAAGCTGCGTCCTGCCCGTTCCGAAAAGGTCTACAAACTGCTTAGGATACTTTTCACGACTTACTGGCCACAACCGTTGTCCACGGCCTCCTGCCAGAATCACGCAGTAGTTTCTCTTATCTGTAGTTTCCATTCAATTGGTATTGGTCATATTTTGTGGTGCGAAGATACGCATAATAGTTGATACTTACAAATATTTTTAAGTTTTTTATAAGAAACTTTTGTCATTTCAAAAAAATGTATTACCTTTGCACCCGCTTTCAGTTGAGAATCAAGTTGCGTTGCATCTTGCCCAGATGGCGGAATCGGTAGACGCGCTGGTCTCAAACACCAGTGGGGCAACCCGTGCCGGTTCGACCCCGGCTCTGGGTACTTCAAGTACCACATGAGGTTCTAAAGACGTGCTGGTTCTCTGAAAAGCGAAGTGCTGCAAATCAAATGATTGCGGCACTTTTTTTATTTTATTCTTATTAATTTGCCCTAATGATAGGCTACAACAACGATAAGACTTTGACATGTCGCCCTTCAACGAGGATAGCGCCCTCTTGCTTCAACTCATTCAGGCACCGCTGCAGCGAATATTTCTGAATGCCGAAATGGTCAGCCAGTTCCTGCCGGGAGGAAGGCAGAAGAATATCTTTCGTCTGTTGAAGGCTGATTTGCTCCTTGAGATAAAGGATCAGTTTTTCTCGTACACTCATGGAGAGCATACGAACTTTCTTGGTCAGCTGAGAAACAACATTGGAAAGTATCTTGATATAGTTCATCATCAGTCGCGGGTCATAGCTGAGAATCTTTTCAAGATCGGCAGGCATCAGACGAAAGACGGTGGTATCAACAGTAGCCTCGACGGTGACGGGGTATTGGTTATCTAAAGCAAAGAAAAAGGCTGGGGCAAGAAGTTTCCCCGACTGATGAACTGCCACCCTGATAACACGTCCAGAGGGAACCATCATGCTTGCCACCATCTCGCCCTGAATAATGATGTCAGCATATTGGCAAACAGAGCCTTCGATGGCATGAAATTCGCCCTTGCAACACCGTACGACCCTATAACGCACCGTGTGCATCAGGTCGATAATCTCCGACATGTATCAATGTCCATATTCTTTTTTATATGGGGTCAAAGTTAAGGAAAAAGTGTGAATAAAACCAAAAATTAACAATCATTATATGGTTCGGGTAACGGTTGTTACCAACTGATGTCCTCAAAATTGATTACATTTGCCAAATAAATTGAACCATCAACGAATGAGCTGGAAGAAAATATTAGTACTTAAAGACAAATTCTCCTACAGGCAGAAAGTAGGCATGCTGCTCGTGGCGGGTGTAGTCTGTGGACTCAGCGGATTGTTTCTGTATCTGCTCAGGGCGCATACTTATTTTGTTGGCGACAATCCGGCGGCATGCGTCAACTGCCACATCATGACACCCTACTATGCCACGTGGAGCCACTCTTCACACGGTCGAGACGCCACGTGCAACGATTGTCATGTGCCCCACCAGAACTTGGCATTGAAGTATGGTTTCAAGGCGATGGACGGACTGAAGCACACAGCATATTTCGTGATGCACTCGGAACGTCAAGCTCCGATGGCCGAGGCGCTGACAGGTCAGGTGGTGATGGATAACTGCATTCGTTGTCACCAGCAGTTGAACACAGAGTTTGTGAACACGGGGCGCATGGGCTACATGCAACAGCAGGCCCAGGGCGGCAAGGTGTGCTGGGACTGTCATCGCAACGTGCCTCACGGAGGCATGAACTCACTGATGGCGACACCCGGTGCTGAGAGTGTAACGCCCCTGCCACCATCACCAGTACCAGAGTGGTTGCAGAAGATGATGAATTAAGATTAAAAAACGTAATATTATGGCAAAGCAACTAAAGAAATGGCAAGGTTGGGCACTCTTCGGAGGCTCAATGATTGTAGTGTTCTTGTTAGGGCTGCTCGAGGACTCGATTGTAGCCCAGAACGAGAAGTTCAAGGCCGACTATCCGCATGAGTACGAGACGTGGGCAATGACGGAGGACACCACGTTCCGTTCAATGTTCAACGGCTCTCAGGAAACAGATGAGTTGGCAGACCGTCCAGAGATGGTCATCCTATGGGCTGGCTACGCTTTCTCACGCCACTACAACACCCCTCGCGGCCACAAGCATGCGTTGGAGGATATGCGCAAGATTCTGCGTACGGGTAATCCTGGCATCCAGATTACGCCTGACTCCATCGCTGCCGATATGCAGCCAGCTACGTGCTGGACGTGTAAGGGCCCTGACGTGCCAAGAATGATGCGTGAGCTCAGCGCCTCGAAATCGGTCATGGACCCCGCTAACTTCTACGCCAAGAGTGGAGCGAGCTGGGTGCCGAAGAGGTGAACACCATCGGCTGCTCCGACTGTCACGATGCCCGCACCATGGACCTGCGTCCTGCCCGTCCTGCACTCTACGAAGCTTTTGCCCGTCGTGGTCTGGATGTGAAGAAGGCCACCCATCAGGAGATGCGCTCGCTTGTCTGTGCCCAGTGTCATACGGAGTACTACTTCATCAAGCCCAACGATCCCAACAATCCCGGCAAGGCCAACTACCTGATGTTCCCACAGGATAAGGGAATGACCTGCGAGGCAGCTGAAGAGTATTACGACTCAATAGGCTTCTACGATTATATCCATCCACTGTCAAAGACCCCTATTCTGAAGGCTCAGCATCCTGGCTACGAGATGGCACTGCAAGGCATTCATGGCCAGCGTGGTGTCTCTTGTGCCGACTGCCACATGCCGTACAAGCAGGAAGGCGGTGTGAAGTTCACCGACCACCGCATTACCTCGCCATTGGCAAATATCGACCGTACTTGTCAGACCTGTCACCGTCAGGATGCAGAGGTCCTGAAACAGAATGTCTATGAGCGTCAGGCCAAGACACGCGAGAGCCGCACGAAGTTAGAGAAGCAACTGGCGTGCTTCATTCCATGCCCCACAGGAAGTTCAACGTCTATTCAGCGACGGACTGGTACAGGCTCAGGAGGCTCGTCTGATGCTGGCTAAGGTGCTGGCTAAGCACGGCTTTATCGGCGATGTACCTATGCCCGACATCTCCACCAAGGCCAAGGCCCAGAAGTATATCGGTCTCGACATGAACACCCTGAACGATAACAAGAAGCGCTTCTTGCAAGAGATAGAACCGAAATGGATTGAGGAAGCCAAAAAGAAAGGTAAGCTCATTAAAATTTGATGTGGACTAAACCATGGACATTCAAGGAGGGCTTCCTCATAGGAGGAGGCCTTATCTTTGCAGGACTGGCACTTGAGCTGAGTGTCGGTCCTGTGAATTGGGACTCGTTTGCATGGCCGGCCAACGGCATTGTATTGGCAGGGTTCCTGGCAATCATCGCCATCCTTTTTTTATTAAGAAAGCGGGTGTATGCCTTCCAGTTCGTAAGTACTTACCAGGCCGCCATACCAGCATTGGTGTATGCCGTAGTGCTGACCATCATCATGGGACTCACCCGCCAGCTGAAAGATGGCACCTGGCTGAACAATATGCTGTCGTTCTGGCCCTTCGTGCTCATCTATGTGTATATAGCGGTCATTCTGGGAGTCATCATCTTACGCCGGATGATGCACTTGAGTTCATGGATGCGCGACGTGCCTTTCCTGCTGAACCACCTGGGCCTGTTCGTTGCCCTCACTACCGCCACACTTGGCAATGCCGACATGCAACGCGTAAAAATGATCATCACCGTTGGTGAGCCTGAATGGCGGGCGCTGACTCAGCAGGGAGCCGTCAAGGAGATGCCCATAGCCATTGAACTGAAGAAGTTTATTATGGAGACCTACGACGACGGAAGCCCCAAGCGCTTTGCCTCAGAGATTCAGATCCTGACCAAGACGGGCAAGAACATCGAGACATTCAGATCCTGACCAAGACGGGCAAGAACATCGAGACTACGGTTGACGTGAACAAGCCTTACGAGGTGGACGGTTGGAAAATCTATCAATACGGCTACGACACGCAGATGGGTGCTAAGAGTCAGATTTCTATATTAGAGATCGTCAGCGACCCCTGGTTGCCGTTGGTATATACGGGCATCTACATGATGCTGGCGGGAGCGGTTTGTATGTTTGTAATTGGAGGGAGGAGACGCGCATGAGCTGGGAGCAATTTATTTATTTTGCAATGGCTGCAATCCTGCTTTGGGCTATAGGAGCATGGGCGGCATGGAAAGAAAAAACTGGTTTTGCCTATACGGCAACCATCGTCGGACTGGTCGTTTTCTTCTCGTTTATTCTCTCCATGTGGATTTCCTTAGAGCGTCCGCCGCTTCGTACTATGGGT
>ONKL01000071.1 GCA_900318395.1 uncultured Prevotella sp.
TGTGGTTATGGTATGATATCGGGTGCCGGTTCCAACTACGGTACGATGGTGGTACGTCTGAAGAACTGGGATGAGCGTCCTGGCATGAACCATCTGCTGACGCTCGTCATGTACCGTTTCTACTTTGACTGCCAAGATATCAAGAACTTGCGGGTGATTCCGTTCGAGATGCCTCAGATTCCAGGCTATGGTACCAGTAACGACATCATGCTGATGGTAGAAGACCCCACAGATGGTAACCTGTCGGAGTTTGCCAAGCAGACCGAGAAGTTCCTCAACAAATTATCTGAGCGTCCAGAGATAGCTTCTGCCATGTCCACATACTCAGAACGCTTCCCGAAGTATAGGGTCGATGTCGATGCCGCCCAGTGCGATCGCTCCGGTGTGACACCTGAAGCCGTACTCAGCACGCTGGGTTCTTTCTGCGGTGGTTCGTATATCGGTAACTTCAACCAGTTTGGTAAGGTCTATCGCATTATGGCTGCTTCGTCACCCGAGTATCGTCTCGACCCGCAGTCGCTGCACAATATCTTCATGCAAGTGAAAGGTGGCAAGATGGCTCCTATCTCCCAGTTCGTCTCGCTGAAGCAGATTGTAGGTCCGTCGAATATCGAGCATTTCAACCTGTTCCAGAGCATCACCTGTATCGTGAAACCTGGTAGCGGCTACACCGAAGGCGACGCTCATAAGGCCATTGCCGAGGTGTTCAAGGAGGAGATGCCAAACACGGCCGCCTACGAGTATAGCGGTATGTCGCGTGAGGTAGAGGAGACTTCCGGCTCTAACGCCACGGCGCTCATCTACGTCATCTGCGCCATCCTGATCTACCTTATCCTGGCTTCTCTGTATAACTCTTGGTTCACACCATGGGCCGTGCTTTTCAGCGTACCATTCGGTCTGATGGGTGCCTTCGTGTTTGCATACCTTGGCTATCTCAATGAAATACCAGGTATGGATAATAACATCTACCTGCAGACGGGTGTCATCATGCTGATTGGTCTGTTGTCGAAGACGGCCATCCTGATTACCGAGTTTGCCACCGACCGCCGCAAACAGGGCTTGAGTATCTCTGATGCAGCCTTCGAGGCTTGTAAGGAACGTCTGCGCCCAATTCTGATGACGGTGGCCACGATGATCATCGGTATGATACCGCTCGTCATCGAGGGTGGTGCCGGTGCTAATGGTAACCGTGCCCTCGCCTTGGGTGTTATCGGCGGTATGAGTATTGGTACCATTGCCCTGCTCTTCGTCGTTCCTGCCTTCTTCATTGTTTTCCAAAAATTGCATGAGAAGTTCCAAGGTGCTCCGAAAATGAAAAATGTTGAAGTAAAAACAGAGGAATAAGTCATGAAAAGAGTAAGTTATATCTTAGTTGCTGTAGCCGTGAGTTTTCTGCTCACGGGCTGCGGTATATATAATAAGTACGAGCAGAAGAGCGATACACCAGCTGATGCCTTTGGCACCGACGCAAGCATCCAGGCGGCTACCGGCGATTCGACCATTGCCAGGATGTCATGGCGCGAGTTCTTCACCGACCCGCTGCTGGCGGAGCTTATTGAGCGAGTACTGGCCAGCAACACTGATCTCAACTCCGCACGCATTGCCGTTGAGAAGAGCCAAGCAGCGCTGAAGGCTGCCAAGCTGGCCTACCTGCCCTCACTGGCCTTCGCGCCTCAGGGCACGCTCTCCAGCTTCGATAATAGCGCTGCCGTGAAGACCTACAATCTTCCGCTGCAGTTATCTATGGATATCGACGTGTTCGGTTCGATCACCAACAAGAAACGCGCAGCAAAGGCTGTGCTCCTGCAGGCTCAGATGCAAGAGGAGGCCGTACGTTCAAACCTCGTTTCCATCACAGCCCAACAATACTTCTTGTTGCAGGTGCTCGACCGTCAACTGGAAATCCTCATGCAGACCGACAGTCTGTGGAACAAGTCTCTCGAGACCGAACAGGCACTTTGGGAGAACGGCAAGGCCTATAGTACTGCCGTCAACCAGATGGAGGCATCCTATCTCAACGTGAAGACGCGGATCGTCGACACCCGCCGCAACATCCGTTCCGTAGAGAATGCCCTCTGCAAACTGATGGCTGTCAGCCCTCAGCACATCAACCGCCAGAAGTGGGGCAGCTCCACGCTGCATCATGCCGAGGCAATGGGTGATGCTGAAGAGCGTATGTTCAACACAAAGTATCTGAAGATTGGCGTACCAGCCCAGTTGCTGGAAAATCGTCCTGACATCCGCATGGCCAACCATGCTATGGAAGAGGCTTTCTACAATACGGCAGCAGCACGTTCGGCCTTCTACCCCAGCATCACGCTCAGCGGTAGTGCGGGATGGACTAACTCTGGTGGTGGTCTCGTCGTCGATCCAGGTAAGTTGCTGCTGAATGCTATGGCACAGCTCACGCAGCCTATCTTCGCTCGTGGCAAGCTGATTGCCAACAAGAAGATCGCCAAGCTGACAGAAGAAGACTTGCAGAAGAAGTACGTTCAGACGGTGATCAATGCCGGCAACCAGGTGAACGAGGCAATGGCCGACTGCATGTCAGCCCGCGAGAAGCATGGATACTTCTATCGCCAGGTGGAGGTGCTACATGAGGCCTACATCGGCACGCATGAGTTGATGGACAACGGCAAAGCAAGCTATATCGAAGTGCTCCGTGCACAGGAGTCGTTGCTTGACGCACAACTTGGTGCAGCTATGAATATGTACGATGCTGCCGAGGCTGTCATCGCTCTCTACATTGCTCTTGGAGGTGGTACCAAGTAAGTAACACTAACAGTCATAAAACAATAAGTGACGGCACCAAATGAGTGTCGTCACTTATTGTTTTCTATCGTTTCGCATTATTTGTCGTAAGCGTGTACGGGGTAGTCGGTGGTGAAGTGCAAGCCTCGACACTCCTTACGCTCGAGGGCCCAGCGCGTAATCAGATAACCCACGTTGATCATGTTGCGGAGCTCGCAAATGTCCTTCGAGGCTTTGACGCGCTTGAAGAGGCGCTCTGTCTCCTCATAGAGCATGTCGAGACGGTCCCAGGCACGGTGCAGGCGCAGGTCAGAGCGGACGATGCCCACATAGTTAGACATAATCTGATTGACCTCCTTCACGCTCTGGGTGATGAGCACCTTCTCCTCATTCGTCATCGTGCCCTCATCGTTCCACTCAGGCACTTTCTCATTGAAGTCGTAGTAGTCGATATGCTCCAGCGAGTTCTTCGCAGCTGCATCGGCATAGACAACGGCCTCGATGAGTGAGTTGGAGGCGAGACGGTTACCACCGTGCAGACCAGTGCAGGAGCACTCGCCTAAGGCATAGAGACGCTCGATGGAGGTCTGGCCATTCAGATCGACCTTGATACCACCACACATGTAGTGAGCAGCAGGGCGCACAGGGATATAGTCGGTGGTGATGTCGATACCTATGGAGAGACATTTCTGGTAGATATTGGGGAAGTGACGACGGGTCTCTTCAGGATTCTTATGGGTGACGTCGAGACAGACATGGTCGATGCCATGAATCTTCATCTCCTTATCGATGGCTCGCGCCACGATGTCGCGTGGTGCCAGCGATAGGCGCTCGTCGTATTTCTGCATGAACTCCTCGCCGTTGGGCAGTTTCAGGATGCCACCATAGCCACGCATGGCCTCTGTGATGAGGTAGGCAGGATGCGTCTCGTTGGGATTATGCAGCACCGTGGGGTGGAACTGCACGAACTCCATATCGGCTACTGTTCCCTTGGCACGGTACACCATGGCGATACCGTCGCCAGTGGCAATGACGGGGTTGGAGGTCGTCAGATAGACTGCGCCACAGCCACCTGTACACATCACCGTTACCTTCGAGAGATAAGTATCAACCTTCTGCGTATCGGGATTGAGCACGTAGGCCCCATAGCAGTTGATATAAGGGGAACGACGTGTGACCTTGGCGCCCAGATGGTGCTGGGTGATGATCTCCACAGCGAAGTGGTTCTCCTTGATGACGATATCGGGATTGCTTCTTACAGCCTCCATCAGTCCACGCTGTATCTCAGCGCCTGTGTCATCGGCATGGTGGAGAATACGGAACTCGGAGTGTCCGCCCTCGCGGTGAAGGTCGAAGGTGCCATCTTCTTTCTTGTCGAAGTTCACGCCCCAATTGACGAGTTCCCGTATCTGCTCGGGAGCCTTGCGCACCACCTGCTCTACCGCCTTACGGTCGGAGATGTAGTCGCCGGCAATCATCGTGTCCTCGATATGCTTGTCGAAATTGTCGAGTTCAAGGTTAGTGACACTGGCCACGCCGCCCTGTGCAAACGAGGTGTTGGCCTCGTCGAGAGCTGTCTTGCAGATCATACACACTTTGCCTTTCTTGGCGCGCGCCACCTTCAGAGCGTAGCTCATACCAGCCACTCCTGCACCAATCACGAGGAAGTCGTATTTGTATACCATATTTTGATTTGTTGTTATTATTTGGTGCAAAGGTAATCTTTTTTTTAGACAAAAGAACAAAAGAAACATAATTTTTATGTTCTTATATACTATTTGCAGAAAAATTTTTGTATCTTTGCACCAAAACCAAGACACAATGACGATGAAAAAAGGACTATGGCTATTGATATTGATGCTGGCTCCGCTGGCTGCACTCGCACAACAAGTGCTGGTGAGTGGGACAGTTGTTGACGATAAGACGGGGCGCCCGCTTCGGCAGGTAAGTATTGCTGCAGGCAGAGTGTCGGTGGTGACCAATGAGGACGGTGTGTTCACACTGAAGTTCGACAAGATGCCTTCGTCAGTGTCTGTGTCACACTTGGGGTATAAGACACGGAAGGTGAGTCTCTCAGAACAGAAGACGGAGAACCTGAAGATTCGTCTGGAGCCTACCACGATACAGTTGCGCGAGGTTGTGGTCAGAACCAATAACCCTCGTGAGCTGGTGGACATCGCTATCAAGAAGATACCTGAGAACTACAGTAAGGTGCCTGAGTTGCTGAAGGCCTTCTATCGTGAGACGGCCATGAAGCGCAAGCATTATATATACGTGGCTGAGGGTGTCGAGGATATGTACAAGACACCTTATACGCGTAGTGTCGGTCGCGATCGGGTGGCTATCATCAAAGGGCGCCGTCTGCTGAGTCAGAAACAGGGTGACACGCTAGGCGTGAAAGTGATGGGTGGCCCCGTGCTGCCAGTAGAGCTCGATGTGGTGAAGAACCACCGGTTCCTGTTGAACAAGGAGGAACTCGACTGCTATAAGTTCAGTATGGACATACCCGAGTATATCAACGACCGTCTGCAGTATGTGGTCAGGATAGAACCAGGGGAGGTGAAGGAATATGCGCTGTTTAATGGCAGATTCTATATCGACTGCGAGCGTCTGGCCTTTACGCGTATCGAACTGGAGCTCGACATGAGCGACAAGGATAAGGCCACGAACAGAATGCTTGTCAAGAAGCCCATCGGCGTGAAGTTCAAGCCCCGTGAACTGTCGTGTGTCATCGACTACCGTTTCGAAGATGGTGTGACTCGCATCAGTTATCTGCGCAATATCTTCCGATTCAACTGTGATTGGAAAAAGCGGCTCTTCGCCACCTCGTTTACAGCTACCTGTGAGATGGTGGTTACTGATAGTCAGTCGCAGGATGTGCAGCCCATTGCCAGTCGAAGTTCATTCGACTCCAGGGATGCCTATTACGATAAAGTGGAATATTTTCTGGATCCGGAATACTGGAGCCAGTATAACATCATAGAACCCTCGGAGTCGCTTGACAAGGCCATCCGTAAATTGGTGTCCAAGTACCGACGGAATTAATTTATAGTTTAAAGTTTATAGTTTAGAGTGAAAATACATCAAAGAAATATACTATCGTTGATTTTCGTGGGGTGCTCGTTTATCGGCTTGCAGGCGCAGACCGATAGTATACAGGCACGCCTCGATTCTCTCATGAAGGATCCCCTGCTCGAACGTACACAACTCGGATTGTTGGTCTACGACCTTACAGCTGATTCTACGATTTATAGTTATGGTGCCAAGCAGACGCTCCGTCCTGCCTCCACCATGAAGTTGCTCACCGCTGTCACTGCCCTGGATCAGTTGGGTGGCGACTATCAGTATCGCACCTCTCTGCACTATACAGGCGAGGTCAAGGACAGCGTGCTGATAGGCGACATCTATTGTGTAGGAGGGATGGATCCGATGTTCGATGAAGACGATATGAATGCCTTCGTGCGTAGCATCTGTGCATTGGGTATCGACAGTATCCACGGCCGACTGGTGGCCACCACCTCTTTTAAGGAAGACAATCTTCTGGGTGAGGGTTGGTGCTGGGATGATGATAATCCACAGCTTTCACCTCTGTTGGTATCGCGTAAGAATGAGTTCCTTGACTGCCTCTCAGAGAAACTGCGCAGATCTGGTATAGCACTCGATGCACCTTATGCCATAGACGCTCTGCCTAAGAACGCCCTGAACCTCAGCACGCGTTACCGTCCGCTGAAGGAGATCCTGGTGCCGATGATGAAGGAGAGCGACAACCTCTATGCCGAGTCGATGTTCTTCCAGATAGCTGCGAAGATGGGGCCTCGTCCTGCGAAGGCAGCTCATGCCCGTCAGCTGATCAAGACCACGCTGGGTAAGGCAGGTGTCGAGAATATCCAGTATAAGATAGCTGACGGCAGCGGACTCTCGCTCTATAACTATGTGACACCTGAGTTGATGGTGAAGTTGCTGGTTTATGCCTATCGCAAGTCGGATATCATCTATCATCTCTTTTCTGCCCTTCCCATAGCTGGCGAGGATGGCACACTGAAGAAACGTATGCTGAAGACCCCTGCGAGTGGACGTGTGAGGGCGAAGACTGGTACACTGACGGGTATCTCTTCGCTGGCAGGCTATTGTCCCACGTCACAGGGTCACATGCTGGCCTTCTGTATCATCAACCAGGGCGTGATGAAGAACAGTGACGGGCGTGATTTCCAAGATAGAATATGTAAAGCTCTTTGTGAATGATGGACGAGATTAATCTTTTTATGGAACGGATCATCAGTCTGACGGGACTGACGGGCGATTACGTGCCAGTGGTGCGTTACGCCTTCTGGGTAGTGCTGGCCTTCATCTTGGCGTGGCTGGCTGGTAAATTGTGCCGTATGTGGATCGTACCACTGATGATGAAGATTACAAGTAAGACTGATGCGAAGTGGGACGATGTGATCTTCAGCGAACGGGTGCTTGTCTCTGCCTCGCGCGTCATCCCTGCCATTGTCATCTGGGCGCTGTTGCCTCTGGTGTTCTTCGAATATCCGAAGGTGGCTGATGTGGTTGGGCGCCTGACGGCCATCTATTTCACGGTGATGACTACCCGTACGATCATCGTCTTCATCGACTCGTTCAAGGAGATCGATCATGGGCCTCGTACCTCGCGCCAGCAGTATCTCTACAGTATCTGTGGCGTGCTGAAGATCCTGATGATCTTCATAGCCGCTATCGTGGTCATCTCGATTGTCATCGATAAGGATCCCTCGACACTCATTGCAGGCTTGGGAGCAGCATCGGCCATCCTGATGCTCGCCTTTCAGGACACCATCAAGGGACTGGTGGCTGGTATCCGTCTGGCCTCCAATGATATGCTCCATATTGGCGACTGGATTACCGTACCCTCTGCAGGGGCAAATGGCAAGGTAGAGGAGGTTTCGCTCACCACGGTGAAGGTGCGTAATTTCGACAATACCATCGTGACCGTCTCGCCTCAGGCACTCGTCGACGGCTCATTCCAAAACTGGCAGGGCATGCTCCAGAACGAGGGGCGCAAGCAGGTAAGACAGGTGTACTTCGACTTCCGCTCGTTGAAGATCGACGACGATGGTGTGGCCAATATCACGAAGTTCCGTTCTCATATAGAGGACTGGCTCAAGGCTCAAGAACAGGTGGCTGCTGATAAGCCTATTCTCGTGCGTCAGGCAGACGCCTCACAGACTGGCTGTTGTGTGGAGATCATGTTCTGGCTGAAGGCTCAGAATGTAATCGACTACGAGCACGACACCAGTAACATCATGGAGTATATCTTTGCCAAGAGTGCCGACTTCGGCCTCCGTATCTATCAGCAATTCCCAGATCAGTAAAAAGGTAAAAAAGTAAAAAGGTAAAAAAGTAAAAAGGTAAAAAAGTAAAAAAGTAAAAAGGTAAAATAATGGAGAAAGAGATAAAGCAAGAACAGATATTAGTGAGGATTACAGGTCAGGATCGTCCTGGACTGACAGCCTCTATTATGGGCATCCTCGCCAAGTATAATGCACAGATTCTCGATATCGGACAGGCTGATATCCACTCAACGCTCTCGTTGGGCATCCTGATCCGTATGGAAGAGACCCACTCGGGGCAGGTCATGAAGGAACTCCTCTTCAAGGCCACCGAACTGGGGGTCAACATCGGCTTCTCGCCCATCAGCGATGATGAGTACGAAGACTGGGTGGGTCATCAGGGTAAGAACCGTTACATCCTCATGGTGATGGGTCGCCAGCTTGAGGCCCGTCAGATTGAAGGTGCCACGCGCATCCTTGCAGACCAAGGATTTAATATCGACTCTATCTTGCGACTCACGGGGCGTAAGAGCATCAAGAACCCAAGTAAGCACACCCGTGCCTGCATACAGTTCTCACTGCGTGGCGAACCTGCCGATCGTCAGGAGATGCAGTCGAAGCTCATGAAACTGTCGCAGGAGATGGATATCGACTTCTCCTTCCAGCGCGATGATATGTTCCGTCGTATGCGTCGCCTGATCTGTTTCGATATGGATTCCACGTTGATTCAGACCGAGTGTATCGACGAACTGGCTGAGCGCAATGGAGTAGGGGCCGAGGTGCGTGCCATCACGGAGAGTGCCATGCGAGGCGAGATTGATTTCAAGGAGAGTTTCACTCGTCGTGTAGCACTCTTGAAGGGACTCGATGTCAGCGTGATGCAGGAGATAGCAGAGAATCTGCCCATCACCGAAGGCGCTGATCGCCTGATGACGATCCTGAAGCGCTGTGGCTATAAGATTGCCATCCTCTCTGGAGGATTCACCTATTTCGGTGAGTACCTGCAGCGCCGTTATGGCATCGATTATGTCTATGCCAACGAACTCGAGATTGGTGAGGATGGTAAACTCACTGGTCACTATGTGGGTGAGATTGTCGACGGTCATCGTAAGGCAGAGCTTCTGAAACTCATTGCTCAGGTGGAGAAGGTGAATCTGGCACAGACCATTGCCGTGGGCGATGGTGCCAACGACCTCCCGATGATCTCTGAGGCTGGTCTGGGCATCGCCTTCCATGCGAAGCCCCGTGTCGTGGCCAATGCCAAGCAGAGCATCAATACCATCGGCCTCGACGGTGTGCTCTACTTCCTCGGCTTTAAAGATTCGTATTTAGGCGATCAAGGAAAATTGTAATATAGCAACGGACAACAGGACTAAAACGACTTCCTGCTGATAAAATAGTCCTAAAGTCCTGTAGTCCGTTGCAAATGAAAGAATGGATTTCTCTATTACTCTTTTAGAATGGTTTCGTGAGAACGGACGCGCCCTGCCTTGGCGGCAGACGCATGACCCGTATGCCATCTGGCTCTCCGAGATTATCCTCCAACAGACTCAGGTGAAACAAGGCTGGGAATATTGGGAGCGCTTTATGCGTCGCTGGCCTACCGTTGAGGCTCTCGCCGAGGCTACTGAGGATGAGGTGCTGCGCGAGTGGCAGGGTCTGGGCTATTACAGTAGGGCGCGAAATCTTCACTTCGCTGCGAAACAGATTGTGGCTCTTGGCCATTTCCCCAATACATTAGCAGAGATCAAACAACTGAAGGGCGTTGGCGACTATACGGCTGCTGCCATTGGGAGCATCGCTTTCGGACTGCCAGCTGCAGTCGTCGATGGTAATGTCTATCGTGTCCTCGCCCGTCATTTCGGCATCGATACCCCCATCAACACTTCCGAAGGCAAGAAACTCTTCCAGTCACTCGCTCAATCCCTTCTGCCCTCGTCAGAACGTTTTGACCAACCTCCTTCCTCCTTTCTCCTTCCTCCATCCTCGGAATACAATCAGGCCATCATGGACTTCGGCGCCCTCCAGTGTACACCAGTTTCTCCGAATTGTAGTGTATGCCCCTTGATGGAATCCTGCGAGGCGCTTCGCTCTAACCGTGTCAAGGAACTCCCCGTCAAACTCAAGACCCTCAAGATACGTGAGCGCCACCTTATTTATATATATGTACGCTGTAACGGCCAGACGGCCATCCATCGTCGTGGCTCAGGCGACATCTGGCAAGGACTTTGGGAGCCTTGGCTCGTCGATTCCGAGGCTGCTGTCCCCTCTGCTGCCATTCTCCTTCGTCAGCACGTCAAGCATGTCCTCACCCATCGCGTCCTCTATGCAGACTTCTACCTGTTGGAGGTCGGAGAAAAGCCCGAACTTCCCTCTGATTATGTGTGGATAAAGGAATCAGAACTCGACGATTATGCCAAGCCACGCCTCATAGAAACCCTTATAGAATTACAATGAATACAGTATCTGAAGAAGGAATAGCGAAGATCAACGCCACGTCGAAGCTGGTGCTGTACTTAATGACCAGGCTTGCCGCCGATATTCCGTCTTCTGATGGTGGTGATGCTGGTGGAGAGCCTGCTGATATTCCTCTTCCCTGAGGTGCTGGCACAGATGTTTGGAGCCACCGAAAGTCTGATAGAACAGAGTCGCACCCCATTCCGCCTGATGTGTCTGGCCCTGCTGCCCAAAGCAATAACCGAGACGCTCAGTATGCTTTACTTTGTGCAGGGGCATCAGAATCTCTGCCGATGGATAAAGATTGTCACCAACGTGGGGGCTATCATCGTCGTTGTCATCATGGCGCTCTACACCCCCGAGCTTATCTGGTATATCCTGCCCGTCACCGCCTGGCTCTTGCTGCTGGTGATGGTGGCGATGGCCTATGTGGTACATCGCAGAAACCCACTGTTCTCCTGGCCCACGCTACAGCAGACTGTGCCATCGAACCCCACCGTCTCCTTTTCTCTGCCTTATACCACTGAAGGTGTCGAGGCGTTTCTCACTCAGGTGCATCCATTTGTAGAGGCATGCGAGTTGCCCGACGGCATGGCTGTGGATATGGCTTTGGAGGAACTTCTCTACGAGATTGTCGAAAGCGATACAGGCCATAAAGACAATGAGACCTTCGATGTTCATATCATCGACAAGGACCCCGTCTTCACTGTGGTGGTCAAGAGCAAGGGGCCTCTGCGAAATCCTATTTACAAATATTCAGATGATAAGTTGATCCATATCAATGGCAGTAACATGCGACTGGCCATTCTCTCGAGGGTGTGCAAGCATATCAACCACAAGTACATGAATGGAGTCAATTGCATCTATCTGAATTTCTATCGCGCATAGATATTATTCCAGGACCTGTCAAGCCAATCATGTATCGATTAGGGGAATCGAAACCATGAAAACAAAAGAAAGTTTAGTTTGTGTTGCGTATATATAGCAAAGAGACGTACTAAACTCAAAATAATTATATTATTCTTGGCAAAAGCATTGTCGATTCAGAAAAATATCGTAACTTTGCGATTAGAAGGTATAGTTATGTTAGGAGTTAATTCACCAAGAGAACCGATAACACCTGAATTTTCGAAAGAGATTCGGGCTTCTCTTCGTCGTGCCATGACAGGTCAGCTTAACGAGAAAGAGAAGGCTGCACGGCAAAGGTTAAAGGATAGTGAGAAATATTGGTCAATGGAATGGAAGGGGCTGCATTTTTAGGAAAACTCGTTTCATCTCCACTGACTGATTTTCAGTGTCTTAATACATTCTCCTCTGGTGTTGAGTCTATGGACAAATTCATCAGAGGTGATTTTCTATTGAGCGTTGAGAATCACTATTGCCAGGCGTATGTTGTTAAACTTGAAGAAGAGATCGTGGCCATCTTTGCCCTTAGTTTCGATTCTCTTGATTTGGACTCTGATGATAAAGAAGAACTTCAGTCTGGTTCCTCGTCAACGGCATCACCAGATGTTGATTATGATTATCAGGAAACATTTTACGCTAAGCCCAGATACCCTGCAATGGATATTGCCTATCTTGCTATACAGGAGAAATGGAGAGGCAAGCATATCGGCGATTTCCTGATAAAACAGATAGCAGATCTGGCGAGAAGGCAAACGCTAGCTGGTTGTCAATTCCTTACGGTTGAAGCACTTGCAACCAAAGAATACAGCGCCGTTGGATTTTACGAACGATGTGGCTTTGCGCCCAATGAGGTAAAGAAGCCCTATAAAGACACGCTTCGGATGTATCTGACTCTGTACTCCAAAGATGAAGAGTTTGATGAATAACAGAGGTATACGGGGAAAAGTATGGCAGCCTGATCTGCCGGTCTTCTCCAGTGTCGTGTCATCCACGATGTAAAACAATGGCGTATCATCGCAGGTGCCCCCACGCCTCTCCACTATGCGGAGGAACTGCTTGGCAATACCCAAAAGCAGGCAACGCCAGTTATAGGATGGATTGGACAGGAAACGATAGAAACAGTTCTTCCCAATCTCTGCACTCAACAACCCAAACCACTTGGCTTTGTAAAAGTAGAATATGCTGATCTCAAGCAGACGGATGAGCAGAAGGTAAAGAAGCAACGCTGAACAAGGAACGCCCTGATCCTTCGTGATATTTTCGAGAAACCGTTATTTTGTTGAGACTTTCTGAGGCTGGGAAACTTTAGTAACTAAGCTGAAACGATACAATAATACAATGTTGTCCATGTGGAGTCTGAAATACCGCCTATGGTACGGATACGTCGTCTGACACCAGAATGACAGATGTGGAACTCTGGAAAAGAAGGAACCTTAGGCCGAATCCGTTAGTCAGAAGAAGAAAGGCTTTGACAAGAATGGAACAAAATAGGGGTACATCATATTGAACACCCTGCGATAATATACGAGAAAAGTACAATTCTGATACATTTTTACCCTGTAAAATTTGGAAGTTGATAGAATTATGCCTATCTTTGCGAAGTCAAAGGTATTCAGAAAGATATAAATCAAGAGATGAGATAATAAAAAGTGACAAAATGTATCCACAATGAATAAAAGAGCTTTAGACATTGCTTACTTCCTGTCTTTTTGTATTGAGCAATACAAAGAGGCTAAGCACCTGTCGGGACAAGAAGTTGCAAAAATATTCAATCAATTCGGCGTCTTGAATTATCTGGAAGAGAATTATGAGCCACTACACTCTCAGAGCCGTCAGTGGATCATGGAAGACATTGAGGAGTTTATCAATTTAAGAAAAACAGAATCGGCATGAAACTCTATCATGGAAGTTTAGAACAGGTCGACAAACCTGAAATACGTGAAGCCAGCCGTACACTTGACTACGGCAAGGGCTTTTATGCAACTACCTCATTTGAACAGGCAGAGAATTGGGTGAGGCGAAAGGCTCAAGAACTGAATGTTGGCAAAGGATATGTTAATGTCTATGAGTTTGACGAGTCTGCGTTGAGAAAGACCAAAAGCCTTGTTTTCTATCAACCTTCAGACGAATGGATAGACTTTGTACATCAGAATCGCACAGTGAAAGGATTTCAGCATGACTATGACATTGTCTATGGCCCTGTCGCCAACGACAGAGTTTATGCTGCTTTTGCTCTTTATGAGGGTGGCGTCTTGGACAAAGAGGAACTGAAACGTGAGTTAAAAACGTATAAATTAGTCGACCAATACTTGTTTCATACTTCACAATCACTGCGTTTTTTAGTTTTCGTTGAAGCAAAGGAGGTGGCATTATGAATCTGAATGTATCACAAGATAATCTATATCTTTTCCTTCCTTCCAAAGTTAGTTGGATGGCGGAGATGCTTTCTGAAGAAAGAAATGTAAGCATAGCTGATGCTATTAAGGATATTTATCTTTCGAGCACCTATAGCCGATTGGAGAAAGAGGCAACAAAACTTTGGCATTTAGGTCCGGTGGCACTTTATGAAGAAATGAAAGATGATACAAGTAATCGATGAGCTATGTTGGATCATATATAAGACTGTGTGGTGTACCCAAAAAGCGATGGGTATGTTGTTCGATTGTGATAGAAGTGTGGTAACAAAGCATTTAAAGAATATCTTTGATTCTGGTGAATTGAACGAGAGCGCAGTATGTGCAAAATTTGCACATACTGCATCAGATGGCAAGAACAGTGTCAATGAGGTCATGCCGATGTGTTTCAATATGGTGGCAACAGGTACCAGCGTGGCACTCGACAAGTTTGTCAACCCCAGTAACATCGGTGATGGTTTATCCACTCGCCTCACCTGTTTCCTCATGCCTGACCTTCAGTTCAAGATGCGTCCCTACTGTGCCAAGGCAAAGAGCATGAAAAACCCAAACGAGATGAAGCAATGGGGCGTAACATTCAATGGGATGGAAGGTGAGATTAAGGGTGTTGGCAAGTTGACTCGTCACATCTACAACCTGATTGCTGCCAGAGCAGAAGAGGCTGATAACTGCGGAGATGAGGCTACCGTGACCATGTGCATGCGCCTGCAGGATAAGGTGATGGCGGTTTGCATTCCTCACGTGCTCTCTACCCAGAAGTCATTGGAAGAAGTACAGCGCACGATGACTGTCACTATCACCAAGCAGCATCTCGATTTCGCTACGTTGATGTTTGATGTCATCAGTAGTAATGAAGAGGTCTTGTTCGGTCAGATGTTGCAAGACTTTCTCGTCAATGAGAAACGTGATAAGAAGATACGTAACACCTACGACAAGACTGCCAAGTTCTACAAGCTTCTGCCTGATACCTTCACGACTCAGAACGTTAAGGAAATCTGGGGTTTCAGTACCATTTCCACGGCATCGAATAAGTGTAATCTTTTCGAAGAGCAAAAAATCATCCAAAAAATTGCTCAAGGGAAGTACCGGAAACTTGTAAGTGCCATATAGAATGAGAACAACTGTCCCCCGCTCAGTGGAGTGGGGGATAATTGTTATTTTTTGATATATAAAAACTTGATATCATTTGGAGTTTTCCCGTTTTTTGTTTATTTTTGCAGTCGATATAAATGACTAGGCATATGCATAAGATATTCTTGCGTACCTTATTATATATAATAGGTGTAACGTTGTTGGCTTCATGTACTGAAGAGAAGGTATATAAGATCGGGGTGGCACAGTGCTCAAAAGGACCTTGGCGCGAGAAAGTGAACCAAGAGATGCTTGCTGCCCAACATTTATACGAGCACGATGTCAAGGTTAGCATTGCTAATTCGGTTGATGACCCTGAATTGCAGGTTCATCTGATAGATAGTCTGGCTCAGACAGACATTGACCTGATGGTGGTTGCTCCCTATGAGGATATACAGATTATCAATGATGCCATTGCCCGGGTTCTTAAGGCTGGTATCCCTGTAGTCAGCTTTGATCGCAAGACCAGTGCAGACTATACCGCTTTTATTGGAGGCAATAATGTCGAGGCTGGTTATATTGTGGGGCAATATATTGCTTCGATAGTCAGAGGCCAGAACCATCCGAAGGGCAGGAAACCTTTGGTGGTCGAGATTACAGGATTGCTGAGTAGCACACCAGCCCTTGAGCGTCATCGTGGTTTTGAATCAGCCATGAAAGCTTTACCAGAGGTGGAGTATGTTTGTCGGAAAAGCGATTGGTCGAGTGACGCATCCTGCGATATTGTTACTCAATTGATTGATTCGCTCCGACGGTCTGACGCTAGCCAGCTGGACAACACCTATGTGTTCTGTCACAACGACGGTATGGCAACGGGGGTGTATAAAGCTGTGGTAGAACAGGATGTAGAGGGTCGTATTAAGATCCTGGGTATTGACGGTATGCCAGGCGAGGGGCTGGAGTATGTAAAACTGGGGCATCAGGTAGGTACCTATTATTATCCTACCCATGGCGAAAAGATTATCAGGCTTGCACTTGATATCTTGACGGGCAAACCTTATGAACGTGAAAACCCGTTACTGGGCTTTGTCGTCACGCCCGACAATGTAGATCTGGTCATAACAGAGGCTTCTGAGCTGATGAAGCAGAATGATGATCTGGTGACCATTCACGACAAGCTGGAGGACTCGATGGTGCTTTACAACACACAGCGTAAGGTGCTTATCGGCAGCTTTGTGACTATCGCTGTTCTGGTCTTGGCTATTATCATGATACTGTTTGCATTGTGGCTGACGAAGAAGAACATACGTAAGCGTCAGAACATGAATGTGGAACAGACGCTGTTCTATACCGATGCCAGCAATCGACGTCTGCACGAGATATTCGTGACGCCTACAGAAGAGATGCCTGCCCCCAAAAGTCAGGATATGCTCTTCGCGGAACAGTTGAATGAGGCCATTCGGAAGAATATGTCGAACCCTAATCTGAAGATGGACGATCTTGGTGAGGAGATAGGACTGAGTCGCGTACAATTATACAGGAAGGTGAAAAGCATAACAGGGCAGACGCCAGTGGAACTGCTACGCCAGATGAGACTACAGCATGCTTATGCCTTGTTGACATCAACCACAAAAACTGTTTCGGAAATAGCGTACGAGGTGGGCTTTGGCACCCCGGGTTATTTCTCAACTTGCTTTAAAAAACAGTTTGGTAAGTATCCAACAGAACTGAGGGCGGAATAGTTTTTTTGTTTACGGTTTACGGTTTACTGTTTACAGTTTACGGTTTACAGATGATTACCTCTGCGGGTGTTTCGGCCTCCAGTCATATCATCTGTAAACTGTAAACCGTAAACTGTAAACAAAACAAAATTGACATAATAGTCAACGATTGTTTCATGTAACATTTTTGCGAGGTTCTGAACGATTTTTGCTATACCTGCACGTATGATAATAGTACTTTTGCAGCAAATTTTAATTCACAGAAGTACTAACAATTTTAAACGATCAACAATGGAACAACTAAAGAAACTTTTTCTGAGTTTGTTTGCTCTCCTGACGTGTACGGTAATGTACGCGCAGAGTGAGATCAGTGGTACGGTGGTCGACGCTTCAGGCGAAACGGTCATCGGAGCTACGGTGATGGAGAAGGGTACGTCGAACGGTACGATTACCGATTTCGACGGTAACTTCACGATTAAAGTAAACGAGGGGGCTATCCTCGTTATCTCGTACATTGGCTATCAGACACAAGAAGCCGCTGCCCATCAGGGTATGAAAGTGACACTCAAGGATGATGCCGAAGTGCTGCAGGAAGTGGTGGTGACAGGTTATACCACTCAGCGCAAGGCCGACCTGACGGGAGCTATCTCGACTGTTAGTGTCGATGAAATGGCCAAGCAGAACGAGAACAACCCGATGAAGGCTCTTCAGGGACGTGTGCCGGGCATGAATATTACTGCCGATGGTAACCCCTCTGGTGCAGCAACAGTACGTATCCGTGGTGTGGGAACCTTGAACGACAACGATCCACTTTATATCATCGACGGTGTGCCCACAAAGGCAGGTATGCACGAGTTGAATGGTAACGATATCGAGAGCATCCAGGTGCTGAAGGATGCCGCTTCGGCAAGTATCTATGGTTCACGAGCTGCTAACGGTGTGATTATCATTACCACCAAGAAAGGTAAGGAAGGCAAGGTGAAGGTGAATTTCGATGGAAGTATTGCAGCCTCTTTCTATACCAATAAGATCGAGACGATGAATGCCAGCCAGTGGGGACGTGCCTATTGGCAAGCCTCAGTAAATGACGGTGTGAACCCTGGCAATAACAACCTCGGATATAATTATGATTGGAGTTATGATGCCAAGGGTAATCCTGTACTGAACAATATGACGATGAACATGTTCCTCGATGAGAACGCTACAGTGCGTGCTGGTGATACCGATTGGTTTAAGGAGATCACGCGCACGGGTGTCATTCAGCAGTATAATGTGTCAGTAAGCAATGGCTCAGAGAAGGGTAACTCTTTCTTCTCTATAGGTTACTATGATAATAAGGGTACCATTAAGGACTCCTGGTTCAACCGTCTTTCTGGTCGTGCCAATGCAGACTATAAACTGATTAACGATGTGGTAACCATTGGCGAGAACTTCACCATCAACCGTACAAAGGGCGTTGATGCTCCTGGTGGTGTGTTGGAGCATGCTCTGGAGTTCAACCCTAACTTCCCTATCTATGCAGAAAACGGCAAGTATGCCCAGGCTCTTGGTGCCTACTCTGAGCGCGAGAATCCATTGAGCATGATTTCCAATGCAAGGGATAATGAGTATACCCAGTGGCGTATGTTTGGCGATGTACATCTGAGCATTACTCCATTTAAGAACTTTATGGTTCGCACCACTTTGGGTATGGACTACACACAGAAAGAGCAGCGTTTCTTCACCTATCCTATTGCCAATGGTAAGGTGATGCGTACCGACAGTGCCGTAGAAGACAAGCAGGAGCACACCATGCGATGGATGTGGAATGCCATTGCTACTTATAATCTGGAGATCGGCAAACATCGTGGAGATGCCATGATCGGTACAGAGTTGAACCGTATGGACTATAAGATGAACAGTGCCAAGCGCTACGAGCTGGCTATTCTGAATACAGACTATATGTGGCCATCGGCTGGAGCTGGCCGTCAGCTGGCCGAAGGTTTCGGTGAGGGATTCTCTCTCTTGTCATTCTTCGGAAAGGTGAACTATACTTATGATGACAAGTATCTGGCTTCAGTCACGATTCGTCGTGATGGTTCGAGCCGATTCGGTACCAATAACCAGTATGGTACATTCCCCTCTGTCAGTGCTGGTTGGCGTATCTCTCAGGAGAAGTTTATGGAGGGTACAAGGGGTTGGCTCGACAATCTGAAACTGCGTTACTCTTGGGGACAGACTGGTAACCAGGAGATCTCTAACACAGCTCGCTATACGCTCTATAAGTCGGTCGTGTCTACAGGCCTTTGGGGTAGTGGTCAGGCTGGTTCCTCTTACGATATCGCTGGTACCAATGGCGGTTACGACCTTCCTAACGGATATGTGCGCAACCAGCGTGGCAATGATGACATCAAGTGGGAGACTACGACTCAGAATATGAGATCTATGGTAGTTTTGACTGGTACAGCAAGAAGACCACCGACATTCTGCTCTTAATGGAAGGTATTGCTGCCATGGGAGAGGGCTCAGGCCAGTGGATCAACGCTGGTGAGGTGAAGAACAATGGTTGGGAACTCACAGTAGGCTATCGCCACAGTCTGCCTAGCGATTTCTCATGGGATATCAGTGGAAACATCAGCAAATACGTCAACGAGATTACCAAACTGCCAGAGACAGTAGCCGCCAACGGTAAGTATGGTGGTAACGGTGTGAAGAGCGTTGTGGGGCATGCGATGTTCTCACAGGTAGGTTACATCTACGACGGAATCTTCAAGAGTCAGGAAGAGATCGACAATCATGCTATACAGGAAGGCGCAGGACTTGGCCGCATCCGTTATAAGGATTTGAATGGCGATGGCCGCATCACTGAGGAAGATCAGGATTGGATCTATGATCCTACACCAGCCTTTACGTGGGGTCTGAACATCTATCTGCAGTATAAGAACTGGGATCTGACCATGTTCTGGCAGGGCGTGCAGGGTGTTGACGTTGACTGTCGTGGCTATAAGTCGCAGACTGACTTCTGGGCCAACTCTGCCATCAACGTGCCTTATCTGAATAAGGGCGTACGTTTGCTCGATGCATGGAGTCCTGCCAATCCTGGTAGCGACATCCCAGCACTCACCACATCGGATACAAACAATGAGGGTCGCGTATCTTCATATTATATTGAGAATGGCTCATACGCTAAATTGCGTACGATCCAGTTAGGTTACAATATGCCGAAACAGGTGACCGATAAGTTGCGCTTAGATCGTATTCGCTTCTATGCTTCAGCTCAGAATCTGGTGACTATCAAGAGCAGCAAGTTTACAGGTGTCGATCCTGAGAACCCGGGATTCAACTATCCTATCCCTCTCAATCTTACTTTCGGACTCAATGTTTCATTCTAAAATATAGCAACGATTATGAAAACGATATATCATATTATCTGCACAATCTGCGTTGTCTGCGGTCTTACAGCCTGCTCGGATTTCCTTGAGGAACAAGTGCCACAGGCTACGCTGACTCAGGATGAGGTAAAGAATCCTGAGTATATCGACAATGTGCTGATCTCTGCATACGCAGGCCTTGTTACCATAGAGGATATGAACGCCTCTTTCTCACTGTGGAACTACGATACCCGTTCAGACGATGCCTATGTAGGTGGTTCCGACTTCTCTGATGGTGAGCCTTTCCATCGTCTGGAAAAGTGTTCAGGTGTGATGACTACCGACTGGCCATTCAGTTCTATCTGGACTCGTTTCTACAATTATCTCTCACGTGTCAGCCTCTCACTCGATATTCTGGCTAGTGCCGATCAGGAAAACGCCACCATTCAGCAGCGTACTGCCGAGATGAAGTTCCTGCGTGCCTACGGACACTTCCAGCTGAAGCGCCTGTTCAAGAAAATCCCCTTCGTGAACAAACTTAACATGACCGAAGAGGACTACAACAATCTCTCGAATACAGAATATACCAATGACGAGGGTTGGCAGCAGATTATCAACGATCTTGAGGATGCCTATGCCGTTCTTCCTGTCACACAGACTGAAAAAGGTCGTCCTACCAAGGCTGCCTGTGCTGCCTTCCTGGCTAAAGTATATCTTTATAAGGCATATCGTCAGGATGATGCTAACTCAAATCAAGTGACAGCGGTGAACGAGGCTGATCTGCAGAAAGTGGTAGAATACACTAACTCTGCTATCTACGCAGGATACGGTCTGGAACCTGACATGCATAATAACTTCCGTCCTGAGGAGCAGTATGAAAATGGCAAGGAGAGCTTGTGGGCCATCCAGTATTCAAAGAACGATGGTACCGTATATGGTAACCTGAACTTCTCTAATCGTCTGATTGTGCCTTGTATTCCTAAAGTTCACGACTCTGGTTGCGACTTCTACAAGCCTTCTCACAACCTCGTGGATGCTTATCGCACCAATAGTGATGGTCTGCCACTGCTCGACAATTATGCTGATGTCGATTACGCTGTCGGATCAAGTCAGACAGTCGATCCTCGCCTGTTCGTTACAGTTGGAGTGCCTGGAACTCCCTATATGTTCAATCCTGGTTTTATGATTAGCGAGAGTAATGCATGGAGCCGTTCTGGTGGTACTTTCGGATACTTCGTATCGCTGAAGCAGAATGTGGATCCTGCACTTACCGACAGTTATCTCTTCCTGTGCGATTCGCAGTGGGCAAGTTCGATGAATCGCATCGTCTTCCGCTATGCTGATGTGCTGTTGATGCGTGCTGAGGCTCTGGCACAGCTGGGACAGGCTGCAGAGGCCATCGCACTCGTCAATCAGGTTCGCGACCGTGCTGCCAAGATGGCAACCAATAGTGTCGTTTCGAACTATCCTACCAAATATAGCGTACACTTCGCTGTAGGCAAGTACAATGGCTCTTATTCGAAGGACGATGCCATGAAGATTATCAAGATGGAGCGCCGACTGGAGCTCGCACTCGAGAGCGAGCGCTTCTTCGACCTCGTGCGCTGGGGCGATGCTGCTACCGTCATCAATAAGTACTATGCAAGCGAGAGCGAGAAGATGAACTTCCTGGTTGGTTCGCAGTTTACTGCCAACAAGAACGAGTACCTTCCTATTCCTTGGGAGCAGATGGCTGCCTCTAACGGTCACTATACCCAGAACTGCGGAGAGTGGTAATGCAAAATGTAAAAATGCAAAAATGTAAAATATTAAAGTTATGAAAACGATATATAGCATTATCTGCGCATTATGCGTAATATGCGGGTTGGCTGCCTGCAGCAGCGACCATACGGGTAGCATGGACGTGAGTGGTTCATGTCTCGTTGAGAAGTTCGTGCTCAATGGTCAGTATGAAGGCATCATCAGCACAGAGAAACGATTGGTGAAGGTAAAGGTGCCTGCAGACTTTGATCAGAAGAGTAATATGGAAATTACGAGTCTGACGGTTTCTCCTGGCGCTGAGACCAATTTGAAGGTTGGCGATCATGTCAATTTCGATGCCGATCGTAATCTGCACATCAGCAATGGTGACCTCGTGATGGACTATCAGGTAAGCGTTCGCAACGACGAGGCTCTGATGTCGCTCTTTATCCTGGAGGGTGTGAAAGGTGCCATTAACCAGCAGGACAAGACTGTCACCGTGAGTGTGATGGCTAACAGTGGTATCGACTTGAGCAACGCT
>ONKL01000072.1 GCA_900318395.1 uncultured Prevotella sp.
ACGGTACCATCCTTGTAGGCAGCGACTCCGAGTTGACTCTGACATTATCCGACGGTTCCACTTTTATCGGCTGCATCAGCGGCAACATCACCAACGCAGTAGGCAACAGCATATCAACAGAAACGGGGAAGGTGAATGTCACTCTGGGCGATGACTGTACATGGACACTGACTGCTGACACCTATATTACCTCATTCAAAGGTGAAGCTTCACATATTAAAACCAATGGCCATCGATTGTTCGTGGATGGCAAGGAAATGAAAATATCCCAATAAGACATTTTTGATGGCGACATCAATGTCGCTACCAAAACGGAATGGACTCATTATCAATATGATAACTTGACGAAATAAAAGAGGGCTGGCAGCGTAGATGTCTGTCAGTCCTCAATGATAGGGTTAGCTGAAATCCTCAGAACGTGATGGGGCCGTGACCCATGCAACTCGTAGTGCCGAGGGCAGTCAGGGCTGCCGAGAGGATGCTCACGACGATCTGGATAATGGTCTTCCAAGTTTCTTTCTTCATAGTGCGCTGTTTTTAATGGGATTTACACTGCTTTATTTATTCAGCTGAGTGGAGCCCGCAGGCCTCGGGTCTGGCGCCAAAGTGCAGTCGCTTGCGACTTTACTTTGGGGCCTGACCCCAGAGTGCACTCCTCGATTAAGGCTCGTTAGTCGGACCGTCGCCAGAGTCGTCGTTGGTAGGGCCGTCGCCGCTGGTGCCATCCTCATCGTCCTTAGGCTTAGCCTGTAGCGCCTCGATGTTGATAAACTCAGCCTGCTTGATGAACTCTCGGCTGGAGATGTTCTCCTCGGTAGTCTGCTCGGGCAGGAATCGGATGTGGAGTGCCTTCAGGTGCTTGTTCACGTTGAAATCCTCCTTCTTCAGCGCACCGTTCTTCTGGTTCTCGAGTGTGCAGTAGAAGGTGCCGAGGCCCTCGATCTTCACCTTCTTCGAGTTGAGGAGCATCTCGATGAGGCAGGAGCGGAACTTCTCTAGTACGCCGTAGACGACGTCGGGAGTGTAGATCGAGCCGTGCTCCGAGATGTGGTTAGCCAACTTGCGCGTGTTCAGCGTCTCGAGGTTCTTGATCTGAGCGTACCACTTTCCGAATGCCGCCGAGAACGAGTTCTGGTTCTGTTTTACTTCATACAAAATCTTTGCCATAGTGTTTTAATGTGTTTTTACATGGTATTAGACTTAATCTCGACCAGCTACATCGGGTGGCCGAATCCCGCTTTTGTCATTAGATCTTTTGACACTGCAAGGGTGGTGCAAGGCGAACGCAGAGCCGAGCTCGCTCGAGCTATGCTGAGCCGCAGCCCACACTCGCAGAGCATTTCCCTAATGCTCTGCAAAGGTACAACATTTTTCATTTGCTTCCAAATTATGGCCATCGATTTGGGGCGATTTTCAGCGCGAATTTGACGAAATTAAACGAACCGTAATTTCGAGGCCTCGAATCCGTAATTTTCGAGCCTTTGAGATTACGTTTCATTGCTGACGATCTACTTCGGCATTTTCGGTCATGTCACATTGTAACAATGTAACTTTGTAACATTAAGCCCATGCCGAAGTGCAGACTTTAATCATTAGAATAATAATAATTATAATTATTATATATTCTAAAGCAATAAAGCCATAGATTGAAAATCCTTATTGTTACATTGTTACAAAGTTACAATGTGACAAAAATAATATGAAAATGTATTGCTATATAAATAAAAAGTATTATCTTTGCAGTCGAAAATATTTAATTGTATTACAAATATGGCAACAACAATTATCAGAAAACCTGCCTCATTCCGACTCAGGGCAGACCTGCTAGAGAGACTGAAGAGCAACGCAGTCAGAGAAAACAGAACCCTCAACAACTACGTGGAGAGTGTGCTTCTCGACTACATCTTTAATGAGCCGAACGAAACGACAAAGGCTGCCATTCGGGAAGCCATGTCGGGCCGTAACCCTAACAAGGTCTACGACAATGTAGACGATATGTTTGACGACATTCTGAACGAAGAATGAAGAAACTACAGCCTACTACTCAGTATAAGAAAGACCTTAAACGGTATAGGAATAATCCTCAGAAGTTGGCCGATCTGAAAGAAGTGCTTAAAATGCTTCAGAACGAGCAGCCCATTCCGGCAGATTATCTTCCACATCCATTAAGCGGGAAATATAAAGGTTGTCTGGAATGCCACATCAATGGTGATTTTCTGCTGATATGGTATGACAAGAATAGAGACGTTATCGAGTTGGTACGACTGGGCAGCCACAGTGAGCTGTTCAAGTAATGAAAAAAGCCGTCCTCAGACGGCCATGTCCATTCAAGAAAGAATTTGCGGAGCTTTAATAATCTGCTCAAGATAGGCCTTATTTCTGAACATTCCAATTATTTTGAGACTTTTTTGCAGAAAAAGCAGAAAATCGAGGCTTATATCGGATTTTATTTGTATTTTTGCATCGTCCAAACCTAAGTCTGTGGGCTAAAGGAAGACAACGACATATTGGAAAAGCGACACTATACGCTTTGTTTTTGGCAGCTTGAACTACCACAATCAAAGACCGATCAAAGACAATAGCAGAGGTGACGCCTACGGATGTGTATATACGCAGCCGGAGTGTGCCGAGGGCTAACCATGCCCTCTAAGCACACTTTTGGGTGCATCAGTATATACTCCTGCGTGGGTATCTTACTCTGTTCGTTCTATCGGAAGGCTGTGGTAGGCCGAAGCTGCGGAACGGGCAGGTGTGGATACCCCGCTTTTTGTATGTGGTTCTAGCAAGCGATTACTAACCCTTCTGGCGCTTGGGTATCAGTCGGAGATAAAAGATATAGGCTGATACTTATGGCCAATTTTAATACTCCGTATAATGTTGAGAGGGATGGGCAAATAGAATTCTTCGACAACTTTGGCATACCTTACGATGATGACAATTCTGTGTTGGTAGATTATACCGATGGTGTCTATAATGGGAATATCTTAGAGTTTAAGAAGGATATTCAAAACACAAATGAAGTTCTATTTCAGGCCATCAAATATTTGTCAAAAATGAGAGTTCATGGTGAGTCGGTTCCAGCAACTATCATCTTGGTTGATTTGAACTCAACATTTGCTTATGTTTTCCACTCTTCTGATTTCCGAAAGGAGATACACAAGATTTATACTGGCGCTTCGTCAAAACAGAACAAAGGATTCTTTTCCAACGCCATTGCGGAAAAGTTGAATTATAGTATAGACGCAGAATCTGCTAAGTTAAAGAAGATACTGAAAGGGACAAAGAAGGATCCGGAAGAGATGTATATCTCTATCGATATTGATGAGAATTGTATTGTCGGTTGGTCGGAGCGTTATTACAAGGAATTACCAAATGCCAGCAAGGGCGATTTTATTGGCGACACCAATGGAACAGCAGTCAAACTGACTGGAGAAATCAGAAAACCACGCCACTTCGAAGGTTTGATAACACCCTATCAGGGAAAATCAAACGAACGTTTCAAATTCTTGATGGATTGCTTGAATGACCGCCTCTCTAAGAAAGAACTTGGCGCATATTATACACCTGTCATCTATGCCCGTCAGGCTGCAGAGTTTGTTATGGCCGCAATCGGACGTATACCAGAAGGCAATGATTATATCATTTTGGATAGAAGTGCAGGAACCGGCAACCTCGAAGCTTCTCTGATAGGATTGAAAGACGCAAAGGGCGATGATATTATTAGACATTGTGTTGTGTCCACCTATGAATACTACGAATACAAGGTTTTGCAAGAAAGAATTGGCGACTTGGTAAGGGAGGTTATTCCTCCTACGGAAGCTAATGTCGTTTATTCAAACGGCAAGGTGTCAAATGCCGATGCAACCAGCGAAGACTTCATAAAGAACCCGACTATTGCAGCATTTCTCAATGATGAGAAATGTTCTATCATTCTTTTTGAGAATCCTCCTTTCCAGGACAGCTCTGCCATCACTTTCGTAGAGGACGGAGATCCATCGAAAAGAGCACAAACTACTCGAAAAGACTCTTTTGTATCCAAAGAGTTTAAGAAGGAAATAGTAGCCATGGGACTTGGAGGCCAACAAGCCGTAGCAAGAGACATTATGAATTTATTTATTTGGTCAGCCTTCAAGTATTATCTGAGGCAGCCTACCGACAGTTACATATTGTTCTCTCCCGTAAAATACTATAAGAACATCCATTTGGTGGATAAGCGTTTCATGGGTGGCTATGCATTTAATCGCGATCATTTTCACGCCAGCCCCAGCGTTATATCTTGTATTTATTGGTCCAACGAAGATGAACCCAAATCAGAAAGCATTCTTCTGCAAGCCTATGATATTGACACCAACAAGAATGTCATCGTCAGAGAAGAAGAACATGACATCAATGTGCCGAAAGTCTACCATAACATTTCAGATTTGAGTGACAAGAGTGAAGATCCAACGGATATTGAGTCGAAAACTTCGATTGCGGTTGTTGGTGCAGATGGATACGAAAAGAAAGACTGGGTTTACTCAAAAGGCAGAAAGCCAAAGTACAATGACAACATTATTGCATACATGGTATCGAAGAGTTTCATGATAGACTCTAAACAGTACAACCTTGTTCTCACCAATTTTGACACAGGCTTGAAGAATTCGTATGGCTTCTGGCTTAGAAAGGATAATTTCTTGGAAAAACTTCCGATGTTTGTAGCCAAACTTTTGCCTATGGATAAGTGGTATGAGAAAGAAGTGCATTTCACTACGTCTGACAAAGGAGAGGCTTATGTTCAAGACAGAGATTTCCTAAAGAGTTGCCTGATATACACCTGTCTATCCAATCAAAACAAGTGTATTTCTTTTGAGGGTTCCGATGAAAGATATTATCGTAACGAGTTATGTTTTGATAATGACACATTGGCATCGGTAACACTTGGTGGATTTGAATTAGATTCGGATGAAGAGGAACTGATGGAACTATGGAGAAAGATTCTTGAAGAAGCCCAGGCAACAGATAACTATCTGGGTACTTATTCTTATGGAGTTTATCAGATAGGTGAAGAACTGAACACGTTCAGAATAGAAGGTTCAGGTAGGAATAAACATAAAGTTTACGACTACGTCGACTTAAATGGCGACTTGGATTCCCTAAGAGATAATCTCAAAGCATATTACCGGAGTCATATACAGGATAAGATGTTTGAATATGAATTGGTGAAATAATTGCAAAATATGCAAAGAAGAATCATTTCTTGTGACAAGAAAGCTGAAACAATACCACACGTCGTCCATTGTAATCACTCCAGCTAACTTCATTAATCTAGTCTAAAAAACTGGAAAAGATAGTTTACAATCTACAAAAATAGTACAAACTCTTTACAATATTTAACCCAAAATACTTTCCCGTTCATGTCAAATTGAGCGGGAATTTTTGTACCTTTGCGCTCCGAAAAATATAAAGGTAAAAAGATAATGAACAACATAGATAGAATACAAGAATATATTAAGGATGCCGTCATCAGCCCTTTGGAACGACTGATGAATGGGGACAGCGGCGAGCCAGAAGTGAACTTATATGAGAAGTATTACCTGCAAGGCGGCTATCCTCCAAAGGACTCCGTTTATAGAAGCATGTTGCATGCGATGATGGTGCCTTACTACGAGATGTATCTGAATGGCGACACCAGACTCTGTTGTGCCGGAAATCGGCTGGAGTTCGTTGGACGGAAGATGGAGAGCATTATTGAGGATGATGATCAGTTCGGGAACTGGGCATCAGATAAAGACTTGATTAATGCGGCTGAAAACTGGGGTGATAATTTGAAACGCTTTGAGAAAGAGTCGAGGCGTATCTATCGGTTCTTTCATGTGTTGGAGGTGCTGCTGGAGTCTGATTGCCAGCAAGACTGGCGAGACCTGTCGCAGAAACTTAAGGAAATGCTTTTCAAGTCGGAATTGTGTTACGACTATAAGACGGATGAGGTGCTGTGTGTACTGCATGCCTTCACAATGATTATGCAACAGAATTGGCCCAAGGAGAAAAAGAAGGAGATGTTGGATCTGCTCAACCAGCACTGGCTTTTCCTGAAGCATTACTATTCGGTCATGATACGGCATATCATCGGCGTGAAGTGGACTAAGTTCAGTAAGGTTGTAGAGACCGTTATGAGTTCCAGCCAGTCGTTCAAGCCCCACATGCACATCTTCTATTGCGGACTGATGGACTGCGTGGACGAGTTGCATCTTGACAAAAAACATCAGCGTGAGATGGATAGGGTGATGCTTCTGATGCAAGAAGAGATGAACCGAGTAAATGAGCACTCAGAACTGCTTTATCCCTTGTGTGATGCCATATTCCCAGAGGATTTCCAGCGACTGCTGCGTGAGCATCGTCCAAAGAGCTATAAGGAGATTGAGAACGAAAGCAATCAGAAAGACGAACTCATCCTGCAACTGAAAGACCAAACAAACCGTACACGTAAGGAGCTGGAGAAATCGAAGGAAATCATTGAGAAGATGGTGCTTTCGTCGATTCCCATCGAGGATGTCGATGCCGAATTGGAACAGTATCCTCCTGGCACGGCGTGGGATATGCTGAAGGACCTCAATGCAAATCCTATTATCAGTATGCAAAAAGCGTGGCGTGAACATTATCCAGAATTATTGAGGAAATATCGTGCACGTCTGTTTGGCCCTATCGAGCAACAGCAGGAACTGGCTGAGGCCATTACAAAGGTGGCTGAACGTCCTACTTATGGTGCCTACTATGCGTCGGGCTCCACTCACGATGACAAGAGCAGTAAGCTGGTGTTGGGAGAAGAAAAGGAAAAGATGGTTCCACTAAAGCGGATAAGCAATGAGTAACAGCTATTATGAAAAAGGTGCCAACCATTATGACCACCACAAGGAGTTGCATATAGACACGGTGAATGGTGGTGATATTGGGAAGTTGATCAGTGCTTTCTTCAAGGATGATGCTGAGGATGCGGTGATTGTCGGTGAGGAGAAAGAGGTAAAGAAGCCAAAGAAAGCTACAGGCTCAAAACCCAAGAAACCTCGTGAGACGATGACCTTCGGTAGGAAGAGTGGTGTGACGGATGGTCACATGACGTTACTCTATCAGAAACTGGTAAAGGAGGAATGGATAGAAGGCAACGAAGCAGACTTCAAGGCTCTATTCTCAGGGAAGAGAGACGAGAACTGCGAATTGACATGGAAAGGCTTGTTTGGCAAGGGCACGCTGGTAGAGCTGTTTAAGCGGTTTGTGGCTGAGAGGCTCATTACGGTGGCTGAAGGATTTACGTTGCCGGCTATTCTCGAAGGTCACTTCAAGGATGCCAATGGAGCGTGGCTTACTGGATTAGACAAGGGTAACAGTGCCAACGATAAGGCTCTACCTATTATTACAGAATGTGTAAGGTTGCTGAAGGCCAGCCCGGATCAGTTGATTTATGGCGCCTATGATGACGATGAGGATTTCAAGTCGGAATACGACCCGTTCGACCATCAAGATCTGAATCTACACAAGCGATAAACGAGTGTAAATTGCCGCATTAGGGAATCCCTTAGGGAAACCAAAATTTTTTTTGAAAATTTTCGCAATTAGCGGAATCTCTTTGAAACACAAGGGGTTCCGTTTTTTATTTCTGTTGCCCTGTAGTGGCTGGCATGGCCTTTCCCTAACGTTTTCCCTAAAGATTTCCCTAAAATCAGCGGGGTTGTTCGGGTATTACGGAGGTTGCCTCGAAAAGAGTATTTCCCCCGAACAACTTTAAGACCCCGCTCGAAGGAAGCGGTTACAATTGAGATTATGTCAAGAGATTTAATGTGTGGTAAGCGAATTTACGACAAGTTGAAGAATCAGGCTCGCCAGCAGATGGCGCTGATGAACAAATGTCGGATGCGCAAAACGGGAGGCAAAGGAGTGGTTAACCAGCCTTTCTACGTAACATTTCTTAACCGCTAACAAATTTCAAGTTTAACTCTGAGTTGAGGTGAACGGAGTCTCGCGAGATTTCAATCACAAATCGAAAGGTGGCCACCCTTCTGAAGCTTCGCTCAACCAAAATTCAGAACAACAATGAATCCACAGAAATTTAACGAACAGATTTTGAATAACGCACTCCAGATGGACGCAAGTGTTAACTTCCAGTTGAACGGCAATATGCTGATAATGCCGTGTCCGTGGGAGGATGAAAAACAAGTAACTAACGGTGAGCGCGTGAACTACAAGGCAGGGGTTTCTGTTGATTCCGACGGTCGCACCAGAGTGAAGCGTTACAAGGATGGCAGCAAAGGGCCACTCCACGAGACTCTTTACGAGACAGCCCACGGAGCGGTGAAGATGACACGTCCGCAGATTCGACCCTATAATGGTCGTCGCCGTATGGATGAGGAATTCGTCTATGTCACCTTCAAGTTCCCGAAGAAATACGGGCTGGCACTGACCAAGGCCCTCTACGAGGAGGAGGCCGACGAGATTATGTCTTACTTTAAAACACGCAAGGAGGAAACGATATGGAAATGATTTTGGAGCGATTGATAGCACTCAACACACGTCAGACTAAGGAGCAGACCAGGGCATTCGTAAAAGAATGCCCGCTCCAGGACTACGATGCACTTACTCAGTCACCTCGACTGAAACAGATGGCAGAACGTATCAATTCAACTGATGATGACGAACAGCAGCGTAAATTGAAATCGTGGTTGCCGTTCCGCTGTCCGCACTATACACAGTTTCGTGATGATTATCGGGATCGTGAGCATATCGTGGCTGAGAGTTTCACTTGGCAGACTTGCATCGACATCGATGACCCTGAGTTGGTGGAGAAGGCCAACGAGATGTCTGAAAAGCTCGATATTGAGATAGGTGGACGTTGGCAGGGGTTGATGCTTCATAAGGATTACTCCATCCGTCGCAAACTTCACATTGATATTCGTCTGCCATTGGGTATGACGGTGCCCGAGGCTCAGCGTGAGTATTGTAAGGCACTTGGAGTTGCTTGCGACACATCGTGCTTCACGCCCGAGAGGTTTATCTATATTTCGCCTGCCGATTTTGAAATCTATCGTGCTGACGGCTGGTACGCACAGCTTTCAGATGAAGAGGTGGCTGCACGGAGAAAGGCTTATACCGATAGAGGGCTGAGCATTGACGGTCGCACGGAGGATGGTTCTTACTATGATCCCGAGGGAGAAGGTTTAGGCACGGATTCCACGGATTTCCACGGATTTAATCATCCTGCCGATCATCCGGCTAATCACCCTGCAGCCGAAGAAAGTAACCGTGTTAATCCGTGTAATCCGTGCCAAAATAAATACCCGCAGGAATTCAAAGGCGTGCCTTATACCTCTATTATATGTGAGTACTGGCGCAGAACTGGAGGTGAGCCCTCAGAGGGTGAACGTAACAAGCGACTGCATCAGTTGGCGGCTAATCTCCGAGCCATCTGTGATAATTCAGAGGAGTGGTTGCTGGAGGTGATGCCCCGATTCGGGCTGTCGGTCGTAGAGATGAAGAGCATTATCCATTCGGCCTGCAAGGAACCCACCAAGGGTTCACGATTGATAGACCAGATAGTGAATGCGCTCGAAATGGGTATTTCCTCAGATGAAATTGAGGATGCCGAGGCGGTGGCTGCTGAGACAGGCGTAAAAGTCAATGTCAAAGCTTTGCCAATCGGTTTGAAAGAATCGCTGGCAGGTGTGCCTGTGTCGATGCACATGCCCGTGCTCTGTGGTGTGCTGCCAATTGCAGCGGCCTATGCCGACCAAGTGCAGATTCTCTATTGTGACGGCAACTTGCAGCACTTGGGGTTGATGTCTATCATCCGAGGTGAGCAGGCTTCTAACAAATCGGTTGTCAAAAATGCCGTTGATGTCTGGAAACGTCAGTTCGATGAAGAGGATGCCTTGGCTCGTAAGCGTGAAGAGGAATGGAAGGAACGTAAGAAAGGCCGCAAAGCCAATGAAAAGGCTCCTGAAGACCCGAAGGTATTGATAAGAATGGTGCCGGTGACGGTCTCGTGTTCGACTTTGTTGAAGCGTTTCAAGAATGCCCAAGGGCATACCATCTACTCGTTCGGTGAGGAACTTGACACCCTCAGAAAAACGAATGGTGCTGGGTCATGGAGTTCAAAATATGACATCTATCGCCTGAGCTTTGACAAAGGTGAATGGGGGCAGGATTACAACTCTGATGCCGCAGAATCTGGAGTCGTGAAAGTTGCCTATAACTGGACGATGCTCGGAACTAACGGGGCCATGAGGAAGTGCTTCAAGTCGGACAATATCGAGAACGGTCTTTCAAGCCGAATCCTTGTGGCTGAAATGCCTGACAGCAGCTTTTCAAAAATGCCCAAGTTTGGCCGCCGTTCGGCAGAAGATGAGGCTCGAATCCAAGAGGCAGTCACTCGTTTGCGATCGTATTCGGGTTTGGTTGACACCCCTCGTCTGCGCAAAGCCATCGAAGAGTGGGTAGAGCAGAAACGCGTAGAGGCAGCCAAAGACATCGACCACGTAAAGGATACTTATCGTAAGCGTGCTGCTGTCATCGGCTTCCGTTGTGGGGTGATCTTTCACTTGCTGTCTGGCAAGGATAAGGAAACGAAGGTCTGTCTTGACTTCGCGCTGATGATGGCCGATTACTGCCTTTCTCAGCAGATAAAAGCATTCGGCGAGGCATTACAGAATCAATATGTTGATGCTCATGAAGAGTGCCAGCGATATGGAGCCAACCACTCCGTGTTTGACCAGCTTGCACCAACCTTCACTATCGATGACCTTCGAGCCTTGAAGCGCGGCTATTGCTCAGAAACAGCCATGCGCATGATTATCTCTCGTTGGATGCGTGACGGATGGATTAGCAAGACCGACCGCCACCACTGGAGTAAACGACAAGTAGGCTCCGCGACCGAAAACGTCACAAAGTAACTTTGTAACATTGTAACAATAAGCACAATCAAGATTATGGAATTGATATTAGAACGTATAGCAAAACGCAAGACCTACACGATAGGTAGGCTCTACATCCGTCGTCAAGTGATAGACGAATATCTACCCGGTACAGAAGACCTATATTTCTGCGACACCCTGGAACCCACATGGCGCGACTACGCTAACGGTGCCTACAAGGTGAAAGGCCGTTCGGCCATCCCCGAAGGCCGCTACGCGGTGGTGATCTCATTCTCGCCCAAGTTCAAACAGTGGCTTCCCATCCTGCTCGGCGTGCCGAAATTCGATGGCATCCGCATCCATGCAGGCAACACGTCAGAAGACACAGAAGGTTGCATCCTCGTTGGCAAGAACCGCGAAGTCGGCAAAGTGCTCGACAGCCGCATCTGGGTTCACCGTCTAAAACAGAAGATCGTCGAGGCCAAGGGTAGGGGTGAGCCCGTCTGGATCACCATCAAATGAATGTTTCTCTTTACATCTGCCGCTGATAATCCATCGTGACTATCGGCGGCTTTTCACTACAGGTCTTCTTATAAAAACACTTAAATCTGACTGCAATTATAATTATAATTGGCTGATTTTCCTTATTTTTGTGCCAGCATTTTAGATAATTTATAATTAAGCCCTACACAAAAGAGTATAAGCATGATGAAAAAGTATTTTCTGGCTATTATCGCCGCCATGTTGCTGGCTATGCCGGCCATGGCTCAGACCAAGAAGGGTAAGACCCTTGAAGTGAGTTTCAACTATCAGAAACAGACTGGCCCTGGCTCCAACCAGTATGCCGTCTGGATTGAGAACGAGAAGGGTGAGGTGGTGAAGACACTCTTCGTGACCTCCTTTACCACGAAAGGGCGTGGAAGCGTCCCAACTGTGTGCCGACTTGGGTGAAGACCGTTAAGGCAGAAAGCCTCTCAGACCAGCAGCTGGACGGCGTAACAGGTGCAACGCCTCAGGCTAACGGCAAGCAGATATTCACATGGGACTTTACCGACCAGCAAGGCAAAAAGGTGAAGGACGGCAAATACTGCGTGAAGGTGGAGGCTACGCTCTATCAGGCCAGCAGCATCGTCTATACCGGCTCTTTCTCATCGAAGGACAAGGCTGGCAGCGTGATGCTCACCTCGAAGCTCTCAGAGCCTGATGAGGGGCATAAGGACATGATAACCGACGTGAAGGCCGTCATCAAATAGTTTGTTATGGATTCAATTATACAAATCGGCACATGTGGTCAACGGCTATATCTGAGAATCCGAAAGCTTCGGCTTTTGTCATACGCCCGCTGGCTACTTCTGCGACGAAACCGATGAGTTCGCTACCCATCTGGTGGATGGTCTTTTCACCTCTCAGTACGGCACTGAGATCAACGTCCATATTGTCCTCCATCATGTGGAAGGTACGTTCGTTGGCAGTGACCTTAATGACGGGCGCAATAGCATTTCCGGTAGGCGTACCACGGCCTGTGGTAAAGACGATGGCCTGACAGCCAGAAGCCACCATCGAAGTGACAGAGGCAATGTCGAAACCAGCCGTATCCATCACTACGGCTCCTCGCTTTGACGGCATGACGGCCTGCTGTAGCACTTCTTGGATGGGGCGCGTGCCACCTTTGCGGATGCAGCCGAGGCTTTTCTCTTCGAGTGTGGACAGTCCTCCTGCCTTGTTGCCTGGCGTAGGCTGGCCAGCCCTACAGTCTTGTCCGGCGGCAGAAAGATGAGCCTCGTATGCACGGCATACCTCGATGATCTGATTGTGAATCGCTGGTGTTGCAGCTCGTTTGGCCAGTATGTGTTCACCGCCGATCCATTCAATCGACTCGCTCATCACTGTTGTGGCTCCCATATCCACCAGAAGGTCGCTCATTTCGCCCACCGACGGGTTGCTGGCAATGCCGGAGGTGGCATCAGAACCACCGCACTCAATGCCGATGTACAGTTCTGAGGCATCGAAGAGCTCCTTTTGTTGCATGGCAGCCTGTCCTGCCATCTCGCGGGCAGCACGGACAGCCTTCTCAATGGTCTTCAGTGTACCGCCTTCTTCCTGAATACCAAAGGACACAACAGGCTTTTTCGTCAGTCGGCCAATCTTCTCCTTCAGCTGCTTGTGCGGGACAGTCTCACAACCTAATCCGATGATAACCACACCGTAGATGTTAGGATGACAGGCAAAACCCGTCAATATTTTCTGACTCATATCGGTGTTCGCCTGC
>ONKL01000051.1 GCA_900318395.1 uncultured Prevotella sp.
GTATTAAGGAGAAGCGCCACAACGTTGGTGAATAAGAAAAGCAACAAAGAGAGGTTCCACAACAGGAGCCTCTCTTTTTCATTTGTAGTTCTCATCGGCACTCGTTTCACCATGAAGAGCCTCCTGGAACGACTCCCAATCCTGGAATCCCACAAAGAGCGACAGACGGTCTAATGCCTTCTTATCGGGCTTCTTCAGTATTTCCTTCTCTACCGCCTCAAGCAGTTTGCGAAGGGCTTTACGTTTCTTCTCCATATATTTTCTCTAGATTTTGGGGCAAAATTACGAAAAAAAGTTGTAATTTTGCAGCCAAATACAAAAATAATGCGATAAAAATGAAAGAATTAGCACTCAAGTACGGATGTAATCCGAATCAGAAGCCCTCGCGCATCTTTATGACAGAGGGAGAATTACCCATCGAAGTGATCAACGGCCGTCCTGGCTACATCAATTTCCTCGACGCTTTTAATGCCTGGCAGCTGGTGAAGGAACTGAAGGCCGCTACTGGTCTGGCAGCTGCTGCCTCGTTCAAGCACGTCAGTCCTGCTGGCGCTGCCGTAGGCCTGCCCCTGAGCGACACACTGAAGAAGATCTACTTCGTAGACGATGTGCAGGGTCTCGACGAGAGTCCCATCGCATGTGCCTATGCCAGAGCGCGCGGTGCAGACCGTATGTCGAGCTACGGTGACTTCGTAGCCCTGAGCGACACCTGTGACGCCACGACAGCCAAGCTGCTGAAACGCGAGGTGAGCGACGGCGTGATAGCCCCCGACTTCACGCCTGAGGCCATCGAGATCCTGAAGGACAAGCGCAAGGGTACCTATAACGTCATCAAGATCGATCCTACCTACCAGCCTGAGCCCATCGAGCGCAAGCAGGTATTCGGCATCACCTTCGAGCAGGGACGCAACGAGATCAAGCTCGACGACGATGCGCTCTTCGAGAACATGCCGACACAGAACAAGACCTTTACGCCAGAGGCTAAGCGCGACCTGATTATCGCCCTCATCACACTGAAGTACACACAGAGCAACTCTGTATGCTATGTGAAAGACGGACAAGCCATCGGTATCGGAGCAGGCCAGCAGAGCCGCATCCATTGTACCCGTCTGGCAGGTTCTAAGGCTGACATCTGGTGGCTGCGCCAGCATCCGAAAGTGATGAATCTGCCCTTTGTAGACAATATCCGCCGCGCTGATCGTGACAACACCATCGATGTGTATATCTCGGAGGATCACGACGACGTGCTTCGCGACGGCACCTGGCAGATGTTCTTCAAGGAGAAGCCCGAAGTGCTGACTATGGAAGAGAAGAAAGAGTGGATAGCCAAGAACACGAAGGTGGCTCTGGGCTCCGACGCATTCTTCCCCTTCGGCGACAATATCGAGCGCGCCCATAAGAGCGGTGTAGAGTTTATCGCTCAGGCAGGAGGCTCAGTTCGCGATGACAACGTGATTGAGACCTGCGACAAGTATGGTATCGCAATGGCCTTCACAGGCGTAAGACTTTTCCACCATTAATATGGACGATTTTCAGAATATCCTCGAGAACGGCATCAACTTCGGACGCGGAGGGGATAAGGCCAAGGACTCAGGCAAGGTGAAGACCAAAGCCAAGAAGAAACAGTATATCACTGGGGCTCACGGCAGCGGCAGCGCACGACAAAAGGCCAAGTACCGCGAGCAGCGGGCTAACCGCCACAAGAAATAGGCAGGGTGATGACAAATCGGGCACCTGAGTTATAGGTGGTATCGAGCGTCACCTCGCCTCCCAAGGAATGAAGCAGGCGACGGCTGATAGGCAGTCCGAGACCTATGCCTGTCTTGAAGTCGTCGGCTTTGTGGAAGGTCTCGAAGATACGTTCGCGGTCCTCCTCCTTGATGCCTACACCAGTATCGGTGACGATAAAGCGGAACTCATTGTCGGTCTCCTCGCAACGCACCTCGATACGGCCCGCCTCAGTAAACTTGACAGCGTTATCAATCAGGTGAGAGAGGGCACTCTTCAGGCGATAGGCATTGGTACGCAACTGATAATCATCGTCTACGCAGGAAGTGAATTGTATTTCGACTCCCGTATTCTGCTTGCCTTTGAACTCGTTCACCACGCTGCGTGCAAATTCGTTGCAGTTGATGTTGCTCTTATCTGCTTCTGCCACACGTTCCGCATTTTCGCTCTTCGAGAGTTCCAACACTTCATTGACGATAGTGACAATCTGCCCTACATTGCTCGAAATGCGCTGCTGCAAGTTGCGCTTCTCTTCGTCGGAGAGCTGGAACAGGGATGAGCAAAGCACTTGGGAGAAGCCAGAGACAGCGTTCAGAGGCGTACGTATCTCATGACTCATCGTGCGGATGAAGGCCGTCTTCATCAAGTCGCTCTCCTCTGCCTTAGCCAATGCAGCTTTCAGTTCGCGGTTCTGGGACTTAATCTTCAGCCATAAGCGTCGGCGCCCCATGAAATACACGATCAGGAACACAACAATCAGGACAACGATCCACATGGCGAGCTTATCCACGAGGCTCTTGCTCTGATCAGCCTCTTCGCGCGATTTTGAGATGGCACTCTCAGCCACCATCTGATCGAAGTTGGCGCTCTGCATCATGCTATAAATGGAGTCGTTCTCCAATTGGTAGCGCTTGATGGCCTTGAAACCGCCTTCGATATCGTGCGCCATCTCGTAAAGACAGATGGATACAAATGAGCTGTCGACATAAGTGGTGCGCTTATCGCCCAGCACCCTTCTGGCTTCCTGAAGATGACCGTCGAAAGCCAGCTTTGCCACATCGAGAATCTTATCATAACGATGGTTGAAGCCTGGAATATTCTGACTGCGCAGCTTCTGATATTCCTCGAAGGCAGGGTAGAAATCAGTCCTGTTGCCTTCCATGAAATACACATAAGACGTGATAGCCAGCGAGAGGGAGAGATATTCCGTATCACTCTTCTCGGTAGCGATACGCTGAGCCTGCTGCAACCATTCCAACGCCTTACGGCTATCTTTCAGACAGAACAGCTCTGCCAGACTGTGATAGGTACGCATGGTGAACTTCGGATCATTATCGCCCACCTCCTGCAGAGCCTGCGTGAAGTATTTCTCTGCCTTGATGCGATCGTGGCTGGCGCTATAGACATCGCCCAGCAATCCTGAGGCCAGATAATAGAACTGGCTGGCACCATCGTTGCGCAACTCTCTGTCGAGGCGCTTGGCAATCTCCATCGCACGGAAGATCATATTGTGGCGCAGGGCGAAGAATCCCTCGTTGTTCAACAGCTTATAATAAAGCATCATGTAACCCTTATCCCTCAGGTGCTTCTCATAATCGCGAGCAAAAGGAAAGAACTCATCTGGGGTGCCATTCTGGAAGAGCTGACGGAAACGGTCGAACTCTACCCTATCCTCGCCCATGAGATCCTCAGGACCTACATCGGCAGAAAAAACCTCTGTCGATACCAGAAGCAGCACGACAGACAAGATCAATGAAATATGGTGACGAATAAACTGATCCATAAATTGTACAGGGCACAAAAGTACTACTTTTCGCGGAATTCTGCAAACAATCAACTAAAAAAATAGCCGAATCCTTGGATTCTTCCCCGAAAAAGTCTATCTTTGCAAGAAAAACAAAACTCTATTCTATCAATATGAAACGAATCAAGTGTCTTTTAGCCACAGCCCTACTCTGCCTGACAACGGTCGCACAGGCACAGAAATACGTAGGAGGCGACCTCTCCATGTTATTAAAATACGAAGAGCAGCATGCCACCTATCTTGATAAGGACGGCAAGGAAATCGCCGATGTTCTCGCCTTCGTGAAGGAACAGGGATGGAATACGATACGCGTAAGAATCTTCTGCAATCCCCATAAGGCCAGCAAAGACGTCATTCAAGACCAAGCTTACGTCATCAAACTCGGCAAGCGGATTAAGGAAGCAGGCCTCAACTTCCTGCTCGATTTCCATTATTCGAACACGTGGGCAGACCCTAAACAGCAATTCATCCCCCAAGAATGGACGGAATGGACGAATGTTGAAGCATCTAATGGAGTAGCTGAGGACAATGCACAGATCGGCATGATGTTGGATGGTTATACGCAAATAACACTTGAAGCCCTTAAGCAAGGAGGAGCAACGCCAGATCTTATCCAGATTGGCAACGAAATCAGCTTCGGTATGCTCTGGGGACCAGACAAAGATTGGGAGAAACAAGGCGCGCACCTCGAAGCCAATGCTGATTGGACTGACTATACAGACAAGCATTGGGATAATTTTGCCCAATATCTCAAGACCGTCTCGCGTATATGCCGTTACACCTGCCCAAAGGCGAAGATCATCATCCACACGGAGCAATGCGCCAATAATCCGACACTCGACGTGGCCTTCTTCAAGCACATCAAGCAGTATGAGATCGACTACGACATCATCGGCACATCGTATTACCCTTATTTCAAAGGCGAAATCTCGAAGTTAGACAAGGGGCTCTCAGAGCTGGAGAAGAATTTCCCTGATAAGGCCATCCAAATAGTAGAGACGGGCTATCCCTCGAAGTGGGAAGTGCAGGGCACGACGTTCGACTACACGAAGACCTACCCTTACTCGCACGAAGGACAGCGCAAATATACTGCCGACCTCATCACGATGCTCAAGAAACACAAGCAGGTGAACGGACTCTCATGGTGGTATGCCGAAGCCAATGCCAAAGGCTGTACCGGAGACCTGAAAGAGGGCTGGTACAACGCCTCGCTCTTCGATAACGAGACAGGCAAGGCGCTGCCCGCACTCTATGAGCTGAAGGAATTCAACGATGGCGCGACGGCCATTTCGTCAGCCATCAGCAAAGAGGGGAAAGAGGTTTGGTACACCCTCGATGGCAGAAAACTCGAAGGCAAGCCCAGCCACAAGGGGCTCTATATCATGAACCAGAAAAAGGTCGTTGTGAAATAAGTATCAGAAGTTCAGTTCCTTTCCACGATAGAACTCCAGGAGTGCGCGCTGGTAGAGATGCTCATAACGCGCCTGAACCAAGTCGCTCTCAGACTTCATATAGGTATTCTTGGCCTCATTAAACTCCGTGATGTTGGCCTTGCCATTCTCGTACTTCGCCTGCGTCAGTTCAAAGGCATCCTTCGAGCTGGCGACGGCCTGGCGCGAGCTGTTCTCCTTGGCCTGAGCATTCAGGGCGTTATAGTACACCTGCTGGATCTCCTTATAGAGTTTCTTCTTCGTATTGTCGAGTGTCAGCCTCTGGTTCTCCCTGTCCACCTTGGCGCTACGAATGTTGTTACGTACGGAGAAGCGGTCGAAGATGGGGATGGTGAGATTCAAGCCGATAAACTGACTGAAGTTATTCTTAATCTGATCACCGAAGCTGTTTGAGGGGAATCCGCTTGTGGTGTAATAGTTCGTACCCAGTCCTGCGCTGAAGTTCAGTTTGGGGTAGTGCCCAGCCTTGGCGATGTTGATACTATGCTCAGAGCCCTTCAGGCGCAGTTCCTGTGCATGAATCTCGGGCTTTACGCTCAGAGCCTCGTTATAGACCTGATCAGGCAACGTCAGCGAGAGATCAGCGATATGCAGCATCTCCTCCTCTGTGGGAGTGGCTATCTGGAAACCCTCAGGCGTTGTGAGTTCGAGCAGCTGTGTCAGCGTCAGGATAGCCAGTCGCGTATTGTTATCTGCCTGCGTAGCCGTCAGCTGGCTGCTGGCCATCGTGGCTTTCTGCCTCGAGAGTTCAGCCTCACTCGCTCTGCCATTCTGCACGAAGGCTTGCAGACGGACTACCTGCAGAGAGTCGATACCTACCTGTCGATGGGCTACGGCTGAAATCTCCTGATCATAGAGTATCTGCACATAAGCCTTGGCCACCTCCATACGAATATCATCCTTGGCCTTCTCGAGATCGGCAGTCGCAGCCTCGAGGTTCAGGCGGTTCAACTTGATATTCTCAGGAATCTGGAAACCTGTGAAGATGGGGACAGCCGTCTGTAGCTGCAGCGAAGTGTTACTCGTATTGGTATTGGCGTAGATGTTGTCTTCCGTCAATCCGCGTCCGAAGGAAAAATTCTGACTGGCAGTACCGCTCAAGTTCGGCAAGCGGCTGTTTCGCGCTGTAGAGAGCGAGTAGCCCTGCTTCTCTACCGCCTTCTCTTTCTGTTTCACGGTAATACTGTTGGCAACGGCATATTCGCAGCAGTCTCTCAGGCTCCACTGGGTTTGCGCCCCTGAGGGTAAAAGGGTAAACAGGTAAACAGGTAAGACCTTTACCCACCCTTGGACCTTGATCGCTTTTATCTTCTTCATAACCATATCCTTTACTATTTACCTTCTTACTGTCTTAGTTCTCTTTATCATCTGCAATCACCTCAGGGCCACGCACCTTGTCCTTAGCCGTGATACCCTTCTTGATCTCGATGTTCACACCGTCGGAGAGACCCGTTACAACCTGAGTGCGCTCATACGTCTTATCCTTACCCTCGCCCTTGATGACATAGACGAAGGTGGAGTCGCCATTGAACTCGATAGCACTCTCGGGCACACTAAGCACCTTATCGGCCTTGGCCAGCACGATCTCTGCGTTGGCGCTGTAGCCGGCACGAATCTTGCTATCCTCAGAGAGTTTCACGGCAGCCTTGATCTCGAACTGGTTGGCGCCATTCGACTCTACGGCCTTCGGAGAGATATACTCAAGGGCTGCATCGAAATGCAGATCCTGCAAGGCGCCGATCGTGATCTTCATGTTCATGCCTTCCACCAGCTGTCCCACTTCGGTCTCGTCGATGTTACCCCGGAAGATGAGGTCGTTCATATTAGCAACGGTGGCAATCGTCGTACCATCATTGAAGGTATTCGAGAGAATCACGGAGTTACCCACCTTCACAGGGATGTCGAGGATGATACCGCTGATGGTAGAGCGGATGAGGGTAGAAGAAGCAGAGGCATTCGACTTCGACACACCGTCGCGCACCACCTGAAGAGCATCTTCTGCAGCCACTTTCTCGTGCTTGGCCTGATCGAGAGCCTGCTTGCTCTTGTCGTACTCATCGGCAGAGACAAGTTTCTGGTTATAGAGGTTCTCCTCGCGCTGGAAGTTGACTTGAGCCTGCTTCAGGTTGATCTCTGCCAAGCGCACACGCATCTCGGCAGAACTGAGTTGATTCATGTCGGGAATCACCTTCACTTTGGCAATCACGTCGCCTGCATTCACACGGTCGCCCGGCTCCTTGTAAAGTTCTGAGATGATACCAGAGATCTGCGGCTTGACGTTCACCTCGTTGCGAGGCTCAATCTTACCTGTAATGATCGTTGTTTTCTGGATACTATCCAGTTTCGGCGTAAATTCGTTATAGACCACTTCCTTTGGCTGACTCTTCTGCCACAGGAAAACGAATGTCCCGATGAAAATCAGCGCGATAATCGCTGCGATAATCAGTTTGCTGTACTTCTTCATAATTATTTCAATTTTTACATTTTTGCATTTTTACATTTTTACATTACCCCTACTCATCGCGCATCGCATCTACCGGCTTAATGCTCATGGCACGGGCAGCAGGCGCGAGACCAGCCAGCACACCTAACGAGCTGACCACGACAGCACAGAAAATAGCTGTCCAGAAACTGACCTGGAAATGCGTCTCGACGATGCCGTCTTCTGTATTGCCTAACTCCAGCATCTGCAGCACCAGCACACCAAACAAGATGCCGCTCATACCCGCCACTAGCGTCAGCACGATACTCTCGCTGATAATCTGAGAGAGAATCATCTTCGGCGTAGCGCCGATAGCTCGGCGGATACCAATCTCGGTGGTGCGCTCACGCACTGTCACCATCATAATATTCGATACGCCGATAGCACCAGCAAGCAAGGTTCCCAGACCTACCAGCCAAATAAGGAAATTCACGCCCTTAAACAAATTGTCGAGCAGTTGGAAGAGCACCTCGGTATTAAACACCCTCGCGCCTTGTTCGTCAGTAGGATCTACGTAGTGAGCCCTTGCCACCGTCTCGCGGATGCGATCGGTAATATCCGACATAACCACACCCTTTCTGGCCGTCACGGCGATGAGGTCAATCTGCTGTCCACGATTATAAGCTTGCTGCACCATCGTGAAGGGCAACGTCACCATCTCCTCGCTTGTGCCGTTGATGGAGATGCTGCTGGTATTGTAGTCAACGCCTACCACTTGATAGTAAGTGGAATCGATACGGATAGACTGTCCGCAGGGATTACCTCCTTCCTTAAACAGATCTTTGTAGATTTTCTTCCCCAGCACACAGACTTTCCTGTGGTGCTTAAGGTCCATATCGTTGATGTACCGGCCATAATACAACTTAGGCCCGACCACATCTGCATATTCAGGCGTCACTCCCTGGACGTTAATCGTCACCTTACGGTCTTCGTGGTAGGCTGTGGATGATGCATTCCACGGCATGAACACCACAGGGGCTATCACATCAAGTTCTGGAACACGCTGGCGCAGACGTTCAACATCCTTCAGGTCCATAGACCACCAGCGGCCTTTTCGGAACCCCTTGTAGGCTTTACTGGTCTGCTGTGACCACACAAATGCAGAGTTTGTGGCAAAACCTTCAAAATTCTTATTGAGCATCTCTTTCATGCCCTGCCCGCCTCCTATGAGTGACACCAGCATGAATACGCCCCAGAACACGCCGAAACCCGTTAGGAACGAGCGCGACTTGTTACGCGTCAACGTATCGAGAATCTCTCTGTATGTATCAACATCAAATCTCATATTCTTCTTCGTTGCATTCTAATTTTATCATCAATCCGCGCGAAGCGCCTCAATAGGTCGGATGCGGCTCGCCTTGAAAGCAGGGATCAGTCCTGCAAAGGTGCCGGCAATAATCATCACCATCGTAGCCTCTATACACACATCGAGTCCAACGGTAGGATCAACAAACATCGTGGTTTTGAAGATGCCTGTGTCGATGGTGTCGTGACCCAGTGTGGCATCCATATATTCGTTGGCAAAGATACCCAACAGCATGCCGATATAGCCAAAGAATGTCGTGATAATCACACTTTCGATAATAATCAGCTTCAAGATACTCCAAGGCTTGGCACCAATAGCCTTACGGATACCGAACTCGTGGGTGCGCTCTTTGACAGTAATCAGCATGATGTTCGAAACGCCAACGATACCAGAGAGTAACGTGAAGAGTCCAACCACCCAGAGCGCTGTTCGGATGATGCCGATACCCGTCTGCATCTGCAGATTCTGCGTGAAACGGTTCCAGAGCCAGATGGCACTCTCATCTTCAGGATGTGCCTGATGGTTGGCATTCATTCGTTGGCGATATTCCTTTTCGAAAGCCTCATTATCTTCCTCTGTGGGGAGTCCGTGAAAGGTAAACTCGATACGTCCGGCATCATCAGTGTTAGCACCATAGATGCGCTTGATGGCCGTGTAAGAGGAGAAGGCGTCAGCTCTACCATTCTCATTCTCCTTATAGATGCCCACCACCTTGAAGGCCAGACTACCCACGTTCACGTATTGCCCAACGAGCCGTGAGATATCCTTCTGCTTGTCGCTGTTTGCATTGAGGAGTTCTTTGGCCTGCTTGTTGCTCACGATAATGACCTTACGGCTTTCCTTGATATCGTTATCGTTGATGAAACGCCCCAGGATCATTTCCACTTTGTCTATTTTGATGTGGTTGGGATAGACACCGCAGAGCGAAGGGGTGATATACTGTTGCCCAAGGCTGATGGTGGCTCCTGTACGATACTGAGCACCCACCTCATCGATGTTCTCCTTGAACTCTGAAGCGGTAGTGCCGATGTCGCGCGTCTGAAGCCTGATAGAGCGTCCCTCCTTCATACCTTGATAAGGTTTTGAAGTCTCACCGCCGTAAACCACCATCGACGATGACAGGAAACGGTCAGACTGTTTCAGCTGAGCATTGATGAGTCCGTTGCCTGCACCTAAGAGCACGACAATCATAAAGATGCCCCATGCCACAGCGAAGCCAGTGAGCGTCGTGCGGAGTTTATTCCTCCGCGCCGTACTCCATATTTCAGTTATTATATCTCGCATAATTATCTTGTTTTATCTAGGATCGCCTAGGATCGCCTAGGCTACTTCATGATTCCTCCGCTTCCGAATGGACTGGCATTATGGTCGAGGTTCTCCTCGATCTTACCGATGATGCCGTCCTTGATATGCACTATCTTGTTCGTCTCATTAGCCACACCGCTCTCATGAGTCACCACAACGATCGTCATGCCTTCATCCTGGTTCAGCTGCTTGAGCAACTGCATCACCTCCACAGAAGTCTTTGAGTCGAGTGCGCCCGTAGGCTCATCGGCCAGAATAATCTGCGGACGGGTGATGAGTGCTCTGGCTATCGCCACGCGCTGTTTCTGTCCTCCCGACAGTTCATTGGGGTAATGCTCCGCCCAATCCAACAGACCCAGACGGTCCAGATAGTCCAGAGCCATCTGATGGCGCTTCTTGCGGGACACACCTTGATAGAATAATGGCAACTCAACGTTTTCCACGGCGGTCTTAAAAGAGATGAGATTAAACGACTGGAATATAAAACCTATCATCTTGTTGCGATACTCAGCGGCCTTAGTCTCTGAGAGGTTCCAGATGGGAACGCCAGCCAACTCATAGGTGCCAGAATCGTAGTTGTCGAGAATACCTAATATATTTAATAAGGTACTCTTGCCAGAACCCGAGGCGCCCATGATGGAGACGAACTCTCCTTCGGCGATGTCGAGCGAAATACCCTTCAGCACGTGAAGAGGCTGTGCACCGTGATAGGTCTTATTAATGTCTTGTAAGTGTATCATAAAACAATTATCTTACCTTAGTTTAACGTTATTGTGCTTGTTTGACGTTGCAAAATTACAAAAAGTTGCAATACTCTCCAAAGATTTGGGATAATTTACGCAGAATTGTGACGAACGGTTACTGCTTCTCCCATGCGCTCACTATGTCTTCTATAGAAATATCGAGTAGTTGCATCTGACGGAACAGCTCTGGCAGACGCTCCTTCATAAACTCCTTCTTACGAGCTTTCAGGATCTGCTTCTTCGCCCCTTTCGTCACGAAATAGCCCAAGCCACGCTTGTTATAGATAATCTCTTCACGCGCCAGTTGCTCGTAGGCCTTGACTGCCGTATTCGTGTTCACCTCAAGGAGTACGGCATACTCACGGACTGACGGAATACGGTCGTCGTCCTTATACACCCCAGAGAGAATCTCATCGCACAGACGGTCTGCCATCTGGATGTAAATCGGTTTATCGTTTGAGAATGTCATACGTTCAACCATTTATTGTTAATCACCTGCATCCTACAGAATATTTTGTAAGAGAGCCAGTAACACAAGGCCGTCAACAGATAGCCGCCTATGCTCACCACATAGAACCATGCATTAGGAACCGACTTCCCTTTTTCATCTAAATCGAAAAGATTGGCATTATCTATCACAGGCGAGTGCCATGTGAACACCATGATATAACCTATGATAACAATCGCTATCGTGGTCAACACGAACTGCTGCTTACGGAACAACGTACCACCCAGGATATAAGCTGCATGAATCAGCAATATTTCAGAAAGGAAAGGTCCACAAGCAATCAAAGGATTGAGATTAAATGTCTTTAAATCAAAGATCATCGGAATGGCCCAGACAACGATACGCCCACTAAGTGCATCGACTAGCACACGCAGTGCATCGGCAATGATGACACAAATGATGGTACCTATAGCAGCCATCACCACGTTAAGAACCAGAGAGACGAGATACTTCTCCAGATTGGATGCGGGCCACATCAAATAAGCAGAACACCAGGGCTTCTTTTTCAGATGATAGAAGAGGAAACTGGCACAGAACAGCATGCCGATACCGAAGAAAATGACATCGAATACTGCGATACCTTTGATGAGTATCGGATAGGCATCCTCCATGTAAGCCACCCCATGCTTGGCTACAACGTCATGATAGTCTCCTCCATCAAAAGAAGTCGATCTGACAAAGAGAATATTCAAGAAAGACAATGCAATGGTATAGATACTGAATACAAGCATCCAATCTTTACGTGAGTTCATATACTGACACTTCAGCGCCTGACCGAATCGGGTGATATTGAATGTACTCATTTTGACTGCGTTTTAAAGTTAAACAATAATTCGAGATTTACCAATGTCTCCGTATCGCCTTCCTTTCGCTCGGCAATGACAGCGTTACCTTGAAGAGTCGGCTCTGCATAAAGCACTGTCTCATCCATCTCCTGAGGACTGCGGTATTCGAAGGTATACTTATCAGTAATCTCCTGTACAGAAGCATTCAGCAATACTTGTCGCTGATCAAGAATCAGAATATGATCGAGCATCTGCTCGACATCATGTACTTGGTGTGTAGAGATTATCACCGTGCGATCCTCTGTCATGTTCTGGGCTATCACCTTGCGGAACTGGCTCTTTGATGGAATATCCAGTCCATTGGTAGGCTCGTCCATCAGCAGATACTTCGTGTTGGTGGCCATCGCAAAAGCAATATAGGCTTTTTTCTTCTGCCCCATCGAAAGTTCACCAAGATGAATATCCGTCTTCATCTCAAAATCGCCCAGGCATTTCTCCAACACCTCCTGCGAGTAATTGGGATAGAAAGGCCTGTAGAGATCCACATACTTTGAAAGACGCATTGAAGGCATATCAAACTCCTCTGTAACGAGGAAAATATCGCTCAGTGTCTCAGGCCTTCTCTCACTAGGAGCGACACCGTCATTTTTGATACTTCCCTTAGTTGGAGCCAACAGACCAGAGAGCAGATACAATAATGTCGACTTGCCTGTGCCGTTCTTCCCCAACAAACCATAGATTTTGTTTTCTTCCAGATTCAGGCTGAAATCATCAAATACCTGATGCTTCCCTCTGGCATACTTGAAACTGATGTTACTTACTTCTATCATAACTATACTCTGTTATAGTGTACTACTTTAATAGTACACCGCAAAAGTACGACAAATATGGTTTCCCTCCAAGCTTTTTGGAGAAAATCTTTCATTTCTTAACACAGTTTAAGGATTAGCCCTCGCGTGTACCTAATTCTATAAATATGCGAATTATCTGACATCGATACCCCACATCATCTTTTCGCGCAGGGTATTGAAATAGCGCTGGTCGCTACGCTTAACCACTTTCACGTCGTAAGGTGCACGTCGCAGGGTCAGCTTTGTGCCCTCCTTGCATTTCTCAGAGCGACCATCAATGGCAATCAGGAAGTTATGGCTACGGCTCTCTACGGTAAGAGTAATCTCTGAGGAATCAGCGAGGACAATGGGACGGATATTCATCGAGTGAGGAGCTACTGCCGTCATCGAGATCACCTTCGTGCCAGGCACAATGATAGGACCACCATTAGACAGAGAATAAGCCGTTGAGCCTGTAGGCGAACTAATGACGAGACCATCAGCCTGATAGGTCGTCAGGTAATCACCGTTGATGGAAGCACGGATAGAGATCATCGAAGCCGTATCACGCTTCAGGATAGCCACATCATTGAGGGCACAGTTATAGCCTTCAAGCGGTTCACCATCAGTCGTCACCTGGATCAAGGCACGGTTCTCTATGGAGTAATCCTCCTCATAAATGGCATCAAGACACTTCTCTATATCATTGGGACTGATGTCTGCAAGGAATCCCAGGCGTCCCATATTGATACCCAGAATAGGGATCATCTTCTGTCTGACGCGACTCGCAGCTTTCAGAAATGTACCATCGCCTCCCATAGAGATGACGATGTCTGCATCAAAATCATCATCAGTAAAAATCTTCGCAGCATTCACATCGAGCTTCTGATCCTCTGTCAGGAATTGATAATATTCCTGATCTACCAACACTTCTGCTCCTCGCTGAGACAAGCAAGCGAGCACTTTCTGAATAGAAGCCGACTTCTTGGTCTGATAGACATTGCCAAAAAGGGCAAATCTCAATCTCCGATGTTCCATATTCTTGACTTTTGGGTGCAAAGATACGAAAAAGAAGTGAAAAGTGAAAAGTGAAAAGTGAAAAATGTAAATTATGTATTGTGAATTATGAATTATTTCTTATCTTTGCAGTCAGAAACCCTAAAAGACTATAGATTATGGCTAAAGTTTATGTATTTCTGGCTAACGGCTTCGAGGATGTTGAAGCTCTGATTCCTGTGGATGTACTGCGCCGTGGTGGTGTGGAAGTGGTAACCGTCAGCACCAGCGATGACCTGATTGTAGAGTCGGCACATGGTGTGGGCATCTGCGCCGACATCATGTTCGAGCAAGGCGACTTTACGGATGCTGACTTGTTGATGCTGCCTGGTGGCATGCCAGGTGCCAGCAACCTCTTTGAGCACGAAGGCGTATGCAAGGCCTTGGAGGCTCAGTTTGCTGCAGGCAAGAAGATCAGCGCCATCTGTGCTGCTCCTGCTGTCGTACTGGCTCAACTCGGTATCCTCGACGGCAAGCAGGCAACGTGCTATCCCGGTTTTGAGCAGATGCTGACAAAGGCTACCTATACTGCAGACCTCGTCACCGTAGATGGTCAGATCACTACTGCAGAAGGTCCTGCAGCCGCTTTCCCTTATGCCTACGAGTTACTCTCTCAGTTAGTTGACCAGCAGACCTCAGACCAGATTGCTGAGGGTATGCGCTTCAAGCACCTGATGGCTCGCTGATGGATTACGTTATCATTGTAGCAGGCGGAAAGGGCCTGAGGATGGGGAGTGACATCCCCAAGCAATTCCTGCCAATTGGAGGGAAACCTGTGCTGATGCGGACACTCGAGCGGTTCAGGGCCTACGATACGGATCTGAAGATTATCCTTGTATTGCCCGAGGCACAGCAGGACTATTGGCGCCGGCTCTGCGAACAGTATCATTTTGATGTGAAGTATGAGTTGGCCAATGGCGGACAAACGCGTTTCCATTCCGTGCAGAATGGATTGGCCCTGATTCCCGATGATGCCGAGGGCGTCGTCGGGGTACATGATGGCGTGCGCCCCTTCCCCAGCATCGACGTGATCCGTAATTGCTATACGACTGCCCGCACAGCCAAGGCCGTCATTCCCGTCATCCCCGTTGTCGAGACCGTGCGTCGAATTTTCAGCAACGAACTACAGGACTTAAGGACTGATGATAAAGAAAAGTATTGTAGTCCTGTAGTCCGTTGTAAAAATAGTTCAAGGACGGTGCCTCGGGATGAGTATCGTCTGGTACAGACCCCACAGACTTTTGACATCCAACTGCTGAAGGCAGCCAACCGTCAACCCTATAACGACGGCTTTACCGACGATGCCTCTGTGGTGGAGAGCTACGGACATGACATCACCCTTGTCGAAGGCAACCGTGAGAACATCAAGATTACCACGCCTTACGACATGAAGATTGCAGAGGTCTTACTATAAAGGATGGATATTCTAAAGCAAGACATACAATACCTGTCAGGCGTCGGACCCAGCCGAAAGAAGATACTGGGCGAAGAGCTCGGTATCTTCACTTATGGCGACCTACTCAACAATTTCCCTTACAAGTACGTCGACCGCTCGAAGGTCTATACCGTCCATGAGCTGACAGGCGATATGCCTTTCGTTCAGATTGTAGGTAAGATCCTCAGTTTTGAGACTTTCGAGATGGGACCGCGCAAAGAACGTGTCATCGCCCATTTCAGCGATGGCACCGGTATCATGGATCTCGTGTGGTTCCAAGGTGGCAAATATGCAAAACAGACTTACAAGATTGGTGTGGAGTATGTAGTCTTTGGCAAGCCTACAGTCTTCAACAACCGCATCAACGTCACCCACCCAGACATGGACAGGGCCGACACGTTGGAGCTTTCGAGCATGGGCATGCAACCCTACTACTCCACAACGGAGAAGATGAAGAAACGGGGTCTGACCTCGCGCACCCTTGAGAAGTTGATTCGCAGCCTGCTCGAAAAACTGCCACCGCTACCAGAGACCATCCCCGACTTCATCACAGGTCCCCGATGCCTCATCTCTCGCGACGAAGCCTTGCGACAGATTCATTACCCCAAGACTGCTAAAGAGATGGAACAGGCACGCCTGCGACTGAAGTTCGAGGAGCTCTTCTTCATCCAACTGAATATCCTGCGCTATGCCAGCGACCAGCGGCGCAAATACAGAGGATATATTTTCTCACAAGTGGGCGAGGTGTTCAACACTTTCTACCGCGACCACCTACCATTTCCATTGACAGAAGCACAGAAACGGGTTATACGTGAAATCCGCAAGGACATGGGAAGCGGACGCCAGATGAACCGCCTGCTGCAGGGTGATGTGGGCTCTGGCAAGACCCTCGTGGCACTCATGTCGATGCTCATTGCTATCGACAACGGCTATCAGGCATGCATCATGGCACCTACTGAGATCCTCGCAGAACAGCACCTGCAGACCATGATGGGATTCCTGAAGGACATGGATCTTCGCGTAGCCCTGCTGACAGGTATTGTCAAAGGCAAACGGCGCGAAGAGGTGTTGGAAGGACTTATGGACGGCAGCATACAAATTCTTGTTGGCACTCATGCCGTCATCGAGGACACGGTACAGTTCGCACGCCTCGGTTTTGTCGTCGTCGACGAGCAACACCGTTTCGGCGTGGCTCAGCGCGCCAAACTATGGAGCAAGAGTATGAACCCGCCCCATGTATTGGTGATGACAGCCACTCCCATCCCCCGTACCCTTGCCATGACACTTTATGGCGATCTCGACGTGAGTGTCATCGACGAGCTTCCTCCTGGTCGTAAGCCAGTCAGGACCAGCCATGTCTTCGATACCCGTATGACCACGCTCTACGACGGTATCCGCCAACAGATCCACGAGGGGCGCCAGGTGTATTTTGTATTCCCACTCATCGAGGAAAGCGAGAAGAGCGACCTGAAGAATCTCGAAGACGGCTTCGAAGTGCTGCGCCAGGCATTCCCCGAGTTCCGTCTCAGCAAAGTACATGGTCGGATGAAGCCTAAAGACAAGGAAGAGGAAATGCAGAAATTCGTAAAGGGCGAGACGCAGATTCTCGTAGCCACCACCGTGATTGAGGTTGGTGTCAATGTACCTAATGCCTCCGTCATGGTCATTCTCGATGCCCAGCGATTCGGTCTTGCCCAGCTCCATCAGCTCAGAGGGCGCGTAGGCCGTGGTGCCGACCAGAGTTTCTGTATCCTTGTCACCCCTTACAAGCTCAGCGACGAAACGCGCAAGCGTATTGATATCATGTGTGATACCAACGACGGATTCCGTATCGCAGAGGCCGATCTGAAACTCCGTGGACCTGGCGATTTAGAAGGTACCCAACAGAGCGGCATGGCATTCGATTTGAAAATCGCCGACATAGCGCGTGACGGGCAGATTGTGCAGATGGCTCGTGATGAAGCCCAGAAAATCATAGATGACGACCCAGAATGCACCTCACCGCGCTACACTCTTTTATGGAACAGACTGAACGAATTAAAGAAAACAAATATTAATTGGGCCGCTATTTCTTAGGAAAAGTGTTAAAACAACACAAAATTTTGTTAACGCATACAACTATTTGCATGTTTTTGGAATAAATTCTATACCTTTGCACCAAATTCATGCTCTAACAGATAAACCAAATTGATATGATAATAGCGAAATCATTAAAGTCGGTAGCACTTTTGGTGATGACAGTCTTTGCTTCTACGCCTTCACAGGCACAGGATCTTCTGGCTCGTCAGGCACCTGTAGATCGCAAGATGAAAGCTGTCGACTCTATAGCTCTCAATAGACTTATTGAACAGGAAATGTTTGAAAACCCAGCAGGTGACTTGTATGATGAGTGGGACAACGAGTTGACTCATTATTCAGGCGCAGCCCTCCCCGACGAGACAACCATCGATCTGCGCGGGTTCTGCATGCCTACCCCAAGCCGTGTCGTCACCTCTAATTTCGGTGCGCGTTGGGGACGCCAGCACAAAGGTCTGGATATTAAGGTGTACATCGGTGATACCATTCGCGCTGCATTCAGCGGTAAGGTGCGTATCGTGAAATATGAGCCAAGAGGCTATGGAAAATATGTGGTCATCCGCCACTATAATGGACTGGAGACATACTATGGTCACATGTCTAAGCAGCTCGTTACAGAGAATCAGGAAGTAAACGCAGGTGATCCTATCGGACTGGGTGGTAATACAGGTCGTAGTACAGGTTCTCACCTCCATTTCGAGACACGCCTTTGCGGTATTGCCCTGAACCCGGCTCTGATGTTCGACTTCCGCAATCAGGATGTCGTTGGCGACTTCTACACCTTCAAGCGTAGCCGTTATGCTTCAGAGTCTGCACAGGCTACCCGCCTGCGTGGTGCCAATGCTGAAAATAGTGGTAACGGTCGCTTCGATACCGATGAGGATGAGGACGACGAGTTGTTGGCGATTGCAGCACCATCAGTGACCTTCGCGCCCGAGGTACATTTCCATAAGGTTAAGAAGGGTGAGACTCTACAGGCTATCGCCCGCAAGTGTCACACGACAGTCGACAACCTCTGCAAGTTGAATCGTATTGGAAAGAATATCCGCCTGATGCCAGGACAGATTCTGAAATATAATTAATAAGCTTTGTTCATAACAGAAAAGTCCCGCCAACGTTGGATGGCGGGACTTTTTTCAAAAACTGAAACTATAGATCTTATGTACGACAAGGAAAGAGGGCTTTACATCGCCCATTGCGCAAACGGCGCACTCAGCATTACAGGTAAGATGGCCAACCGTCATGGACTCATTGCGGGAGCCACAGGTACAGGTAAGACCGTCACCCTGCAAGTGATGGCTGAAACATTCTGTCAGGCAGGCGTCCCCTGTTTCATGGCCGACATGAAGGGCGATCTCTCTGGCATCTCCCAGGTGGGCAAGATGAGCGGGTTTATCGAGAAGCGCATGCCGGAATTTGGTATTGAGAATCCAGAATTCCAGAGCTGCCCTGTACGCTTCTTCGATGTATTTGGCGAGCAAGGCCACCCCATGCGTGCCACTATCTCGCAGATGGGACCCCAGCTGCTCAGCCGTCTGATGAGCCTCAACGAGACACAAGATGGTGTGCTAAACATCGTATTCCGCATCGCAGACGAACGTGGACTGCTGCTGCTTGACATCAAGGATCTCCGCTCGATGCTCGACTGGGTGTCAAAGAACGCCAAGGAGTACACCACGAAATACGGCAACATCTCTGTCCAGACCATCGGAGCCATCCAGCGTGCCCTGCTGCAGCTGGAGAATCAGGGTGCCGACAAGTTCTTCGGCGAGCCTTCATTCGATATCTACGACCTGATGCAGACAGAAGGCGGAAAGGGCGTCATGAATGTGCTGGCTGCCGATAAACTGATGCTACAGCCTAAGCTTTACTCCACTTTCCTGCTGTGGTTACTCTCCGAGCTCTACTCCACCCTGCCCGAAGTAGGCGACCTGCCACTGCCGAAGCTCGTGTTCTTCTTCGACGAAGCACACATGCTCTTCAACGATACATCGAAAGCCCTACTTGATAAGATTGAGCAGGTCATCCGCCTCATCCGTTCAAAGGGTGTGGGTATCTACTTCATCACTCAGAGTCCTACGGATATTCCTGAGAACATCCTGGGCCAGCTGGGTAACCGCGTACAACATGCCCTGCGCGCCTACACGCCGAAGGATCAGAAAGCCGTGAAGACCGCTGCCGATACCTTCCGTGCCAATCCCACATTCAAGACCGATGAGGCTATCATGAACCTCGAGACGGGTGAGGCCCTCGTAAGTTTCCTCGATGAGAAGGGAGCACCAAGCATCGTAGAGCGTGCGAAGATCCTGTTCCCACTGTCACAAATCGGTGCCGTTACAGAAGGACAGCGACTCGACATCATCAAGCAGAGCCGCATTTATGGCAAATACGACACCCCCATCGATCGTGAAAGTGCCTTCGAGGTACTGATGGCTGATGCCGAGCGCCAGCTGGCAGAGCAAGAGCAACAGGAGAGCGAGATCGATATCCCGAAGCCTACAGGAGCCAAGGCTGAGAAGAAAAAGCCTGGACTGATGGGGAAGGTAGGCAAGGCCATTCTGACGGCTATCACTTCTACTCTCGCCACTATCCTCGGCACTTATATTAGCGACAAGGTAACAGGCAAGAAGACGAAGTCGAGAACATCGGCTACAGGTCGTGTGGTGAAGAATGCCACCAGCGCCGCAACTCGCTCTATCACCAAAGAACTCACCCGCGATATCTTGGGCAATCTGGTGAAGTGAAAAGTGAATAGTGAATAGTGAATAGTGAATAGTTATTCACAAACCGTATAGATATACCGCTGTCGATCGACGGTGGTATATTTATATGTATGTATGTCAATGACGGATTTCATATCATTGCTGATACCTGTGCCTATCAGCTTCATCGTAGCCTCTTTCATGGTCCACAGACGGATAAAGGCCGAGGCGGGATGTTCAGAGGATTCTATCTCCTGTATTTCTTCATCGTTCATGGTATAATGTACGAGCGAATCCCTATATTCGCGGATACTCTCAACATCAATGCCTACAGGCTTATCACTGACGGCACAGACGACAGCTTCTTTGCAATGGCTTAAGTTAAAACAGATCTCTGGATGCCCCACGATAGAGGGTTTGCCATGCTCGTTATATTCAAAGACAGGATTCTCCATGATACCATATTCTTCTCTCAAGCCCTGCTTTAACAACTGATAAGCCAACACACACAGTCGCTGCCCCAATTCGAACTTGAACTTGAGCGCCTGCTCCCGCCGCTGCTCCGATATCTCCTTCAGAGCCGCCTCAAGGTCAAAGTCCCATATAGCTTCGCTTACCAATACCAGCATTTTCACATTATTACAATATTACATTTTTACATTATTACATTATTCCAATCCTACCTCCGGCATGGGAATCTTGCGGTTGGCATTTTCCTTCGCACCCAGGTCTATGAGTTCACGTCCTTTCTGAACGACACTCTGGCGGCCGGTGATAAGCTTGTTGTTCGTATTGTCATAAGCCTTCTGCACAGCCTCGATCTTAGTGCCCAGGTCGTTATAACGCTGCACGAAATCCCCCAGACGATCCAACAGCTGTTCTGCCAGTCCGAAGACCTTCTCCTGATTCTCAGCCTGCTGGTTCTGCACCCAGGCAATATGGATCATGTGGAGGATTCCCAACAGGTTCTGCTCACCCGTGACGAAGACCTTCTTCTCAAATGCCTCACGCCAGAGTGTAGGATCATTGGCGAGCGCCAATTGAAGTGAAGACTCGAAGGGCACGAACATAATCACGAAGTCCACCGTCTCACGACCGTTCTTGATATACTTCGAATAGTCCTTACGCGCCAGTTCGTTCACATGACTGCGCACACTCTTGATGTGCTCCTGCAGATAGCGCTCTTTTTCCTCGGGCGTCTCAGCATTCACATATTTCTCGTAAGCCACGAGCGACACCTTCGAGTCGATGATGGCATCTTGCCCTTGAGGATAGTGCAGGATCACGTCGGGCTGCATCTCTTTACCCGTCTCGTCGTGCTTCAGGGGGCGCCCCATTTCATCGCGCAGACGAGTCTGAACCTCGTAGTGAGTACCCTCCGTAAGTCCCTGACTGGCAAGGAGATCGCCCAGGATAATCTCCCCCATGTTTCCACTCACCTTATTGTCGCGCCTGAGCACATTGGTCAGGCTCTCAGCCCGCTCACCCAACTGCTGGGTCTGCTGCATCATCTGCAACATCTGCTCACGGAACGAGGCCGAGTGGGCTGCACTCTCTTTCTGGTTCTCGCTGATGGCCTTCTGCATATTCGTGATGGCATCCTTCAGAGGTTGCGTGATACCCGTCATCGTCTCTGTGTTCGACTCCTTCAGTTTCGAGGCACTGCGTTCGAGCACCTGCTGTGCCATATTCATAAACTGGGCATCACGCTTCTGCTGCTCCTCCTGCTTCTCCTCACGTATCTCGTCGATCTGCTGACGCACCAGTTCCAGCTCACGCCCCTGACTCTCAGCACGGGCATGCAATTGTCTGTTCTCTGCCTCCAGATGGTTCACCCTGCTGGTGGCGGCACTCAACTGCTCGGTTTTCATCGAGAGCTCTATATCCTTCTTGCCGCCCTCGATACGGAGCACGTCCATACGGCGGTCCATCAGGAAATAAAGCACTGCTGCACCCACCGCTATACCTATTATAATATATAAAGCAATCATCATATTTGTTAATTTTGTTGCAAAATTACAAATTATTCTGCATTCTGCATGATTAATTATGAATTATTTTGTATATTTGCCCCAAGAATTATATTCACCATTAACTTCAAACTTTTATCATTATGGATTACAAGATTATCGACATCGAAGGTGTAGGCGACGTTTATGCAGAGAAACTCGTTGCCGCAGGTATCAACAAAGTAAGTGAACTGCTCGAGAAGTGTGCCGCCCCCAAGGGTCGCAAGGAGCTGGCTGAAGCAACAGGCATCAGTGAGAAACTGATTCTGCGCTGGACGAACCATGCCGACCTCTTCCGCATCAATGGCGTTGGGCCACAGTTTGCCGAGTTGCTGGAGAAGGCAGGCGTCGACACCGTCAAGGAATTCCGTCACCGTGTAGCAGAGAACCTGCAGCCGAAGCTCGAGGAGATCAATGCCGAGTTCCACATCTGCGGACGCGTTCCCGCTGCGAGCGAGGTTCAGAAGATGATCGACCAGGCCAAGGAACTTGAGCCAAAGGTGACATACTAACAAGAACGATTAATCCCAGCAACGCTGGGATTTTCTTTGTTTTTTACGTTAAAACGATACGGAATTAACAAAAATGTTGTATCATTGTAGCCGATATAAAGAGACTTGGCATTGATCTCATTAGTTATAAGGTAGTTACGTCGCATCAACATTCCACTAAGTCTTCACTAACTTTCCACTAAGTTTCCACCAGGTTTCCACTAAAGTCTGGAGGCGGTTTTGGATGAGCCCCCAATAAGCTTGCTAAATGTTCCCAGCTTGGGAATGGATTATTCCCACGTTGGGAACGTGACATTCCCACGTTGGGAACAAAGCGTTCCCACGTTGGGAATACGCATCGAGTCCAGGGATCGCGAATAAGCAGCACTTATCAATCAATAAGGAAGCCTTATTGCGAAATAAGAGACCCTTATTGCAGCAAAAACCTGCCATCGGATAACAAAAGAGGAGAAAAGCGGAAAAATCGTTGCAAATCAGGGATTTGGATGGAAACTGCGGAATGATGAGAACAGTGGACTGCAACTTGAGTACGGTATGAAGGAAAGATTTAAGTATCTAATTCGTAACTTGATCCTGAAATTGTGAAAATCGAGGCAAATAGGTTACTTTCAGGCACTGAAACGGTTGATATTCAACGAGTTTCATAAATTGAACCGACTTCGGCACGAGTTGCCGAAATTTGAATAGATTTGCGTAGAAATCGGATGCTCAGCATTGACTAATTTTGCAAACTGAAAGTTAAACGTAAAATTAGTGTAAAAATGAAGAGTACCTACAGTATCATTTTCTACCTCAAGAGGGAGAACTGCAAGCCTGACCTCTGGGAAGCCAAGGGCGGTCGTGCTACAGGAAAGAGCGTCATGGCCCGCAATGTCAACATGGAACTTGACAAGATCAAGGCCCGCATCGACAAGTATTACAAGGAGATTGTTGACCGTGACAACTTTGTGACGGCTGAGAAAGTGAAGAATGCCTTCCTCGGTCTGGAGTATCGACAGCATACGTTGATGACGATGTTTGCCCAGTGGAACGAAGAGTACAAGAAGATGTACGATGGCGGTCTGCGATCGAAAGCCTCACTGCACAAGTACCAGGCCGTCTATAAGCATGTCGGGGAGTTCTTGCGCCAGCACTATAAAGTGTCGGATATGGCCTTGAAGGAAATCCAACCCTCCTTCGTCTCGGATTTCGAAGTCTATCTGAAAACAGAGAGAAACATCTCGCACAACACCTGTATCCTCTACAACAATTCCATTATGATGCTGATGCACCGTGCCCATGAGAACGGTTGGGTGTCGCGTTATCCATTCAGTGACTATCACGTCCAGAAGGAGGAAACCGAGAAGGGTTTTCTGACCAAGGAAGAATTGAACGCACTGATGAACAATCCGAGGCTCACACCGCGACGCGCCTATATCCGCGACCTCTTCATCTTCTGCTGCTTCACAGGCTTGGCTCATGCCGACTTGAAGAACCTGAAGAACGAGAACATCGTGAAGAATCCCGCTGATGGCAGTTTGTGGATTCACACTCACCGCCAGAAGACAGGCGTGGCCGAGAACGTGAAACTGCTGCCTATCCCGCTGGCAATCCTCAAGAAGTACAAGGGGCTTTGCACGGACGGGCATGTCTTCGATGTGCCTAACCACAAATCCTGTTGCAAGAGAATCCGTTTTGTTGCCAAGTTGTGCGGAATTACCAAGAATCTGACCTGGCACATGGCCCGCCACACGATGGCAACGGTTGTCTGCCTGTCGAACGGAATGCCCTTGGAGGTCGTCGGCTCCGTATTGGGCCACAAGTGCATCGAGAGCACTCAGGTTTATGCGAAGATTACGCAAGAGAAGTTGGGCTGCGAGATTGATACGCTGGCCACGAAACTGGCAAAGATCCAGCAGTTCTCGCCCAACATCGGCATGGTAATATAAATAAGGTGGAGGGCACGACTATGATGAAGAGAGACCTCATCGTGTTTGAGCACGAAAGATTTGAGTTGACGGGCTACGACGTCTGGATGACTGCGGGCGAGATAGCCAGTCTGTTCGGCGTCACCATCATGAAGGTACGCGGCATCATCAACAGGATGCGTAGCCAACTGGCTGTCAACCTTGATTTAATCAGCAAGTACGACCTCCTGGAAAGCGGCTACAAAGACGAACTTTACAACCTTGAGTGCATCATCGCCATCTCCTACCACGTCCATACCGGGCTTGCCTCCGAGTTCCGCCGTTGGATATGCGACAGGGTGACAAGACGCAAGGAGCGGGCAATGATAGTCTATCTCTGAGAAGTCGAAGCCTCGGGCGACTCACATCGTTCGGGGCTTCTGAATATCGTATGAACAGACATTTTTCATTTCCTTCTCAGCGAGATATGTATGTCCTGGTCAATCCTTTCCTCCAGCATGTTCCGCATCCTGCTGAGGAAATACGTGCGGTTGCCGTTCTTCGTGGCCCGCTGCTTGATGTCGATATAGATACGCGAATAGATCCTCGGCTGAAGCCCGAACAGGGGGAATATGCGATTGCCGAGTTCCTCAATGGGCAGTTTTCCGTCGTTCAGACATTGCATCTCCTGTAGCCCATACATCAGTTCCACAAGATTCACGATGTCACCAGTCCAGTTCAGCCCCGTCTTGGCCGATTCCGCTATCTCCGAGGCGTGCATCTGCTCCACCACCTTTTGCATCTCGCCAATGAACGTCACAGCCTTTTCCACCATCCGATTCCCCTTGCCCATTGCCTTCAGTTCTATCCCTGCAAACACCAGAGTGGCAACAGCCGTTGTCTTGCCATTCTTGCAACCGCACACGTCCACAACCCTTTCGATAAACTCACCATAACAGGCAGTCATATCTTCGAGACTTCCGTTTTGGGCGGCACGGAAGAAAGCCGTTTCAGTCAGAATATTGTATTTCATCCTTTGTTTTTTTACTTGTTACAAAATGCGTTTGTTTGCGATCGCATTTGTAACATAAGCAGGGGTGCAAGCAAAAAGAATTCGTTTTCAGACAGGAATTTTGCAATCATCTGAAAACGAGCGCGATTAAAAGAAGTTAATAAAAATGAAGTTGAAAATAAGTCAATAAATTTGGGCAAATTATGCCCAAATGCCTAAAATTTTCCCAAATAATTTCCGTTTTGATGATGAAACAGCGATTCACTAAGTACTCATTGCGAATCTTTGGATTTAAAGAACCTATACTACAACAGCAGCATTGGCCGCGTTGTTGTTTTTCCTGCCTTACGTGCAAATGTGCTCAGTCTGTCCCAAAGACTGCATAATTATTAATGCGTTTCAATGAGGGGCGCGGAATAGTTGTAGAAGCATCTCATACGGTTTTATCCACGTACTTTTTTTCTAAGTCCTCTATCTTTTTATTTGCTGTTTTCTGGATTTTGAGGTAATTATTATCAATTTGCTGATACGCATTATCCATTTCTGTCAAATAATTGATGTTGCGGGAGCATGCATTATCAGTAGTAGCACAGATTATTCTCTCTGAAATGGAAGCAAAACGATGGTACAAGTGAAATGTATCGTGAAAGAATTTATAGATTTCAGGTGAAATCCACACAGAATTATCGTCCATCAATACTCTTAGCTGATTTCTATAATACATGAGTTCTTCCACCTTTCTTTGTACTTTCTCATGAATTGATTTAAATTCTAATTGATCATCACCAACCTCAAGATAGCGCCCCCACTCTCTATATGATTTTGGGGAATAATAGCACCCTATTAATGCAACAATATATCTGCATATTCGTCTGCTTTGCGCCATGATGCTCAAAACTTGCTGAGTGGCATTATTTCCTTTCTCTCTAACTTGCATGAGATAATCAACATCGCGTTTCAGAAGAGCAAGTTCTTTCTCATTCTCCTGTTTTATCTTAACAATCTTTTTATCCAAAGTATGCTTCACACGCAAACGAATAATATAGCCGATTATACCGGTACTAATCCCTGTACTAAGTAAAACACTTAAAATCCAAATTAAAAAACTTTCCATTGTTAACTTATCGCTTTCTACTTGTTTATTGAAACATTGCCCAAAAGGAGTTCGAAGGAGTGGTCTTGAGCAAGACGTCAGGGTTTAGGAAGTGGTAGTATTACGTGTGTTGGTCGAATTATATGTTTTAAACGACAACTTAAATATCCTTATATAATAATACAAATCAACAAATAGTTTTGCTATCATTCCCCAATAAAAAGCGGCTGCTATCTGCTTAATCAGTGGGATATACGATGACAAGAATTCTGGGAACAATAATGAAACATGTATATTCGTGATTACTAATGAATAGATTGTCAGTATTGCAGAATTCAATTCTACCCTGCCACCGTATGACATAAATAACTCATAGTTGTCGTCGTTCGCAAGCATTGCCTTAATAGTATCATTAGGACTTTGAAGAATGATTCCCATAAAAGCCAAGAGGATTCCGAAGATACTAATACTCACTTCTGGGGTGGCATTGATTATCAATCGCTCAAAAAACTTATCTTTTGTCATACCCTAATAATTTGTCTAAGCTCAGGAACAATTCTGTCATAAAGCCTCAATACACCTGTTTTGCGGTCTTCCCTTTGCAAATTCTCCTGTAATTGTACTTCGGGAATAGTAAAAGATTCATCAAAAGTATCTGCGAACAAATCAATAGTTCGCTGCTTCTGCCTATTGCTTTCAGGATCAATCGTATAACCAGTGATTTCAATAGTATCAACACACTGTCTTAGGCCAGCATATCGCATCATATTTCTAGCAAAGTCCGCAATATCTCTAACAAAATCTCTGGAGAGTCCATTCGGATTCAAACGTAACGACGTACAATTCTGCTCTATTGTCACAAAATCAGCTCCAGTTTGAGAGCCATTTTCTGCTTGTTGTCTCACAATCTGTTCAGCCAATGATTCATTCCGATTATTCATCTCCCTTACAATCTGAGTAGGATTCAAAAGCTTACAAGTCAGTTTCCTGTAGTTTGTCATTCCAAGTATCCTATTGTATTCGTTCCGTCTAATGATTACAGGAAAATTCACTTCGATTTGTTGGTCTTCATGGCTTTCATTCCATCTTCTCTCAATCCATTCTTTAAGCTTTCCGAGATAGCAACCATTACGATTAATCTCATAGACAAGAACATTGAGTCGTTCATCGTAAAGGAGGACATTCGCAAATGCCAGACCTTCTTCGTTTGGATCAATATCCAGTGCCGTTAGTTCCTTGCTCTGCTTGTTCTTTACTGGGGGAAGGTCAGAATCCTGTGTTGTCTCTACAAACGCCATTGTAACCCCTTGCCTTTCAGAATCAAGCATGGAAAGCTCAAACAATTTGCCATTGACATAATACTCATTAGCTTCTATGCATCTAAGAAGTTGAGTAAATTGGGGCGAATCACCACCTGAAAGGCAATTAACTTCTACAGAAACGATATCGACTTTTCTCTTTATTGTTGGCATATACTTTTTTGTTAAACTTGGCTACAAAATTACTCAATATTTAGCAAATTACCAAAGAAAAACACCTAAATAAGATAGTTTAATATGATATTGCATTGTTTTTTGCGAGAAAATGCTTAATTTTGCATCATTATTAAACGATAGGAGATATCGATAAATGTGTAATAGTTACAATTATGACTCGTTATGATAAAATAGTAGGATTAAGAAATAATTTGAATAATGCAGACCGTGGTTATAAGTTTGAACAAGCTATTAGAGATATATTACCATGGGATGTTAAGCCACCAGTATCTGTAAAAGGGGATTCAGAACAGCTTGACGGAGTCTTTTTATGGAAGAATCAAGCATATCTTGTGGAATCCAAAGCAAAAAAAGAAAAAATCACAGTAGGAAGTCATGATTGGGAAGACTTTGAATTAAAAATAAGACGCAGAAGGAGTACTGTTGTTGGCCTTTTTTGTTCATTGTATCCAGTTCATAAAAATGTCTTCAAAAAAGCAAGTGAACTAACAAAAGAAGGTCATTTAATAATCATCTTAGAGGGAAATTTTTGGGATGAGCTAACTATTAGTAATTTAGACATTGCAGATGTTTTGGATTATATGAATATATATGGCAGAACAAAATTTATCGCAAGCCCCCCTCAACTTCGTATAATAAAAGAATGGATATTTGACAAAGACGAGATCATCTATGGGATTTCTAAAATATGTAAAGAACATTCCTCGATTTTATTAGGAAGACACAAATCTAAGTATCATGATAAATTATACATAGAGAGAGATGTGGAAAGACAAATTAATTCATACGTTAAAGAACTAAAACCTAACGTATTAATAAAAAAAGAACAAAAGTCTAATACGCAAATCGAGGAAAAAGAAGTTCCAAAACAGATTTGTCTTCTTCGAGACTTCTCGGGTTCTGGAAAGACCACGACATCTGTTCAAATTTCATTGGCGAATGATCTTTTTTTAGGTGTAGGAATGACTGCAAATGAACAGTCTATAGACCAAAAATGTTTTTTGTTTTTTGAATCACTTGGGAACGATTATGGAATTAGGAAATTAAAAGAAATCAACAAACCAATCATTTATATTATAGATTCTTTAGATGAAGCTTCAAACATCCCCGGAAAGAAAAATGAGATTTTGGCAATATTACGTAAAATAAATGAGCTAAATAAGAAAGCGGAAGAATATGGTTTGCATGCATATCCAATTCTTTTTGTCTTTACCATTCGTGAGGATTATTGGAGAGATTGGGAATCTCTCTTCGAAGGAAGCAATCGATTTGATATTAATAAGCGAATATCTTGTTTTACAGATATAGAGTTTCCAATGGCTTTGCAAAAATACATGACGTGTTATGATTTTGAAATTATTAATGAATTAACGGATGAAACAACAGAAGTTTTATCACGACCAATTAACTTGTTAATTTTCTCAGAAACACATCAGTCTGAAGGCAAAATAGAAGTATCTGAGATATGGGAAAGTAGCGTGATTTATAACTATTTTGAACGGAAAATGGATAATATTTCCAGACGGCCATTTCCTGGCTTCCAAGCTCAAGCACTTATGAATTTGTTATCTGAAATAACATATGCCGTAATTAATTCAAAACACACAATTGTAGATAACAGATTAATTATAGAGATAATCCAAAAGGACTATTTATTATATTTTCCATTTTATGATGAAATTATAAAAGTATTGATCTCTGAACATATATTAGTAGAAGATTTTGACAATGAGTGTTGCTTCAGGTTTCGGCATTCTCGTTTCTTAGAATTTCTAATGGCATATTACTGTCTAAATAAAATAAAAAGTAACAATTTGGTTCCCTGTATTTCTGTAAATTACGACCCACAGCAGAATATAGGCAGACAAGCTTTTACACATAAAATGTTGCATTTGACTAAAAACATATTGTTTTCTCATGCCTATAATAAACAAATTACTAATTGTTTGCAGAATAATAAAGATGACAGTATCAGTTTATTGGATAAAATAATTGAGACTTCTTTTAATTCTGGAATAGTAGCGATGTTTCGTATATATGATGATATGCGATATATATGTATGCATAAGTATCCAGAACTATTAGCAGAACTTGATAATTATTATTCTAAGAGTAATATCTTTATGTCACATAAAATTTCAAGTTTAAGATATGGTTTGGCAAATAACATTAAGGTTAGTGACAATGACATAACACTTATACTAAAGAATGTGAATAGCGGAAATCCAAAGTTGTCTATAGAAACTTTTCATGTGATTGCGTCAAAACCATGTAAACAACCAAGTAAAATAATCATTGATATATTTGTACTTGCCTTTAGATCTATGTATAATGTTTCTGAGCAATACAAAATGATTCAAAAATTAATATCAAATGACCTCCTTTGTAATGAACATGTTTTATTATGTATTTTACAATCAGATTATCCAAGAAATTGGGAAACATATTTAGGTGGCATAATTGTTAACATGAAAGAGAATTACGATGAATTTAAAGATTTATGGGTACAAACTAATGGAGAAAAAAGACTAGAGCATTGTATGAGACAATCACAAGCAGAGGATTGGTCACAAGTAAAGAAACTACTACAGGTTATTTTATCTGGGGAAGATTATATTGTGGGAGATTTCTAAAAAAGTGATGGCACATTCACGCCTCAATGATTATATTCCTATCGAATGTCAGATGTTCGTTGTGGAAGGCATAACCGAACTGGTTGCAGACACAGCGAGTAGTGCCGATAGCCTTGTCAATATTGCGATGGGAATGACCGTAAATCCAATAGTCGATGCCGCTGGTTGCAATGTAGTCAGCAAGTTCGACGGTGAAGGCTCCGTTGATGTGACTTCCCAGAAACTCTGGTGACATCAGTTGGAAGGAAGGTACATGATGGGTAAACGACAATCTTGTGCTTGGCCGTGCTGTCGGCTACAGACTGCTTGATAAATTCAAGGCATCGCTTGTGTTCGCGATTGAAATCGGCAAAGGTGAGGATGTCCTCGCCGTAGACAATGCGACGGAAGTCGGTGACACTATGCTCTGTGATATAGGCATCTTCTAAGGCAATGTTTGCCCAAAGTGTAGAGACAATGATGTCGATATCCTGAATATGGACAACGACATTATAGTAATAGTGGATATTGGGGCGAATCTCGCCTATGAGTCCGTCGTGCATGGAGGACAGATTACAGAACTTGTAGAACTCGTGATTGCCTAATGCCACGATGACCTGTTGATAACTCTCGGAAGCCCAATCCCAGAAAGGATGTGTCTGGTAGTTGTCATCACCGAGATAGCCGATGTCGCCCGCCAGCACAAGGATGTCGCCAAGTACATTCATGGGTTCTTTTTGCTTGAGGATTCGCCAGTTGTCGGCAAATTCCAAATGTAAGTCGGATGCGTATTGTATCTTCATTCCTCTTCGCTCACTACAAATGATTCTTTCAAAGTGTCCACAAATGCCTGAACAGAGTCTGCATCCCTATCCAAAGCCTTTTGTAAAGATTCACTTGGCAACTCTTTTTCAATGGACGCTGCATATTCCATTACACTGTCATAAACGGACTTCGGTACAGCAACGGGTTCAGGGATAGAGGCTGTTGCTATGAGTTTCAAGACATCAGTTTTGTGCTTCTTGATGTCCTTTGAGTTGATTTGCTTACCGTTTGCACGGTCTTTGAGCAAGTTGAGGTAGGCACGGGCTTTCAAACAGATCAATGTTGTAGGCGTAGCAATGCGCACACCATCTTGTTCTGCACTATTGGCTACCGTCAGTTCGTAGTTGTCATCGTCCATCATAATTGCAGAAAGGCTTGACAGGTCTTCCGACAAGGGAATAGGTTCAATGTGAAAACCAGAAGGTTCGCCCAATATATCTGAATGACGCGAAAGTAATTCAATCTGTACGGGATACCCTTCTTTTTCGGTTGTGAAACGGTATAGCGTATATGTCGGAGTCTTGTCATCTTTTTCCCGTTTGCCAGCCTTGTATTCGCCATCTTTGATGAACTGCCAGAAGGCGTCACCATATTCTTTTGTCATCTTCTCTACAACCAGAATCATGTCTATGTCATCAGTAGCTCGTGGGCGCATATCGGTATCACTCAGTACAATGTCACAGGCTGTTCCGCCAATAATCACATAGTTGTCCTTGAAATCAGCAAATGCCTCCTTGAATTTATCTAATCCTACTACCATAGTTTGTTAATCAGTATTTCTAATTCCTTTTCTGTTCTGGGGTCACGGTCGTCTCTCAATGTGAGATAAAGAGAAAGGGGATCTGCATAGTCCTGATGCAGTGGTGGATAGTTCCAAATCTCAATAATGATGCTTCCTTCGACATCGTTCTGGTTGACGAATATACTGTTGTGTTGCAAATCCTTATATCCCTTCGTATCCATTACATACGTTTTCGTCTCGTCTGGATTCAGTGAAGTATAGTGGGCTAAGGCAGCGATACCTCCCTCCGTAAATGGCAGGTCTGTCACGATGTCATCACAGTAGAGTTTCTTTTTGATGGGATTCTTCAGATAGGGTAAAGAACGTTTCCACACTTCTTTTTTAGTCCCCTCAAAGAAGATACGTTTTACTCGGTTCTCATCCATCTCAATCTTGCACAAATGAAGTTCCTCCAGATTCTTGAATGCTCTTGATATGGTAACGTAAGTATAAGGCAATTTCTCTCCCATATCAGCCATAGACCAACCATTCATATTGTCTATTTGCAAATGATACAGCATTATATACTGTGCAACAGAAGAAAGCTCTTCTGCCTTTTTGTGAATAGTTTCCTTATAGTTGATGATTAAGAACGGTAGGAATGCGAATTTGTCTGAGACAATAAAATAGACACCTCGGTCTATAAGTCTGTTCCTTTCCACAAACTGGAGATTGTGGAATAGGAAAACAACGGGCAAATGAAGTATCTCCTTCAGGCGTTCTGCCAGCCTCAGACAATCAATAGAGGCATGATTCTCTTCTTTCTTTGTCTCCAACAGACAAAAAGCGTTCTCATTGAATGTCGCCCGATAGAATTGAAACTTCAGTTTCGTATCAATCGGAATACCTTTCAACTCTTCTTTTTTCATGGGAGATAATACCAAGACCTTCCCTGCGACCTTAACTTCCATCATCTTTATCCTATTTGTACCATTATCTGTCTTTGTGAAAACGGTACAAAGTTAATGAAAATAATCGAAATACAAAAGATTTTTGAGATTTTTATGCAAAAAAGTAATTGTTTGGTATTATGCTGAGGCTTTCAACTGTTATTACGATACTTAGGAACCTCAATACCATGGAACTTCATTTTCTGAAACAAGTTACGTCTGCTTATGCCAAGAATGGCTGCGGCGGGTTCTCGCCTGTACCCACATGATTCAAGTGCCTTGACTATTTTTGCCTTTTCCTCGCTCTTATCATTCAGTTTCATTGTCGTGGGCGTTTCCGGCGCTTCTTCAAGAGAAAAGGCAAGTTGTTCTGGTTGGAGCTTGTCGCAATCATATTTCTTAACCGCCAGTTCTATTACCCTCACAAGTTCACGCACATTCCCCGGCCAGGGATATGCCTCCAGTTTATGTTTGGCTTTACTGCTTAGCCTGCGCCTTTCGTTAAAGTGTTCCAGGAAGAATGTTGCCATTGGTACGATGTCTGTCACCGTTTCCCTTAGCGGTGGAATATTGACAACCTCCTCACAGATGCAATCCCGGAAATGCTGTGTCATAAAGCCCTCTCTGACAAGTTCATCGGGAGATTTGGTGGAAGTGCATATAAGCCTGAAATCTACAAAGCGCTTCTTGCATGAGCCAATACGACAGTATTCCCCCGTTTCCAACACCTCTTTAAGCAGATTCTGCACACTCAAGGGCATTTCATCGACATTCTCCAAGAAGAGGAAACTGTCACATGCTTTTTCCAGAATGCCATCTGTTGATTGTACGGCACTGGCATATGCGCCTTTCTGATGCCCAAAGAAATAATCCTCCACATGCTCCATTTCTGCCAATGCGCTGCATCTAACGTGGGCATAGTCGCCATAATGGAAACCCTCCATTGCTATATAGTCTTCTGCCAGATGGCTCCTGCCTGTCCCGCTCTCACCAACGACTACAAGACGGAGATCCAGACCGACATAGCCCTTCAGTCTCTCATAAAGAGCCAAAAAAGGTTGGCTGTTACGCCTGAATATCAGGCGGTTCTTGTGCTTGTCACGAAGATTCTGCTCTTCCATGATGCCTTTAATCCTGGCATAGAACTTCTCGTCCATCTGCGGCTTGGGGATATAACTTCTGGCGCCAAGTTCCATCGTCTCAATAGAGTTTTCCATCGTGCCGTAGTTTGTCATCAGGAAGAACAACTGATGATATCCCTGCTCCCGCATCCAACGCAGGATATCCGTGCCGTTCTTTCCGCTCTCATCATTCAGCATGAGATCGGCCAAGATTACGTCGTTCCTGCCTGCCCGTTCAATAAGCCACTTGGCTTTCTTGACAGTCTGGCAGGCAACAGCCTCTATCCCGAAATCCGCCAGTGTTGCGCAGACGGAATCGCAGTAGGATTTCATGTCGTCAATGACTATTACCTTACTCATCCCTCGTGTCCCCGTATCTCCTTCGCCTTTGTGATGATGATTTTCGCCATCTTGTCTATCTCAGCCATATAGGACACCAGACGATTATAGGCGCTTATGTCTTTACTCCGTGCCACCTCCATGATGGGATCAACCAATATGCTGACACGATAGAGCAGCCAACTTGTCTTCAGGCAATGCGCCCACTTCCTCATCTCGTCGAAGTCCATAGTCTTGACGGCATTGTGCAGCCCTGCGACAGCATCCTCGGTCTCTTCTATCAGATACCCTGCTACGGATTTCCGCAGTTTTGTGAAGTCTGGTGTCACCATCTTGCTTTTCTCGGCTATCACTTGGTTCACCACGTTTACCATCTCGCTGATGTCAGCCGTCTTGGGCAGATACTCGTCGAATCCCACTTTCAGCAGTTCCTCGCGCACTTCCTCGCCTGATGCCGTCGAGACTATCACGGGAACCGTCTGGCTGTTGGCAACCTTACTCTCCCTCATGACGTCGAGCAGTTCCCGCCCGTTCTTTCCCGGCATCTGCAGATCCATGATAACCGCAGAATAATTGCCCTTCCTGAGCATTGTGAAGAATTTTGCCGTGTCGCTGCACACGTCACAGTCGAAACCGTTCTGCTGCAGAACACCTTGTATCATCAGCAGCCACACGTTGCTGTCGTCAACCACCAGCACATGTTTCCGCTCCTCCGAGGCTTTCATGACCTCCGCTACAACCGCATCCCCCTTGCTCTCCGCAATCTTCATCGGCAGACTTACGTAGAATGTGGTCCCCTTGTCCGAAGACTCAAAATCGATCTTGCCTTTCATCAGGTCAACAAGCATTTTGGCCGTTGAGAGTCCTATGCCAAAGCCCTCCTTGCCAGTGGCAACGGCATTGGAGAAGCGGGTAAAGGCAGAGAACACCCGTTCCTTATCCTCATCCTTGATGCCAATGCCAGTGTCGCTCACCTTGATGTTCAGCATATCGTTGGCATACGAAATATCCAGTTCCACACTGCCCTTCCTGGTGAACTTGAAGGCATTGTCAAGCAGATTGGTCGCTATGTGGCAGATTTTTTCATAGTCGCCGTTGAGGACGATGCCCTGCACCTTCGGCTTTACGAATTCTATCAGCCGCTCGTCGGCTCTCAGTTCGAAGGAATTGGTCAGTTCGTTGGCCAGTTCCATCAGGCTGAAGTCCCTCGGCTTCAGCATCCCCTTGTTGCTCTCTAAACGGAAGTAGTCCAGCAACTGGTCTATCATCTCCCTGAGTTGCCGGGCGGAGAACGATATGGCACTGATGTACTTTTCATTCTTTGTTGGGCATTGTTTCGCCATATCGTTGTAGCCGATGACGATGCTCAGCGGGGTGCGCAGGTCGTGGACGACGGCATACATCATCTGTCGGCGCTTCTCCACAAGTTTCTTGTTCTTGTCAGATTCCTTTTCGAGTTCCTTCATCACTTTTGAGCGCCGCCATGTGTTGGCCACATTCAGTAGTGCTACGAAAATAAGAAACAACATACCCCATCTGAACGTGGTCTTTCCGATACCGCTTGCCCTATCCATCAGTTCTTTCTGTTTGCGTTCGGCTTTGGCATCCTCCGCATCAAGCATCTGGCTGACGTTGATGTCCAGCCAACGGTTGACTTCGGCGAGGCTGTCGCTGAGAACACTGAGACTGATGGTATATAGTTCTTTGTCAAGAAAGGCCAGTTCGTTGACGGACGGTACGGTGACCGTCCTATTCTTGCTCCTTGAGGTCACTTCTTCCCTGCTGCTCCTGAACACATGCCCAGTGTAATGCTTGACGTAAGTCTCCGTGTCCTTGACAGTGACCTGTCTGTCCTGTCGCAGATGCTCGTCATTCTCATTCCGCTTTACGATTGTCGCGTAGATCTCGGACAGCAGATGTCCTTTCTGGTTAAGGATGTTCTGCATGGAGTCAATCTGACTTTTGGAGTAATATTTGCGCAGTCCGTCGAGCGAGTTGTTTGTTTCAACGAGTTTTTGTTGGTAATCAACGGAATCTGTCGGGGACCATTCTGATACCTGTTCGCCCAAGTGATCTAATTGTATTGTGCTTTTCAGTGCAGCGTGAATGATTCTGTATTGTTCCTGGCTGTTAGTTGACTCAATAATGATATTCTCCAGTTTCTGCCACCGCCAGTAGCCAAACACAAATACTCCTATAAATAGTAAGATGTTGACAGCATTTGTCAGCAAGAGGTCAAACTTTGTTCTTTTCATTTAGCCTAATCGTTTAGAGGGTGATACCCTGATATCCTTATATATAAGGGATTCCAATAGGGAACAGACATTTCCCCTTTTTATTCCCTATTGACTTATTTTACAATTCTCTTTTCAATTTGGGGTGCAAAATTACGAAAAAAGTCGCAAAAACATACCGACCAGTATTTAAATATTCAAAAATTAGCCCTATTTCCTCCTTATTTGAAGGGAATAGAGCTAAAATGGGGTGTATTTACCTTAGAAATTACAGATCTACATTTTCAAGCCTTTAACCTTTTTCGGCTCATCATCTTTGTCAGGCGCAGGAAGCATGGAAACCTTATGACCATCCTCGTATTCCTTTTTCTCTTCGGGTGTCTCTGGCCTTTCCTCCTTAGGGGCAAGTTCCATCTGAATCTTGCGGTCAAGGGCGGCGAGTTCGTTCTTCAGGTCGTGAAGTTCCTTCTCCTTCTTCCACTCCTTGTTTGCTGTAGGTGTCAGTTGGTCTATCTTCTTCTGATACCAGTCAACATCTTTCTGGTACTTTTCCACCAAGGAAGGAATTTTCTCAAGTGCGCGTATGAAACTGGTGGCTGCAGCCTCCTTGTCCTTTTTGGCCACCATGCCGTTGTTGTGTCGATAGACGATGTTGCCATATACTCCGAAGTTGTTCTCACGGAATGGCAAACCGCCTTTCTCCACTTCCTCAGTGCGTACCTTGATGGGAAAACCGTAGATTTCGCCGATCTCCTTTGTCTGGCCTTTCGTGTCCATCGTCTCGGCGATGTGCTGCACCTTGGCACCAAGTTCCTCCAAATCAGTATAGACCTTACCCTCAATCTTCACCTCCATTACGATGTTTCCGAGGGCATCATGCTTCATGTTTGTATCCAACTGCTGTTTATCAACTGCCAACTTATCAAGCACCTCTTTTGCTTTCTGCACTTCCTTCTGTGCATCCTCAATGTCAAATTCAACACTGCGCCTTGCGTTCATAAAGCTCTTTCGTTCACTCTCCAGTGAGGCAATCTTCTTCTCCAACTTTGCCTTGTCAAGCAGGTCGGTGTTACCCGACAGGATGGCCATGTACTCTGAGAAGTTCATGCCGTTGGCCTCGTCCATTGCTCCCTCGTCGATGGTTCGTGCGCCCATTGCGCCGGACTTCAACTGTGAGATGAACGTCTGCTTGCAGTGCAGCAGGTTGAACTTGTAGGCATCCAGCGTCTTCTCAACGGCATAGATGATGCTGTCCACCGTGTTGTTATTGTACTTCTTCGCCACCTCGTTGCCCTTTCTGACGGCCCGGCCATTACGTTGTTCAAGGTCGCTGGGCCTCCAGGGTATGTCAAGATGATGAATAGCGACAGCCCTTTTCTGGGCATTAACACCCGTTCCCAACATTGACGTCGAGCCAAAGAGCACGCGCACACGTCCCTCGTTCATGGCCTCAATCACGGCTTTTCGTGCCTTTTCACTCTTGCATTCCTGAATGAAGCGGATTTCGTCAGCAGGGATGCCGTAGTCCTCAATTAACTTGCGCTTAATCTCGGAATAGACATTCCAAGTATCGCCCGGCTGATACGTTCCTAAGTCAGAGAAAACGAACTGCGTACCTTTCTGTTCATCGAACTTCTTGTAATACTCCCCTATCTTCATGGCACAGACGCTGGCCTTGTTACCTGCATCGTCATCATAAAGCGTCGGGTTAATCATGCGCATGTCGAGTGCCATCTTTCGGGCATAGTCTGTGGCAATCAGCATTTTCGCCTTCTCTTCCGTCTCACTCAGGGGCAGACGACCGAGAATTGTTGCGTCGCCAGATTCCGCAAACTCCATCAGTTTCTTGATAAACACCTCCTGATCAGGCGTCGGCGGGATGTTGTAAAGTATCTCGTTCATCTTTGGTCTGTCCACACCCACGTCCTCAGCGGTGCGATAGTCCGTGATTTCGTTATAGAACGTCGCAAGTTCCGGCACCTTAATGAAGTAACGGAAACGCTCCTTCTGGATGATGTTGTTTGTCACCGAAAACTCGAAGTCCGTCGATTTCTTTGCGAAGATAGCGGCCCAGGCATCAAAGCACGGGATATTCTGTTTCTCCATTTCCCTCGGTCGTAGGTACTTGAATAGCAGATAAAGTTCTGTCAGCGAGTTACTGATAGTCGTACCAGACAGGAAGGTGGCACAGAGGTCACGGCGCGGCTTCGTCCCGTCACCCTCCTGCATCGTGCGGATGGCAAAAAGCAGGTTAAGCGCTTTCTGGCTTCCCTGACTGTTGCCCAATCCCGCCACACGGTCATGACGGGTGTTGAACATCAGGTTCTTGAACTGGTGGCTCTCATCGATAAACAGGTGGTCAATGCCCATCTGCTTGAAGTCAATGAAGTCATCGGTTCGGCTGTTAATCTTGCTGGAAATCTCAACGAGCTTTGCCTCGAGATTGGCCTTGCGCTTCTCCAAACCCTTCAGCATCATGCCAGAAATATCCTTGCCGCTCATTCTCAGCGTCTCAAGATTGTCCTCCACACTCTGCAACTCGGCCATCAGAATTTTCTCCTGCATCTCCGGCGACTGCGGTATCTTGCCAAACTGGTCGTGCGACATAATCACACAGTCGAAGTCATTGTTCTTAATCGAATGGAAGAACTTTACCCTGTTCTCCGTCGAGAAATCTTTTTCGCTGGCATATAGGATGCGGGCATTGGGATAGGCAGTCTGATACGTTGCCGCTATCTCAGCGACATTGGCTTTCAGTCCTATTATCATCGGCTTCTTAGCCATGCCGAGACGCTTCATTTCATGGGCGGCAATGCACATGATGAGCGTCTTACCCGTACCCACTTGGTGGTCGCATATTCCCCCACCGTTCTGCTTGATCATCCACACACAATCCTTCTGCGAGGGATAGACACTGCTGATGCCATATCGCAATTCCAGTCCTTTCATGTCAAGGTCTGGGAAGGTCTGGTGACTGCCGTCGTACTTCGGGCGGACAAAGCAGTTGAACTTCTCGTTATACATCTGTGTTAGTCTATCCTTGAACTCACGGCTCTGACCTTCAAGCCACTCCGTGAAGCCATTGCGAATTTCATCAATCTTCGAGTTTGCCAACTGGATGGCCTGAGCATCGGGCACCTTGATGTCGTTGCCGTTTTCATCCGTGCCGTTCGACTTCATGATTTTCGGTGTCGTGTTGTGCAGTGCATGACGGAGCAGGGCTATACCGTCATAGCTGCGATACTCGCCCCTGACACAGAACTCGCTCCATATCTTCGCGTTCTTCCTGCTGCAACTGGCATCAAACTGGTCTATCTGCGGCGAATAGACGATGCTCACATCCGTATCATAGAAGTCCGTCATAAAGGAGGAATAGACATTGGCGGGAATCCATCGCTCACCGAAGTTGAAGTCCAGGTCTTCAAAAGGAATCGGCGTAGGCACGGCATCCTTCAGGGCATTCTGCGACTCCATGATGCGGTTGTCCACCTCTCCGCCACGTTCCTCAATCAGGTTCTCGATGTCCCTTACCTTCTCCACGACGTTTCCTGCAATGAACTTGTCGCGGATTTCGTAAAAGTCCGTCAGCGGATTGTAGAATATCTGCCCTTGCAGTTCGTGAATGATGTCGTCCTCGCTCTTGTCCGTGAGATACGACATGTAGGGCATGTTCAGCACTCCGTATTTGTTGAGCGATGCAGAGACGGCTTCCTGCGACGTATCAACGTGCTTCAGTTCCTGCGTAGAGAATGCCACGGGGTGGTCGAGGAAGTCGGCCTTTACAAACCTTCCGTTCTCGCCACGTTCCAGAGCCAGCATGTTCCTTCCCGCTGCATCCATCAGGAACATCCGCACGTTCCTCCTGTCGTTCAGGTTGCCGTACATGGCCGTGAAGGCATCGTAGTAGCCGTTAAGTTTCTCGCGCAATTCGTCATTAGCCTGCTGGTTGTCCTGCTCGTAGGTATATAGTTCCTCATAGACGTCACGCACGGCGATATACTGGCGGATGCGGTCGGTCTGCTCCTGAGAGACAATCAGGGGGACGAAAGTGGCACCAGAGGAAGTGATCTTCTCCAGATGTCCGATGTTTCCGTCCTTATCCTCCACTATGGAGCCGTTACGGTAGTATGCCTTCATCTCACCCTCGTAGGGTTTTGGCTCTACCAGTTTTGTCTTGGTGGTACGACGCTGCTTCGGCTCAGACGTTCTTTCTGTCTGTACTTGCAGCTTGGCTTTGGCATCTGCATTATTCTTGATGCGCTGCTGCCCAGCCTCCAGCAACTGGCGACGACGCTCAGGGGTCAGGTCCATCATCATCTCATAGAAGCCGTTGATGGGCGGATTCTCTTCCCAATCCAGAGAGTCATAGACGGCCAACTGCTGGTCGATATGGCTCTTCTTCTCCATTTCGGCCTTCTTTTCCTGCAGTTCCCTGGCCTGACGCTCTTTCTTCCGTTCCTTCTTTGGCTTCTTGGGTTCTGGCTTGGTCTGTTCCTGCACGGTCATGCCCCAAAGGTCAAAGAGTGATAACTGTGGATTGTTGTCGGGTGTATGCTCAGGTACAGGCTTTTCTTCCTGCTTGGCTGGCTCTGACATCGTCACTATCTTGGCCGTCTTTGCTGGCTCATCGTCCATTGTAGGCTGCTGCTCTGCCTCTACTGACTTTTGCTCCGCTTCCACAGGCTTCTGTTCTTCCGATGGTTTCTGTTCCTCAATGGGCTTCTGCGTTTCCTCTTCCTTTTCCTTTCGGATAAAGGCCGGGCTGTCAAGCCCCGTGAACTTACGGAAATCCAAATGCCTGGCGAGTTCATCCTGCAGACGCTCACGGAGGTCATGGGCAATGCCTTCGACACCACCCGTATGCAGATACTCCAGTGCGGGCTTGCCGTACTGGTCATGTCCTCTTATGATGCTTGTGGCAAGCACATTGTCAGGGTAATGCTCAAAATAGTCGTTACGGACGATGTTCTCATCCTCGGCAGAGTACACCCTTTTCAGCCTTTCCTCATCCTCGCTCAGTCCCTGCTTGGAATAGTTCTTCTGAATGATAATCAGGTCGCTCCCTGCCTCCGTGTTGGCATTGTCCTTGAACAGATTGTCAGGCAGACGGAAAGCGGTAACAAGGTCGGCTTGCTGAAGGAGGTGGTTGATTCTGATACTGTTCTGCTCCCTGTCGAGATAGTTTCTCGTCGTGATGAATGCCACCATGCCGCCGTCGCGCACGGCGTCAAGCCCCTTCTGCATGAAGTAGCCGTGAATGGACTTGGAAATCACGCGGTTGAACAGGCTCTTGCTGTCGCTGTAGAAAGGGTCGTACACCTTCGTGTCACCAAAGGGGATGTTGGAGATGGCGAGGTCGTAGGTGCCTAACTGTTCCTTGTCTATCATCTCAAACCCGGCAGTCCACACCTTGGTCCCGTCATCTTTGTGGAGGGTGGTCAGCAACATGCCCGTCAGTTTGTCCTTCTCGAAAACGGTCACCTCGGCATCGGGATTGACGGTTCGCATGGTGTCGATAAAGACACCCATACCCGCAGACGGCTCCAACACCTTCTGCGGTCTCAGGTTCATCTCACCGAAGACACTCCATATGGCTTCGGGTATCTCCTTCGGGGTATAGAAAGCCGTGAGGACGGACTGCTTCATGCTGGCGACATAGCGTTTGTAGTCAGTCTCGTCCTCGGCATTCTCGCGTATCACCCTGTGGAGTTCGGCAGTCAGGTCGTACAAAGGAAGGTCGTTCTTCGGCCAGACGGCCTTGTTCTCCACAGGATTCAGCACACATTTCAGCCCACCGAAGCCGCAGTAACGGGAAATGGCTTCCCGTTCGGCCTCAGTGGGGACACGTACCTCCTTCCACACGGCAAAGGCTGTGCGGATGGCATCGATGTTGGCTTGCAGCCGTGCCTTTCTATTGAACGCCATATTGCTTGATGTAAAGTACCACGGCACCCGTCAACTCGGTATAGAGTTTCATGTAGTCAGGCGTTAGTTCAAACTCAGGTTCGGTGAGGTCGTAAGGCTCGAAAACAGGTGCCAGTAGAGGAAGCAGTTTCTCGGCAAATGTCAGTCGCTGCCCATCGTTCAGTTCGCGGGAAAACTCTTTCTCCAACACCTCAATGAGAATGCTCCACTGCGAGAGGCCAAGGTCTTTCGTCAGTACGGACATAGCCAGTTCGTGTGCTCCCTCTACGGGATAGCCGTCGAGTCGTGCCTGTTCAAAGGTCTCTGCTGCCAACTGCTCACGACTATAGATGAAACTCAGGTCTTTGGCCTTGCGGGAATGCTGCTCCAGCAGGTAGCGGAGCAGATACAGTCCATAGTAGGACAACTCTGGTTGTTCTTTCTTATTCATTTTCAAATACGTTTAAGTGGTTATAGAATCAGCGTACAAATAAAGCACCCCGGGTATCCCTCCCGAGGTGCAACCACTGAATCCATTTCAAAAAAATCGTGTAAACGATGTATGAAAATGAAATCGGTGGCGAAGTTACACATTATTTTCGGGATTTACCTTTCTTTGACTGACTTTTTCGCTCTGGGAATGAAAATTCTGTCTGGAAAGTCTCGCGGTTGAGGGTGACAACGGCATCGAAGGAATTGCCCTGTTTGCTCTTGAAGCCCTTGATGATTCCCGTCCTGCCATCGGTCAGCAGAGCCTTCAACTGGTCGTTGGTTAGTTCCTTGCCAGCCTTCTCGCGGAACACATGACAGTCACAGGCGGGATTGTCGCACTTGACGACCTTCTTGTAGAACTGCATCGTGCCTTTCCCGCACTTAGGGCATGGAATGCCGATGCCGTTGTGCTCAAACCTGTCCTCTAAGGAGAGAAGTTCACTGACGATGCTGCCCGTATAGTCCTCGATGCCCTTGCGGAAGTCCTCGGCACTGTACTCGCCCCGTTCGATCCTGGCAAGCGCCTGTTCCCACTGGCCCGTCATGGCGACATCGGCAATCTGCTTGTCTTTCAGCAGGTTGTAGATAAACAGCCCTTTTTCGGTCGGGATAAGCTGCTTGTTCAGGCGGATCATGTACTCACGGTTGATAAGCGTTTCGATGATGGCGGCACGGGTGGCCGGGGTCCCGATTCCACAGTCCTTGATGGCCTGTGCCAGTTCCTCGTCGTCGATGTTCTTGCCGCAGTGTTCCATCTCGGACAACAGCGTAGCCTCGGTGTGGATTGCAGCGGGTTTGGTCTTGCCCTCGGCCAGTCCCCATCCCGTGACGTGCAGTTCCTGACCTTCCTTCCAGTTGGGCAAATGGCCTGTGTCAGTGTCCTCGTTCATGATAAACCGCCAACCCTGCTGACGGATGACAGTGCCCTTGGCAACAAACGGTATTCCGTCCACATCAACGGTGACGGTGGTCAGTTCCTTGACGCACTTGTCAGAGAAGGCTTCGAGCATTCGGGCAATGATGAGGTTATAGATTTTCTTGTCGTCGTTGGACGGGTACTGTGGCTTTTCGCCTGTAATCAACAGGGCATGATGGTCAGTGACCTTCGAGGCATCGACGCTGTGACGGTTGGGCTTGCGGACGGTCATGGAGAGTGCGCCCCACTGCTCATTGTCGGCCAATGTGCGGAGTAGCTTGGGAATCTCGTCGTACACGTCATCGGGAATGTAGCGGCTGGATGTTCTCGGATAAGTGATGGCCTTGGCCTCGTAAAGTTTCTGCGCAATGGTCAGTGTCTGCTCGGCGGTGAAGCCATATCTGACATTGGCATCCTTCTGCAGCGTGGTGAGGTCATAGAGCGAGGGCGGTTCCTCCGTATTTTCCTTGCATTCCACCTTGGCGATGGCTACGCTGTTGGCAGACTTCAACTTCTGATAGACGGCTTCGGCATCAACCTTATCTTTCCATCGGTCTGCGGTCAGGAACTTGACGGGTTCGCCGTCACCTTCGGTAGTGAAGTGCATCTGCCAGAACGGAGTCGGCACAAAGTTCTTGTTCTCCAGAAATCGGCGGCAGACCATTGCCAGTGTAGGCGTCTGCACACGTCCGAGGGAGTACGTTCCCTTTCCCGCTGCAATGGTCAGGGCCTGGGTAGCATTGATGCCTACAAGCCAGTCTGCTTCACTTCGCGCCTTGGCGGACAGGAAGAGATTGTCATAGTCGTGACCGTCCTTGAGGTTCTTCAGCCCTTCCTTGATGGCCTTGTCGGTCAGTGAACTGATCCAGAGACGCTGAAACGGGACGTGACAGCCGAGGTACTGGTAGAGATAGCGGAAAATCAGTTCGCCCTCGCGTCCGGCATCTGTGGCAACGATGATCTTTTCGGTATGCTCGAAGAGGTTCTTAATGACGCGAAGCTGCTCCTTTACCCCGTTATCCTCTTTACCCTTGGCATCCTTGCGGCTGACGAGTTGGAATACATCGGGGATGATGGGCAGGGCTTCACGACGGAATCCCGTCACTCCGTAGGCTTCGGGCATGGCTAGTTGTATCAGGTGACCGAAGGCCCAAGTGACGCAGTTGTTATTGCCTCCATAGTAGCCGAATTTTCTTTCCATAGCACCGACGACCCGGGATATTTGTCGTGCGACGCTCGGTTTCTCTGCGATAATGGTAATCATATTGTAAAAATGGATTCAGTGATTTTATACTTATTTATATATACGCGCGTGAGAGGTGGACAGCCGACAGCCATCTGCGGCTGTCCACACATTGCGCTTCTCTAATCAGAGTTTCGGGCCTCGCTTCTTCTTCTCTTCCTTCTGCTCCTGCTTCTCTCCCTCGGGCTTCTGCTCGTTTTTCTGGTGTTCGTTCTTGGGTGCGACCTGTCCCTTCTGCAGTGGCTCGTCCACCTTCTTGGTGGCCTCGTTGGTCTTGCCCTGATGGTTGACTGCCACTTGTGTCTCGCTCTCGTTGGCTGGGGCTACAACCTTACCCTGCATCGGGTCGTTCTTCGAGGTGAACGGCTGGCCCTTGTCTGGATAGAACATCAGGTACATAGTGGCCTTCGTACCGTCCTTCAGCGGGTAGTTGTCGAGTTTAACCGACTTGCCTTCACGGTAGTCCTTCTGCTGATCTTCAGTCAGGGGAATGCCCTTCCACTTGGTCAGGTTCTTGATGCTGCCATCCTCGTTGGTCCAGTTCATCTTGGCTTTCTGGTTCTGTTCCTGCACCTCTTCCTCCTTGCGGCTACTGCCTGGGACAAACGAAACGTTCTTGCGGTCGGCGTTCACCTGGAAGTCCACGGTGAACTTCTGTCCGTTCTCGCCCTCAAAGAGCTTGTCCTTCACGATGCCACCCTGCTTGAGAAGTTCCATCTCTTCGGGAGTGAACTTCACGTTACCTACACTCTCACGGAGGTGCAGCTTGTTCACGGGATAGTGTACCAGCTCGTTGGTCTGCTTGTCGTAAGACACGAAGCAATTCTGCATGGTGTTGTCTTTCACGTTGAACAGCGGAACAACCTTGCCGAGGTTGCCAGTCTCTTTCAGTGCCTTGGCATCCTCTTTGGTGAAGGTGTAGCCCATGTACTCCGCATTCTCCAGCTTCTGCTCCTTGCGCACGAAGTGAGGCAGTACACTATAAGTGCCATCCTGCAGACGTGTCAGTTGCAGGCGTGCAGCGGCCTTCACCTTCTGGTCGTAGATGAGCATTGTCACATCGAGAAGGCCGGACTTGCCAAAGTTCAGCATATTGTCCTTCGCTCCCGTTCGTTCCAGTACCTCTTTCGAGATGCCGAACTTCTCTTCAATCTGGTCCCAGTTAACCTTGGACTCGTCGATGGGCTGATAGCCCTGATTTTGGTTTTGTACCATAATAGCTAAAAATTTAAATTGTTAATGAATAATGTTATTTGTTGGCGAGAATATCGCCGTTCTTGTTTTTGTTCATATTGGCAAGGAACTCAGCAACTGCTTTCTTGTCGAGCCTGTTTCCGTATTGGGTGATTAGTTTCTCTACGTCAGACTCCTTATAGTAGGCACTGTTACGCAGGATGATATAAGGAAGATTCCCTGCATTTCGATATCGCATGAGCGTTTTTCTACTGACTCGCAAACTGTTTACCAGTTCCTGTGTAGAATACATTCTCTCGCCTCTAAGGTAAAGTACTCCTTCGTGGTTACGCATCCTCAGATCATCCACCAGTACCTGTATCATCTGTTCCTGTTTCTGCATCCTTTTAACTACGCTACGCATACACTCAAGGAAGAAATCCTTATCCAGAACTTCACTCTGCTGCTTCTCTTCTGTTATGTCTGTTCCGTTCATAGTCTGTCCTCCATGTTTTCAAGGATTCTCTTTTTCTCTTCAATGCATTCCTGACGTATGGATGCAAGTAGTTTCTTGCTCAACGGACGCATGGTGACATGTGCGAACTCTTCAATGTCAGACAGACGGTAGTGTAATTGCTTCGCATAGCGGCGATAAGTAATCTTTCCTTCTGATCGGTAATACTGCATCGTCCGCTTCTCCACACAGAGCAATCGGCAAGCCTGATCATTGTTCAGGATGATGTCCTCGTCGCTGATGTTGACAGGAGCCGTAGCCTCCTTTACATATGTTTCTATTCTCTCTATGCGGTTTAGCAACTGCTGCCAGAGACCGCTTTCAATGGTGATGACTTCCATTCTTATTTCTTTTCTTGTTTGATTTCGGCAGCAAAATTACAGCAAGCCAGAGACAATGTTTCCCACCCTTTTAACACCTTGGAAGATAATATTTTTGAAATGGCTCCAATGTCCCCGATTGTTAGGGACTTTCGGGGACTTCTTCAATCCTTATACGCTTGTTTTACCGCAATCCGGCTACCTTTGCAGCCGTTTGAACAAAATAGATATAAGAACATGGATATAGTAATATTGGAAAAGAGTGCGTTTGAGCAATTGCTGGCTGAGGTACGCCAACTGACTCAAAGGGTGGAATCGCTTTCCCGCAAGTGTCAGGACAAGCGTTTCCAGAAATGGCTAACCGGTGAGGAAGTTTGTGCTATCCTCAAGATCAGTCAACGGTCATTGCAGACTCTGCGTAGCAAGCATAAAATATGCTATGCTCAGTTAGGGCGTAAGTTCTACTACCGTCCCGAAGAAGTGGAGTTGGTTATCCGTCAGTCGGGCAAGTATCATAATATATAATAATGAATAAGGAAATGGAAGAAAGAATACTCACAATCAAAGATGATTTGATAGCAGAGACTTTGGAGTCACTGCGCAAGGCTAGCCGAAAAGCAAATAGGTTAATGGATGATTATAAGCTTGTCCTTCATGGTGAACGGCTAATGACGGATAGAGAGTTAGCAACAGTCCTCCGGGTCAGTCCAAGGGCGTTGCGTGATTACCGTAACGACGGCATCTTACCTTATATCCGTATGAAAGGTAACATTCTCTATAAGGAATCAGATATTGAAAAAGTGCTCAAGACCTATGAGCATAAGGAAATATAACCAGAGAATTGCAACTTATAATGTGTCAGCTAATTATAATTTAAACGGTAGAAAAGTGCTTTTGTGAATTTTGAAGAAGTGAAGATATATAAAGATTAACGTTTTAAAATATCTCTGTTCTTTAGTTGTTTCATTGCTGCATCATGCCACGCGCCCCTTCATAAGAGCAACTCTCAGCACCTATTTTCTGCGCTTCTTTCAGAGCTGTTTCCAAATCTGATTCTAAGAGATCGCATATTCCAAACATTACTTTGTCTTTGAACAAATTATTAATCAAAGCAGCCGCTGTCCAATCACCAGCACCAGCGGTATCCACCACTTTTTTATTTGCAACAGGTTCCAAGTGCTTCCAATCGCCACTCAAGCGGTAGTTCAAACCCTTTGCCCCTTGCGTCTGGATAAACAGCTTATCATTATAGTCTTTAAACTGGTTAATGTCTTTTATCCTCTGTTCCGAGAACTTGACTATATCAGATACCTCAACACATTTGTTGAATAGGAAGACATTACCTCCTCTGCTGGAAGGCTCAAAGAATATCACCGCCCCCTTTCCCTTAAATGTACTGGCTAGCTTCAAGATGGCGGGTGAAACCCTGTCAAAGAAGAATACCTTTGGCACAAAGTCTATTCTCTCAATCACCTCATTCGCCTGTTTCAGTGTCAGCGACTTGAAGTCCAGATAGAACCGCCCGATATTGTTGCGCGATTCAAACTTGTGTGTGGGAACACCATCCTTATTAATGAAGTTACGCTGCACGATCACCGGTGTCTTACCGTCTTGGGTAGAAATAAAATCAGTATGTACACGGTGCTTTTTCATGTCATCCAACACTCTCACCCCGTCTTTCGTGCCATCCAGACGGGCTATGGGATAGGCATCCCAACCCATATGGGAGAGGATCATCATCACATTACCGCATGTGCCACCCACATAAAATGACACAGGGATGCGGTTTCCTTCCCAAATCAACACATCCAGACTGATCAGGCCTGCACCAACTATGATATTATTTGTTTCAAGTTCCATGTTTCAAGTATCAATATTCATACATCAGGATTAAGTCTCTCCACCAATTCCGCTTTCACCTTTTCCCACGCCACCTGAGGGTCATACTCCACCTGTGGCCCAAGAATCATTTCCGTGTCCGTCAAGAATTCCTCATCCTGTAGTTTACCGTCAATATTCAGCAAAAATTCCTTGTACGTAGGCAAGTGTGATGCCGTGAAGCCAAGATAGCGCTCATAGCTCTCCATTACTTTCTCTTTATCCAATTCGGGGTGCATTGACAGTATCTTCCACAGGTCAAACAAATCACGTCCTTTTCTCCGCTGATACATAGCCCTCAGTTTCGTTCCTGTCAGCTCTGCCAATTCATAGGTCAGCACGTCGCAAGCACCTTTGAACCACGAACTATTCACCGCAAAAGGTATCCTAACCATCGGATATACCGAGAAATGCTCCTTGCAGTTAATCTCCACCTTCAAGTGAATCTCCCCCGCATCCATATCCGTCGGCTGCACCTTGAATACCAGCGTATTGTTGTGCTTCTTTTGCTTCACCACTGGCTCGCTCAGCCAAGCCAGCGCGTCCCTTAGATGGTCTATAGTCTCTTTGATGGGTTCTGCCTTCACTTGCACCAAGTCGATGTCCTCCGAGTATCTGGGCTGTGGCTTCAGATACAACTTACCCAATGCCGTGCCGCCTCTGAACGCCAGATGCTCCGAAAGAAATGCATCGCTATAAATAGATACTAACGCACGGCAGACTATCAAATCCTGTTCGATGAATTTATTCACCACCCACGGGGCCTGCTCACTCCATTCCGTAATATATCGCTCTGGTATCATAACTCGTCAATCTCGATGGTTTCGTTCACAATAATTCTCCACCGAACCCGGAACACTTCAACAGACTGTACACTGACTCTGCCACTTCCCCTTCTTCCAGCACCTCGTCCAGAATATAGCCCAGACGCTGCAGACTGGTTACCGGCACCTCCTTCACGAAGTCAGCCGCCAAACGCCCGAAATCCAGTTTCTCTGCCAGTTCAGCCAGAACAGTGGCTGCCCGCGAAACGCTGCCTGTCTTAGCCTGATACGTCAGCAAATCCACTGCCGTCAGTTCAGGACACGACACGTTAATGTAGCCCGTCCGCGTCTGTCGTCTCTCCACGTATGCCTCAGGAATATGGCTCTTGCAGAAATAATGCGTAAGGTACTTCTCTCCCTTCTTGTCACGCATGGCGGGAGGCTCTATCATCACGCTGAACCGCAGCGGCACCTGATGTGAAGCTCCGTGATAGCTTGCCGCACTCAGCAGAGCCACATAGTATTTGCGTCCCAGGTGGTGCATCATGTCGTCCAAGTAAAACGACTGCGGCACAGCCCCGCGCAGCACATACTCATCCGGCACTATGACGTAGAAGCCGCGCAGGGGCGACATAATCCGTCCCTTGCTCACCTCTCTGGTCAGCGCACGTGCAATGCTGCCGGCACTCATGTCAGGGAATGCCTGCGCCACCTCATCGTGTGTGAAGGTGTAATTGCCTCTAAGCGGCTTATCATATATCCAGCTTGCTATGCTTGCCATTTTTTTTGAATTCACTGTCGAGTAAGTGGAGGGACTTTCACCCTCCCTTCTCACGGAACCGTGCTTGACAGTCTCCCGTCACACGGCTCTTCGTACTTAACTCTTTTGTTTAAA